>JBQTJV010000064.1:0-2056 GCA_052386775.1 Betaproteobacteria bacterium
GTCGGGCGCGGGCCATGAGCGCCATTGCCGGCCATAGACCGGGCCGAGATCGCCATTGGCGTCGGCCCATTCGTCCCAGATGGTGACGCCGTTCTCCCGCAGATACTGGACGTTGGTGTCGCCCTTGAGGAACCACAGCAGCTCGTGAATGATGGATCTCAGGTGCACCTTTTTCGTGGTGAGCAGGGGGAAGCCGGCACTGAGGTCGAAGCGAAGCTGCGCCCCGAAGACGCTCAGCGTGCCGGTCCCGGTCCGATCGCTCTTGCGCGCACCGTGATCGAGCACGTGCTTCATCAATTCAAGATATTGGCGCATGGCGGCTCTTTGTGTCCTCCGGCTTGCGGTTCGGCGCTCACGATGATTCTAAAGAAGAACGCGCGGCGTCGCACGCTATAATCCGGCGTCGCCATTCGTCCGCCCCATAGCATGCTTGCCAAGCTGGAACAGACTGCAGCCCCGTTGAGCGCATCGGAGGCGCGCCGCGCAAGCCATCTGTTGCTGGTCTTGCCGAATGCCCTGCAACCGCACGGCCTCGCGGATGTGCCGTTCAACGATGCGCTCGATTCGGCGCTCAAGCGTCGCCATAAGAAACTCGACGAGCTCGTCAAGAGCCCGGTGACGACCGATCTTGCGCACGGCGCCCTTGCGGCGTGGGTCGCCCTCGATCCGAAACAGCCGGCCTTCGAGCAGCAGACTATGGTGCGCAAGGCGCTGCAGCCGCTCCTCGCCGAGAAGCCAAGAGAGATCGTCATCGGCGTCTTTGGCGACGCGAAAACCCGCCGGCAGGCGGCCGCCTGCGCCGTCTATGCGGCGTGGATCAACGGGACGCCGTTGCCCGAACGCAAGAAGAAGTCCGAGAGCGTGCCGCTCGAGCGCATTCGCGTGTACGGCCATAAGGACGCGGATGGGTTCGCGTTGCTGCGGGCACAGGCGTCGGGAAATACATTGTGCCGCGAGTTGACCGTGCTGCCGCCCAACGAACTGACGCCGGGCGCTTATCGCAAGCGCGTGGCCAAGCTCGCGCGCAAACGCGGCTGGGAACACCAGGAATACGACATGAAGCGGCTGCGCCGCATGGGCGCGGGGGCCTTTGTCGCCGTGGCACAGGGGAGCGCGGTGCCGGATGCCGCGATCGTGCGATTGCGCTATCGCCATGGCAAGGCAAAAACAAGGGTGGCGCTGGTGGGCAAGGGCATATGCTTCGACACCGGCGGGCACAACCTGAAAACCGCGCGCTACATGCACGGCATGCACGAAGACATGAACGGCTCCGCGGTCGCGCTCGGCATCCTGCTCGCGGCCACCGAAGCGGCGCTGCCGGTCGACATCGATTGCTGGCTCGCCATTGCGCAGAATCACTTGAGCCCGCACGCCTACAAGCAGAACGAGGTGATCACCGCACTCAACGGGACCACCATCGAGATCGTTCATACCGATGCGGAAGGGCGGATGGTCCTCGCCGATACGCTGACCCTGGCGGCCCGCGAAAAACCGGAACTGATCGTGGACTTCGCGACATTGACGGGCAGCATGCACATCGCGCTAGGCGACCGCTACAGCGGCATATTCGCCACGAGCGAGAACCTGGCCCGCCGTGCCGCGGCCGCCGGCAGCGCATCCGGTGAACGCGTGTGGCCCTTTCCCCTGGATGACGACTACGACACGGCGCTGGAGAGCGGCATCGCGGACGTGAAACAGTGCTCGATGGAGGGCGAAGCGGATCACATACTGGCCGCGCGATTGCTCAAGCGTTTCACCGAGAATCGACCCTGGATCCATGTGGACCTGTCGGGCAGCAGCTGCAAGGGCGGCCTCGGGGCGGTCGCCACGGACGTCACCGGATTCGGCGTGGCCTGGGGCACACAGCTGCTCAAGTCGTGGGTCGATAAGTAACATCGGCCTCCCGGGGAGGGGAGACCTATGCCGGAGACGAGCCAGTTCCGCCTGCTGCGCGAGCGGCGCTTTGCGCCGTTCTTCGGCGTGCAGTTTCTCGGCGCGCTGAACGCCAACGCTTTCAAGCAGGCGCTGGTGATCCTGCTCGCCTACCAGACCGCCG
>JBQTJV010000065.1:0-22970 GCA_052386775.1 Betaproteobacteria bacterium
GCTGCTGAAGAGCATGGAAGGCGCCATCACGGCCGTCGCCGCCGCAGCGGAACTGCGCGACCCGTACACCGCCGGCCACGAGCGGCGCGTTGCCGATCTCGCCGCCGCGATCGCGCGCGAGATGGGCCTGCCGGAGGACCGCGTGCACGGCGTGCACCTGGCCGGCGTGGTGCACGATATCGGCACCATCCACGTTCCGGTGGAAATCCTCGTGAAACCGTCGCGACTCTCGCAGCTCGAAGTGGCGATGGTCCGGACGCACTGCCAGGCTGGTCACGACGTGCTGAAGAACATCGACTTTCCCTGGCCCATCGCGCGCATCGTGCTGCAGCACCACGAACACCACGACGGCTCGGGATATCCGCTCGGATTGAAAGGCGAAGAAATCCTGCTCGAGGCGCGCATACTGACGGTGGCCGATGTGGTGGAAGCCATGGTGTCGCATCGTCCATATCGCGCCGCAGTGGCGCTCGATGCTGCCCTGTCCGAAGTCGTGATGAGCCGCGGCACGCGTTTCGATGCGCGCGTCGTGGATGCCTGCCTGCGCCTGTTCCGCGAGAAGAACTACAGCCTCCCGGCCGCATAGGCCGTCGCCGCTTTCCGCAGTTGAGTGCGGGCGCAAGGTGCGCATATCATGTGCGCTTTTTCACGCGGACATCCCGCGTGCCGGCGCGATGCGCCGCGCCCAGACCAGCATGCGCACCGATCTCGAACGATTCTTCAACCCGCGCGCGATCGCCATCATCGGCGCTTCCCGCGATCTCAACACCATCAGCGGGCAGCCGCTCAGGTTTCTGAAGTCGCACGGCTACCCCGGCGCGCTCTATCCGGTCAACCCGCGCTACGAGGAAGTGGCCGGGACCCGCTGCTATGCCCGGCTCGCCGACCTTCCGGAAACCCCCGACCTCGCGCTCATCCTGGTCAACGCCTCACGCGTGGCCGACATGCTGCGCCAGTGCGGGGAGAAGGGCGTCCCGTACGTCATCATCTTCAGCTCGGGGTTTTCCGAAACCGGCGGCAGCGGGGTCGAGCTGCAGCGCGACCTCACGGCGATCGCAGGCGAGTTCGACATCGGCGTCATCGGCCCCAACTGCCAGGGGATGATCAACATCGCGGACCGGGTGTTCGCCGGATTCGGTTCGGTGTTCAACGCCGATTACGAGCCGGGCGCCGTGAGCATGGTCTCGCAGAGCGGCGGTTTCGGTTTTTCGGTCATGAACCTCTCTTCCAAGGACGGCGGGCTCGCGTTCCGGCAGATGGTGACCACCGGCAACGAAATCGGCGTCTCGACAGTCGACTTCATCGAGTACTTCATCCGCGACCCGCAGACCGAACTGATCGCCGCCTACATCGAGGGACTGAAGGATGCGCGACGTCTGGTTCAGGCCGGGCACCATGCGCTCGATGCGGGAAAACCGGTGCTGATCTGGAAAGTCGGCAATACCGAGCCGGGGCAGCGCGCCGCCGCCTCGCACACCGCCAATCTGGGCGGCGCCATGGCGCTCTACAGGGCGGCGTTCCGGCAGGCCGGCATCCTGCAGGTGGAAGACATCCAGGACGTGATCGACTATGGGCGCGCGTTCCGTTGCGGGCGCCTGCCGAGGGGCAACCGGCTTGCGATCATCACCATTTCGGGCGGCGCCGGCATCCTGATGACCGACGAATGCATCGGCCGCGGCATGCAGCTTGCGCAGCTTGCGCCCGAGACGCTGACCAAGCTGCGCGAGTTCGTTCCGAGTTTCGGATCGCTGCTCAACCCGATCGACGTTACCGCCGCGATCTTCAACGACCTGTCGCTCATCAACCGCACGCTGCAGGCCATCGTCGATGATCCTGCCGTAGACTGTGTTGCGATGATCAACGCTTCCTTGCAGGGCGAGATCGCGGCGCGCATCGCCGCGGAAATCGTCGCCGTGGCGAGGGCGACGGACAAGCCGCTGCTGCTCGCGTGGAGCGCGCGCGATGCGGTTGCACCCGAGGCCTATGCGCTGCTCGACGCGGCGCGCATTCCGCATTACAAGTCGCCGGTGCGCTGCGGTCGCGCGCTCGCGGCGCTGTCCTGGTATGCGGACGCCCGGCGCAGGCTGGATATGGTGCGCACGGAAGCGCCGCTCAGCATGCGATCCATGGCGACTCGCACAGCCTTGAAGGGAAGAACGCGCGACGTTGCGGAATACGAAGCGAAACGGGTGCTTTCCGAATACGGAATTCCGGTCACGCGCGAAGAACTGGCGACGACCAAAGCAGCAGCGCTGGCCGCAGCAAGGCGCATCGGCTACCCGGTAACCCTCAAGGTGCAATCTCCCGATATTTCACACAAGACCGAAGCGCAGGCCGTCGTGCTCGGCATACCCGATGACGATCGGCTGGCAGCGGCCTACGAGGCGGTCCTGCGCAATGCCGCGTCCTACAAGCCGGACGCGCAGATAGAAGGTGTGCTGGTGCAGGAAATGATGACCGGCGGGGTGGAAACGATCGCGGGCGTCGTCAATGATCCGTTGTTCGGCCCCGCCGTCATGTTCGGGCTGGGCGGCATCTTCGCCGAGGCGCTGAAGGACGTGGTGTTCCGGCTGGCCCCCGTAACGCCTTCCGTCGCGCGCGAGATGATCGCGGAGATCAAGGGCTACGCAGTGCTGACCGGCGCGCGGAACAAGCCGCCGGCAGACATCGATGCGCTGGCCGACGTGCTCCTGAGATTGTCGGCGCTGGCCGTGGACCTGGAAGGCCACCTCGCGGAACTGGACATCAACCCGCTATTCGTCATGGAAAAGGGCAGGGGCGTCAAGGCGGCGGACGCGCTGATTCGCCCGCGCCTGAAGTAGAATCGAAGGAAAAAGCGGGAACGAAGGCCCCCAAAGAAAGACAGTGAAATCCGGGACAGCAACAGAGGAATAGCCGTGATGCCGCTTTCCCAGGAAGTCAGGCTGCTGTGCGATGAGGTGCGCCGCTTCATCCGCGATGAGGTGGAACCGCGCTCGCGCTGGATCGAAGAGAACGACAGAATACCGGAAGACCTGCTGCACAAGGCCCGCGAGATGGGTCTTTTCGGGTTGACGATACCGGAAGAGTACGGCGGCAGCGGACTGGATCTCGCCGGCAAGTGCGCCATCGAAGAAGAGATGGGCAAGACCAATTACGGTTTCGCCACCGTGATCGGCAACCACACCGGCATCAGCACCACCGGCATTGTGGCGCACGGCAATGCGCAGCAGCGGGCCAAGTACCTGCCGCGCATGGCGACCGGTGAATGGATCGGCAGTTTTGCGCTGACCGAACCGCAGGCGGGGTCCGATCCCGCCGCGCTGCGCACCACCGCGGTGCGCAAAGGCGACCGCTACGTGCTCAACGGCGAGAAGATTTTCATCACCAACGCGGGGCTCGCCCACGTCTTCACGGTGATGGCGGTAACGGATCGCGCCAAGGGCATCAGGGGCATTTCGGCCTTCGTCGTCGAGCGCGACTTTCCCGGCTTCAGCGTCGGACGCAACGAATTGAAAATGGGCATGCACGGGTGCACGACCGCGCCGCTCGGATTCAACGATTGCGAAGTGCCGGTGGGGAATCTGCTCGGGGCGGAAGGCATGGGCTACGTGCAGGCCCTCAAGACGCTCACCGCGGGGCGTGTGACCGTGTCCGCGCGCTGCGTCGGCATGATGGATCACCTGATCGCGCGCTGCGCGGATTACATGAAGCTGCGCACGCAGGGCGGCCGCAAGCTGGCCGAATACCAGGGGCTGCAGTGGATGCTGGCCGACATGTCGGTCGCCCGCGATGCCGCGCGGCTGCTCACGCAGCGGGCGATCGAGACGCTGCTGCGCGGCGAACGCGGCACCATGGAAGCCTCCGCGGCGAAGCTGTTCTCGACCGAAGCGCTGGCGAAGGTGGTCGACTGCGCGGTGCAGATCCACGGCGGCATGGGCTACATGCGCGAGGCGGGCATCGAGACCGTCTATCGCGATGCGCGCATCGTGCGCATCTACGAGGGCGCCTCGGAGATCCAGCGCAACATCATCGCCGCGCAGTTGCTGAAAAACGACTGAACCGAAGTCCGGCACGCACGCAAAACAGGCGATACAGGAGCAAGGCAATGGCCAGTGTGAAGGAATTGATGAACCTGGAAGGACGGGTCAGCGTCGTGACCGGCGGCGCGACCGGCCTCGGGTTGCAGATGGCAACCGGACTTGCGGAGGCGGGCTCGAACATCGTCATCTGCTCGCGCAAGCTGGAGAACTGCGAAGCCGCTGCGCAGCAGATCGAGAGCATCGGCGTCAAGGCGTTGCCGGTGGGTTGCGATGTCACCAGGCCGGAACAGGTCGAGGCGATGAAGGAGGCGACGCTCAAGCGATTCGGGCGCGTCGATGTGCTGGTGAACAATGCGGGACGCGCGTGGGCCGCGCCGCCCGAGGAGACGCCGCTTGACCGCTGGCAGCAGGTGTTCGATCTCAACATCACGGCGCCGTTTCTGTGCGCGCAGGTGCTCGGCCGCGAGATGATCAGGCAGAAGCGCGGCAAGATCGTCAACATCGCCTCCATCGCCGGGCTGGTGGGCCGCAACCCCAAAGCGTACAGCTCGATCGCCTACAGCGCGAGCAAAGGAGCGCTGGTCAATTTCACCCGTGATCTCGCGGTCAAGTGGGCGCAACACAATATCCAGGTGAACGCCATCTGCCCGGGGTTTTTCGTGACGCCGCTCAACCAGAAGCTGTACGAGAAGAACCGGGAAAACATCGACCGCGAGATCCCGCTCGGACACACCGGCGGCCCGGACGATCTCAAGGGCATAGCCGTGCTGCTCGCCTCCGACGCATCGAACTTCATCACCGGCGCGATCATCCCCGTGGACGGCGGTTCCACCGCGTGGTGAACCCGCTCGGCAGGTGTGAAGAGATGGCATTGAAACTGCTGCTGGCGGCGGCGCTCGCCTGCAGCGCCGGGCAAGTCCAGGCCCAGGCCTATCCCGTGAGGCCGGTCCGTATCATCGTGCCGTTCGCGCCGGGCGGCGGTACCGATATCGTCGCGCGCACGGTCGGCGCCAAACTGACCGAAAGCCTCGGACAGAACTTCATCGTGGAGAATCGCGCCGGCGCTTCAGGCGCGATCGGCGCGGAGGCCGTCGCCAGGAGCGCTCCCGACGGCTATACCTTGCTCATGGGCAGCAGCGGCCCGATCGTGCTCAATCCCGCCCTGCAGCCGAAGCTGGCATACGAGCCGTTGCGCGATTTTGCGCCGGTCGCGCTGATCACGACGATGCCGTTCCTCACGGTCGTGCACCCGTCGCTGCCGGTGCGCTCGGTGAAGGAACTCATCGCGCTCGCCAGGGCACGACCCGGCCAGCTCAACTATGCTTCCCCCGGCAGCGGTTCCTCGACGCATCTGGCGACCGAGCTGTTCAAGGCCATGGCACACGTGGATATCGTCCACGTGCCGTATAAGGGCGTGGCGTTGGCGGCGACCGATCTGATCAGCGGCCAGGTGCAGATGCTCACGGGCGACTTGAACACGCTCACGCCGCACGTGAAATCGGGGCGGATGCGGGCGCTCGCCGTGACGGGCGCCAGGCGCTCGACGCTCGTGCCCGAATTGCCGACCTTGGCGGAAGCAGGCGTGCCGGGCTACGAGGCGAGCGGGTGGTTCGGCATGCTGTCGCCGGCGGGGACGTCAGCCCCGATCGTGCGCCGGTTGAACGGCGAAATCGTCAAGTCGCTCCAATCGGATGATCTCCGGGGGCGCCTTGCCGGGCTCGGAGGCGACGTGGCGGGCGGATCGCCCGAACAGTTCGGCGAACACCTCCGCCGGGAAACCGCAAAGTGGTCGAAGGTGATCCGGTCGCTCGGGCTCAAAGCCGACGCCGGTGCGTAAAGCGCAAATCGTATTCAAGGAACGGGCATGATCAGCAAAGGCAAGCGGCTCAAGGAACTCATCCATTCGCCGAAAATTCTCATTACGCCGGGCGTCTACGACGGCTACAGCGCGCGACTGGTGGAGCATACGGGCTTTCAGACCGCGACCATATCGGGCGCGGGCGTCTCGGAAAGCAAGCTCGGCTGGGCGGACCGCGGCGTAATGGGCTACGGGGACAACGTGGAAGCGTGCCGCCGGATCGCCGCGTGCAGCAATCTGCTGCTTCAGGGCGATGCCGACACCGGTTACGGCAATGCGCTCAACGTCTATTTCACTGTGCGCGGATTCGAGGATGCGGGCCTCGCGGCGGTGATGATCGAGGACCAGGTGTGGCCCAAGCGCTGCGGGCACATGGCGGGCAAGGCGGTGATCCCGGCAGACGAGATGGTGCAGAAGATCAGGGCGGCCGTTTCCGCGCGGCGCGATCTGGATTTCGTGATCAAGGCTCGCACCGACGCCGCCGGCCCGCTGGGGATCGAAGAGGCGATACGCCGCCTCAACCTCTACGCCGAGGCGGGCGCCGATTGCCTGTTTGCCGATGCCCTGCTGTCCGCCGGGGACATCGAACGCGTGGCGCGCAGCGTGCCGAAGCCGCTCTCCGTCAACATGGGGCTGGGCATCCGCTCGCGTCCGACGACGCCGCTGCTTTCTCCGCGCCAGCTCGAGGACATGGGGGTGGCGCAGATCAGCTATCCGCGACTGCTTTCCACCGCCGCGCTGAAGGGCATGATGAATGCCATGCAGGTGTTCAAGGAGGAGGTCGTGGACCGAAACAATGTCGTCGATCGCCCCGATCTCCTCGTATCGTTCGGCGAGATCAACGAACTGATGGGCCTGGACGATCTGGAAGCCTTGGAGCGGCAATTCACCTCGTGACTCGGTGAAAACCGCCGTGGCGTTGGAGCGATATCCATGGGCATGACCATCGCGGAAAAAATCCTGGCCAGGAAAAGCGGGCAGGCGAACGTCAGGCCGGGCGATCTCGTGACGGTCGAAGTCGATACCGTCATCCTCTTCGACAACAACTTCATGCCGAGCCAGTGGCGCGACATCCTCAAGCTCAGGGATCCGGCGCGCATCATCGTCGTGCTGGACCATCGCGTGCCGGCCGCGACGCAGGCGAGCGCCGGTGCCCACCGCACCGCGCGCGAGTTCGTCAGGAAGTTCGGCATCCCGCGTTTTCACGATCTGGGCTACCAGCAGGGCATCAGCCATCAGCTCGTCGCCGATCACGGCTACGCGCTGCCCGGAACGGTGCTGCTCTGCAGCGACTCGCACACCTGCAGCGCCGGCGTTTTCAATTGCGTCGCGCGGGGCGTCGGCGCGCCGGACATGATGCTGGCGGCGACGAAAGGCGAGACCTGGTTCCGCGTGGGCGAAACGGTGCGCTATCAACTCGAGGGCGGGCTGCCGACAGCAGTAACGATGAAGGATGCGTTTCTGCAGATCGCCGGCCAGTATGGCGATCATGCGACCATGAACGTCGAATACGGCGGTCCGGGCGTCGCAGCGCTCAGCATCAATGCGCGCAAGACCCTCACGACCATGTCGGCCGAGTTGTCCGCCGAATTCGCGACGTTCGAGCCGGACGACGTCATGCTCGAATGGGTGCGAGCGCGCAACCCGGCGCCCTTCGAACCTTTCTATCCCGACCGGGACGCGCGGTATGCGCAGGTGCGTCGTGTAAATCTGTCCGCACTGGAGCCGCTCGTTGCCTTTCCTGACAGCGTGATCGAGAACTCCCGGCCGGTCGCCGCGGCAGCCGGCACGCCGATCGACCAGGCCTTCGTCGGGTCGTGCGCCAACGGCACCCTCGATGATCTGGAACTGGTGGCAAAGGTGGTGGGCGGGCGGCGCGTTGCCTCGAGCGTGCGCTTCATCGTGACGCCGGCCTCCCAGAACGTTTATCGCGAAGCGGCGCGGCGCGGAATCCTCAATACGCTCGTGGAGGCGGGAGCCGTGGTGACGCCGGCCACGTGCGGCGCCTGCGGCGGCGGGCACATGGGCGTGCTCGGTCCGAACGAGACCTGCATCACGGCGACCACCCGCAACTTCAAGGGCCGCATGGGGGATCCGAGCGCGCGGATCTACATGGGTTCGCCCGCTACAGTCGCCGCGTCTGCGATACGCGGCGTGATCACCGACCCGCGCGAGTTTCTGAATCAGGCGTGAGCATCATGAAATTCACCGCGCGCGTCTGGAAGTTCGGAGACAACATCAATACCGATCTCATTTTGCCGATCCAGGCGTTCTATCTTACTCCGGCGGAGCAGGCGCGTTTCGTGTTTCACGCCAACCGGCCGGGCTGGGTTGACCTGGTGCAGCCCGGCGACATCATCGTCGGCGGCAGGAATTTCGGCATGGGGTCGAGTCGCCCCGCGGCACGGTCGTTGAAAAACCTGGGACTCGGCTGTCTCATCGCTGAATCGATCAACGGATTGTTCTTTCGCAACTGCGTGAATTTCGCCTTTCCTGCGCTGGAGTGTCGCGGCGTGGTCGACGCGGTTGCAGAGGGCGACACTGCGGAAGTCGACTTCGACGCCTGCAGCGTGCGCAACGTGACCCGCGGCACGACGCTTCCGGCGGTCGGCCTTCCGCCCAAGCTGCTCGCCCTGCTGAAAGCCGGCGGTATTTATCCGATGCTGGAAAAGGAAGGCCTGATCGGCCCCCGTGCTCAAGCCGGCGTTTGACCGGCTCGTGATTTACTCCAGCCAGTTCGACGCGGCGGCTTCGGCGAGTGCGAAGGCCTGCGTTCCACCGCCCACTGCACCCGAGTAGCGCGAAAAGAAGAGATAGCCGTCGAACGGCGCGGTGAGCGTTTCCAGGACGCTGTAGCTGTAAAGGTCGATCACTTCGCCGAGCACGGTGCCGCCTTTGACGAGCTGCCCCAGATCTTCGGGCCGCTGATAGTGCGAGACGAGGTAGCCGCTGTGCCGCGGGCGGATTTCGCGGCGCGCCTTGAGATCGAAGTGCACCTGCCGCGGCGGTTTTGCTCCACCCGGCAGCATGCCGAGATGGCGCATCATGCCGGTGAGACCGCTCACCATCGTGTCGATGTAGTGGCCGGTATGGCCGGGGCCGAGGTACGAACCGCCGACCTCGGGATTGACGGCAGGCACGCCGCGCCCGTTGAGGTAATGCGCCGCCGCTCCGGCAAACTCGTTTTCGTGCACGAACGGTGCGCCAAAGGCGCGCGCCAGCGCAAGATTCTTCCTCTTCAGGTCCTCCGGCGTCTTCGTGTTGTAGTCGACGCGCGCCTGCAGCCGCCCGCCGCTGCCGCCGGAATGAAAGTCGATCAGCGCATCGACGTGATCGAGCACGTGCTCGGTGATGGCGGCGGCGATCATCTGCGTGGTATTGCCGCGCGCATTGCCCGGATAGACTTCGTGCAGATCGGTGCGACCGTGCTGCTCCGGGGTCTGGCGCCCGAAGTTCGCGGTCGCCATCGGGTTGGCGACCGACACGATGACGAGGCGCCCGCTCAGTTTCGCCGTGTCCAGTTCGCTGATGCAGCGGCGTATCGCAATCGTCGGCAGAAACTCGTCGCCATGCGTGTTGGTGACGATGCCGAACACCGGGCCGGGCTTGCGACCGGTGACGACGTGCAGCGGCAACGACAGCATCGCGCCATTGAGCATGGTGGTCACGTCGAGACGGGTGAAGGAGCGCCCTTCCTTCCGGTCGGCCCAGATTGGCGCTTTTGTGTCGGTCAAAACGAACTCCTCGAACGATTTGTCTGCTTGATCAGGATGCGCACGGTCATCGGGTGAAAGTAGCCCGCCCCTCAGTGCGAGGCCGCAGCCTCGCCGGCCCTCAGGTGACACGCAACGTGGTGCCCGGGGCGAATCTGCTTCATGGGCGGCTCCTCGATACGACAACGCGCCTCGGCGTACGGGCAGCGCGTGTGGAAGCGACACCCCGGTGGCGGGTCGATCGGGCTCGGCACGTCGCCGGTCAGGATGATACGGTTTTTTGCGGCTCGCGGATCGGGCACCGGTACCGCCGACAACAGTGCTTCCGTGTAGGGATGTTGCGGGCTCATGAAGAGCGTGTGCTTGTCCGTGAGCTCGACGATTTTGCCGAGGTACATGACGGCGACACGATGGCTGATGTGCTCGACCACGGCCAGGTCGTGAGCGACGAACAGGTATGAAAGACGCAGTTCATCCTGCAAGCTCATCAGCAGGTTGATGACCTGCGCCTGTACCGAAACGTCCAGCGCGGATACCGGTTCATCGCACACGATGAGCTTCGGTCGCGGCGCGAGCGCACGGGCTATGCCGAGCCGCTGACGCTGGCCTCCGGAGAACTCGTACGGGTACTTGATCATCTGGTCGGGGCGCAGGCCAACCTTGTCGAAGAGCGAGGCCACGCGGTCGTGTATTGCTTCCCGCGACGCTGTTTCAAAATTGCGGATCGGCTCAGCCACGATATCCACGGCGCGCATGCGCGGGTTGAGCGAAGAATACGGATCCTGGAATACGGCCTGAAGCTCGCGGCGGAAGGGGCGCATTTCGCGGCTGCTCAACCCATCGATCGGTTGTCCGCGCCACCGGATCGTCCCCGACGTCGGTTCGATCAAACGCAGGATGGTTTTTCCCGCCGTGGACTTGCCGCAGCCGCTTTCGCCGACCAGTCCGAGCGTTTCTCCCTCGGCGATCGAAAAGCTGACATCGTCCACGGCGCGCACCTGTGCGGTGGCAGCCGCGAACACGCCCTTACGCACCGGGTAATGCTTGGTGAGATGCGCAACCTCCAGCAGCGTGCCCCGCGGAGCGACGGCCCCAGCCTGTTTTTCTTCGGATGTCATGCGGCGTTCCCGTATATCCGGTCCGATTCCCAGCACGCAACGGTGTGGCCGCCGGCCTTGGTTTCGAGCGGCGGATATTCGCGGCGACAACGTTCGGTGGCGAACGTGCACCGCGGCGCAAAGATGCACCCGGCAATCGATTCGCGCAGCGACGGCACGACGCCGGGTATTTCCGCGAGCCGTTTTCGCCCGTCGACGGGCGCCGCGTGAAGCCGCGGGATCGAATTCAGAAGTCCGCGCGTATACGGATGGCGCGGCTGTGCAAACAACGCCTGGACGGGCGCCTCCTCGACCTTGCGCCCGGCGTACATGACGACCACGCGCTGCGCCATTTCGGCAACCACGCCCAGGTCATGCGTGATGAGCACGATTGCCGCGCCGGTTTTTTCCTTCAATTTACGCATCAAATCCAGAATCTGGGCCTGAATGGTGACGTCGAGCGCAGTGGTCGGTTCATCGGCGATCAGCAACCGCGGATTGCACGCCAGGGCCATCGCGATCATGACGCGCTGGCGCATGCCGCCGGAGAGCTGGTGCGGATACTGCGTGATACGCCGCTCGGGTTCCGGCATGTTGACCAGCCGCAGCATTTCCACCGCCCGCGCAAGCGACTCACGCTGCGAAAGTCCTCGGTGCAGGGTCAGCATTTCGCCGATCTGCCTGCCGATTGTCAGCACCGGGTTGAGCGAGGTCATCGGCTCCTGAAAAACCATGGAGATCTGATCTCCGCGCACGGCTCGCATTTCGGCATCGGACAGCGCCAGCAGTTCGCGGCCCTCGAAGCGTATGCTGCCCTCCACGATGCGCCCCGGCGGCGAGGCGATCAGCCGCAGTATCGACAGCGAGGTGACGCTCTTGCCGCAGCCCGATTCACCGACCACTGCGAGCGTTTCGCCCGCATCCACGGAGAACGAGACGCCGTCGACCGCGCGAACGATGCCATCCCGCGTGTAGAAATGGGTCCTGAGGTTCCGTACCTCGAGCAACGGCGTCCCTGGCGCGTGCACCGGGGCAGGCATCACATCCGCCGCGCCAGCCGCGGGTCCAGTGCATCTCGCATGCCGTCGCCGAGAAGGTTCACGGCCAGCACGGTGAGCGAGAGGCAAATGCCCGGGAAAAAAATCAGGTAGCCTGCGATCTGAAACAGACTGCGCGCCTCCGCCATGATGTTGCCCCAACTCGGGATGTTGGGCGGCGTGCCGGCACCGATAAAGGAGAGGATGGCTTCGGTGATCATCGCGGATGCGCATACGTAAGTTGCCTGCACCAGCAGCGGCGCCACGGTGTTGGGCAGGATGTGGCGCACCAGAATGCGCGGCAGACTGGTGCCTGCCGCGACCGCCGCCTCGACATAGGGTTCCTCGCGGAGCGAGAGCACGAGACTGCGCACGAGCCGCACCACGCGCGGCACCTCGGCGAGCGTAATGGCTGCGATGACGTTTTCCATGCTGGCCCGAGTGAGCGCCATCAAAGCGATGGCAAGCAGCACCGGCGGGATGGACATGAGCCCGTCCATCACCCGCATGACAATGGCGTCCAGCCAGCGGATGAAGCCGGTGACGAGACCGATGGTAAGTCCGATCAGGGTGCTTAACAGCGCCACAGCGATGCCGACCGTCAGCGAAACGCGTGCCCCGTAGACCACCCGGCTGTATACATCGCGTCCCAGCATGTCGGTGCCGAACCAGAATTCCGCCGAGGGCTGCCGCAGACGCTTTATGGGCGCCACCGCCTGCGGATCCACCGTCCCGAGCCACGGCGCGAACACCGCGATGAGCGTCATGATGACGAGCACCGCGCCGCCCAGGATAGCCGTCGGGTGGCGCCGGAACGCTTCGCGGAACCGCTGCCAGGTCGGCGATACGGATTTCCCGGCCGGAATGGCAACGCTGCTCATATCAGTATCGGATGCGCGGGTCGAACAGCATGTAACTCAAGTCGACCGCGAGATTGATGAGAACATAGGCGGCGGAGAAGATGAGGATCACGCCCTGGATGATCGGGTAGTCGCGGCGCAGGATGGCGTCCACGGTAAGCCGGCCGATGCCGGGGATGGCAAACACCGTTTCCGTGACGATCGCGCCGCCGATCAGCAATGCAATGCCGATTCCGATGATCGTCATGATCGGCACGGCGGCATTCTTGAGCGCATGTCCCACGAGCACGCCGCTCGGTGCAATGCCCTTCGCCTGCGCGGTCCTTATGTAGTCCTGCGTGAGTACGTCCAGCATGCTGGCACGCGTGATGCGTGCGATGAGCGCGATATAGACCGTGCCGAGCGCGATGCTCGGCAGGATCAGGTGTCTGAGCCATGGCCAGAGACCTTCCTGGATGCTGCGATAACCTTGAACCGGCAGCCAGTCGAGCTCTATGGAAAAGACCAGGATCAGGATGTAGGCGAGAACGAACACCGGCACCGAAAAACCGAGTACCGAAAACGCCATGACCGCGCGATCGATCCAGCTTCCGGCGCGCGCAGCGGCGATGACGCCGAGCGGAACGGCCACCAGTATTGCGACGACCAGCGTGCAGGTGGTGAGCGCCAGTGTCGGTTCGATGCGCTGGCTGATCAGATGCGTGACCGGCAGATTGGTGAATATCGAGGTGCCAAGGTCGCCGTGCAGCAGCGCCCACACCCAGCCGCCGAAGCGAACCAGAAACGGCTCGTCCAGCCCGAGCTTTTCACGGATGCGCCGGATGTCCTCGCTGGTGGCGGCGTCGCCAGCGAGGATGGCGGCCGGGTCTCCGGGGGTGAGATAGAGCAGAAGAAAGACGGCAAACGCAACCACCGCCATGACGACAATGGTCGCGATGAACCGCCGGATTACATACGCCAACACCGATAATGTCGCCGTCTAACGGATTATTTCTTCTCCACGTTCCATAGCAGATTGATGGGCGCGATGATGAGCCCGGAGATGTTCGAGCGGTACGCGGTGGGCAGGATGAACTGGCCCGTCGGAATGATCGGCAAAAACTCGAATGCGTGGCGCTGAACCGCTTCCGCGGCTTTTTTCGAAGATGCCGCATCCGACGCGTTGAACCACGCTTCGCGCAACTCCTCCATCTTGGGATCGGTGGGCCAGCCGAACCAGGCCTTGTCTCCCGTGCCGCGCAACGGGAAATTCACCGCGGGATTCACCATGTCCGGCCCCACCAGCCAGGTGTGAAAGATCGACCAGCCGCCCTTTTCCAGCGGTTCTCTCACCGCGCGGCGTGTGATCAGCGTGCCCCAGTCGCCGGCTTGCACTTCGGCATTGAGCCCGAGTTTCTTCAGTATCGCGAGCGTAAGCAGCGATTGCGAGTGAACGATCGGCTGATCGGTCGCGTCGATGATGACGATTTTCTCGCCTTTGTAGCCCGCTTCCTTGATGAGTTGCTTCGCTTTTTCAAAGTCGCGCTTGCCCTTGAGCGGCTCGGCAGCCGTCTCCGTGGCGAGCGGTGTGCCGCAGGTGAAGAAGGAATAGCACGGCTTGCCGTTCTTCGGATCGCCCGCGATGCCGATCACGTAGTCCTGCTGGTTGACAGCGTAGAGCAAGGCCTGGCGCATTTTCGGATTGTTGAACGGCGGATAGAGAAAATTGAAGCGGATCATGCCCATCGACCCCAGCGGATCGATGTTCTTCACCGTGATGTCCTTGTTTCGCGACAACACCGGAATCAGATCGGGCGGCAACTGTTCCCAGATGTCGGCTTCGCCCGCGTTGAGCGCTGCGGCCGCGGTGGCCGAGTCCGGGATATAGATCCATTCCACGCGATCCACTTTGACAACCTTCCCGCCTGAGGCCCACGACGGCGCTTCCTTGCGTGGCACGTAATCGGTGTTCTTGACGTACACGACCTTGTTGCCCGGCACCCACTCTTCCTTGACGAACTTGAACGGTCCGGAGCCGATCGTTTCGGTGATGTTCTTGAAAGCGTCCGTCCTGGCAATGCTCTCGGGCATGATGAACGGCACGTTGGACGACGGCTTGCCGAGCGCCTCGAGCGTCAGCGGGAATGCCTTCTTGAGCTTCAGGGTGAATGTCTTGTCGTTGACCGCAGTCCAGCTTGCCGTGGCTTCGGCGAGTTTCTGCCCCAGCGCGTCGCGCTTGGCCCAGCGCTCGATCGAGGCGATGCAGTCGCGCGAGCGCACCGGCTGTCCGTCATGGAATTTGAGGCCGTCGCGCAGCGTGAAGGTGTAGGTCAGACCGTCCTTGCTGATCTCGTGCTTGTCCACCATCTGCGGCTTCACCTGGAACTTTGCGTCGATCGCAAACAGCGTGTCGTAGATCATGTACCCGTGATTGCGGGTGATGTATGCGGTCGTGGAGATGGGATCCAGAATGCGCAAATCCGCCTGCGGGATGAACTTCAGGACCTTCTGGCGTGCCTGTGCCTGCGCGTAAGCGTCTCCGCCGGACAGCAGGGTTGCAGCAACAAGGGCCGCGGCAAGGGTGCCCGGCACGTAGCGAAGCGGACGCATCATGACAGTCCTCCTGATGAATGGGTGTTCTGCGTTGTGCCCGGCGGGAGCGGCGTTGCGCCTACCCTGGCGGCGAACCATTCTATTACAAGCGCCGCCAAGGCGTAGTGGCCTATCGATCCCCATGCTTGACGACAATGCGCGCCGCCAGTCTCCCCTCCCTTGCGAGGCGGAGGAGGGCGGGGGTGGGGGCAGAGCGGCGTCAATCATTCTTACAAGGCTCGTTAGTTCGGGAAGCGGAACACCAGCGCTGGCTCCTCGAAATGGCCGCGCTCGCGCCGGACGCGCTCCGCCATCGCGAGCGCGTAGGGGGCCACCTCCAGCAGGATCGCCTGCTGGTAGTCGTTGAGCTTCAATCCCGCGCGGCTTGCCATGTCCAGCGCAAAAGCCCGCGTTTTCGCATCGGCCTGGCCGGCATCGGGCTCGTTGCCTTTCGGCGTGACCGGCGGCTGCGCGGTTCCGGCCACCAGTTTCGGGCGGCGTGCCCGCCACGTGGTCGCCTGCTCGTACGCATGGCCCGCGCGGAGAACGGTCGCCTCATCGAACGGCCGGCCGATCAATTGCATGCCGAGCGGGAGCCCGTTGCGGGAGAAACCGTTGCATAACTCGAGCGCCGGCCCCGCAGTGACGTTCGATGGCGTGAAGACGTTCGAGCGCTGCCAGAAGTTGAGCGTTTTGTGGGCATCGAGCCGGGGCGCAGGGCCGAAGCCGGCAGTGAGCAGCACGTCGTACTTCTCGTAGAGCTGGCGGCTCTCCTGCACGATACGCCGGTGCTCGCGCGAGGCGGCCACGTAATCGGCGGCCTGGAAGAGACACGCGGGCAGCGCGCGCCCCAGGAAATCCCGTCCGTACGCGCCGGGCCGTGCGACCAGATCCCGGTACTGAATCGAGAACATTTCGGTTTCGGCGATGATGATTTTCACGTCGAGCGAGTCCATCATCTGCCGGCTGCGGCAGTCCTCCACTTTCGCGCCCAGCCCGCGGAACACTTTGATGGCGTCCTCCATCGCGCTTCGCAGATCCTCGTGCGCCGGCAGATCCTCTTCCCAGTAGTGGCGCAGCACGCCGATCCTCATGCCCTTGATGCCGCGCTTGAGCGCCGCGCGGTAATTCGGGATGCGCACCTTCAGGCTTCCGGCATCCTGCGGATCGTAACCGGCGAGCGACTGCAGCACGATCGCGCAGTCTTCGACCGTCCATGCCATCGGTCCGCAGTGATCGAAGGTGTAGGAGTTGGGAATGACGCCCGCGCGACTCACCAGCCCGTAGGTGGGCATCAGGCCCGCCAGGCCGCAGAACGACGCCGGCCCGCGGATCGAGCCGCCGGTATCGGAGCCGAGCGCGAAAGGCGCCAGCCCGGCGGCGATCGCTGCGCCCGATCCGCTGCTCGATCCGCCGGTGAAGTGTTCGAGGTTCCATGGATTGCGCGCCGGCGGCCACGGCAGATCGAACGAAGGCCCGCCGTGCGCGAATTCATGCGTTGCAAGCTTGCCGAGCAGCACCGCGCCGGCGTCATAGAGCAGGCCGGTCGTGGTGGCGTCCGCGCGCGGGACGTTGTCGATGCAGACTCGCGAACCCGCGCTGGTCAGGATGTCCTTGGTGTTGTAGATATCCTTCAATCCGAACGGGATGCCGTGCAGCGGCCCGCGATAGTCGCCTTTCGCGATCTCGCGTTCCGTGCGGCGCGCCTGCTTGAGCGCGCGATCGGCGGTGACCGTGACAAATGCGTTGAGCTGCGGATCGAGTGCGGCAATGCGTTCGAGCAGGGCCTTCGTCAGCTCAACCGGCGAGAGTTTGCGTTTGCGGATGAGCGCGGCGAGCTGCGCCACGGAGTGGAAGTGAAGTTCGTCGGTCATGGAGAAAGTGCCGCCGGGTGATTTGTTATAGACTGGAGTGTAGCGAATAAAGACGGGATGCCCAAGCGCGCGGAGCCGACACCATGCCGTTTCACCGTTTTGAAAACTTCGAGTCCCATCGTTTCAATCCGCATCTCTCAACGGCGGAAGGTCCGGTGATCGAGGGACAGTACATGTACTTCCGCATGGTCACGAAGCGCGCGGGCACCGGGTCGGAACTGCACTACCATCCCAACGAACTCATGGCCTTCCCGCTCGAAGGCAAGATCAACTGCGTCGTGGGGCGCGACCATCGCATCGTGCCGCCCGGCACGTTCGTCCACATTCCGCCGTATGCGCGCCACGGCTTCAAGGCGTGCGAGGACGGTGACCTGCGCTACCTGTACATCAAGGACCGCACCTGGACCCTGATTGGCGCGGCGGCCGACGAAGCGCTGCCCGACAAGGCGCTGTCCGCGCCGCAGGTGAAGAAAGCGCTCCGCGAGGGCCGCTATCCGGGTGAAAGCAAGGAGGCAGGCAAGTCCGGTGCCATTCTCGACGGCCTCGGGAATTGCTATTACCCGATGGTGGACACGCTCGATGCCCCGGCGGCATCGGGCCACTGCGAGCGCTGGGTGGAGGGCACCTACATCGGTTTCGGTTTCGTCGAGTCGCCGCCGGGGCATGTCACCGCGCCACAGCCGTCCGGGCACGAGATGTTTGTCTACGTCATCAGCGGTACGCTGGAAGCGAAAGTCGGAAAAGAAAAGCGCGGCGCCGGTGCCGGCGATGTCATACAAATTCCGAAGGGCGAAACTTACGGGCTCAAAGTCGCCGGCAGCGCGGCCGTGCGCTACGCGGCGGTACGCTCCACACCGCGGCTCGAAAGCGCCGTCGCTGAAAAAGGCGCGGCGGACAACTGGCGCGGCTAGCTCATTCCGGCTTGATGCCCGCGAGCTTCACCAGCTTGCCCATTCTTTCGTAGTCCTCGCGGATCAGTTTTCCGAAGTCCTCGGGAGAGCCGTGCACCGGCTCCTCGCCCAGCTCCTGGTAGAGCTTGCGCACGTCCGCGGTGCTCAGCACTTCGTTCATCACGGAATTCAGCTTCACGATCGCCGCCCGCGGTGTTGCGCGCGGCGCGACCACGCCGTTCCATCCGTAGTAACGAAATCCCGCTACGCCGCTTTCCGCGATCGTCGGCAGTTCCGGCGTGACCGTCGAGCGGCGATCGCCGCCGGTGGCGAGACAGCGCATGCGTCCGGCGCGCACCTGGGGCATCGCGGCACTCAGAGGCGGCACGGTCCATTGTGCTTCGCCCTGCGCGACCGACGCGATCGACGGGCCGCCCCCCTTGTAGGGCACGTGATTCGCGGGGACCCCGGCCAGCGTGGCGAACATGATGCCGCCGAGGTGGCTGGTGGAGCCTACGCCGGCGGAGGCCATGTTGAGCTGTGCGGGCCGCGCTTTGGCGAGTTCGATGAACTCGCGCACCGACTTCGCGGGCAGATTCGCATTGACGCAGAGCGCGGTCTGCGCCGTGACGAACAGACCCACCGCGGTGAAATCGCGCAGCGGGTCGTAGGTCAGCTTGCGGTAGGTGTGCGGCACGATGGTGAGCATCGAGGCGGCAACGCCGACCACGGTGTAGCCGTCCGGTGCGGCGCGTGAGGCGATGTCCATGCCCAGCGTGCCGCCGGCGCCGGGCCGGTTGTCGACCACCAGTTGCCTGCCGAGCCGGTCGGACATGCGGGTGAATACGATGCGCCCCAGCAGGTCGGTCGTGCTGCCCGGCGCGTTCGGGACCACCACCCGTATCGGCCGCACGGGATAAGACTGCGGCTCGCCGCTCGCCGCACTGGCCGCTGCACAAATAAATGCCGTCAGCGTGCACGCCATCGGAAGTCTGTTGCGCATGGGCCTCCCCCGCGTCGATTGTAAGGAGATGATACACGCCGCCGCGCCTTCGTTTTCGGCATGTCTCGTTTGACATGCGCAACAGCGCACTTGTATAGTCGGCCGCGCCGTTTGGCGGCCGCACTTTCCTTTTTCATTTCATACCCGATTACCACGGAGTCTCCATGACGCAACTCACTTTGCAGCAGGCCAACACCATCATCGAAAAAGCCTTTGCCAAGGCGCGGGAGATGAAAATCAAACCGCTCGGCGTCGTGGTGCTCGACGCGTCGGGCAACATCGTTTCGGCGCAGCGCGAGGATGGCGCGAGCATGTTCCGGCTCGACGTGGCGCGCGGCAAGGCGTGGGCTTCGGTGGCGATGGGTACCTCGAGCCGCGCGCTGGCGAAACGCGCAAAGGACAACCCCAACTTTTTTGTGACGCTGGCCACGACGGCACAGGGCAAATTTATCCCGCAGACCGGCGCGGTGCTGATCAGGAACGCTGCCGGTGAAATCCTCGGCGCGGCCGGAGGCAGCGGCGGCACCGGTGAAGAGGACGAGGTGTGCTGCGCCTACGGCATCGAGCAGTCGGGGCTCAAGGCCGACGGCGTCGCATGACCAAGGATCTCTCAGCGCCGGGCGGGTAGTTCGCAGTAGCGAACCGCATTACTTGGAAAGCACGCCGAGGTCCGCCAGCATCTTGGTGATGAGCTGATGCTCGCTGTCGAGGTGCTTGCGGGTTTCCGCGTGGCCCATGAAATCTTCGGCCCACGCGTTCTTCTCCAGGTCCTTCTTCCATTCCTCCCCCTGCACCGCCTTGGCGAAGGCCTGGTCCCAGAAGGCGATTTGCGCCGGCGTGAGGTCTTTCGGCCCGATGAAGCCGCGCCAGCTGAAGAACACCGCATCGATGCCCTGTTCCCTGAACGTCGGCACATTGGCGAGCGCATTGGCTTGGCGCTTCGGCGCGCCGAGGCCGAGCGCCCGCGCCTTGCCGGCTTCGATGTGCGGCAGCACGTTTGCCGGCGCCCCGACCAGCACATCGATGTGCCCGCCGAGCATCGCCGTTGCGCCGGCGCCGCCTGACTTCTGAATCACCACTTTCGCTTTCTTCGGATCCGCACCCGCAGCCTTCATGATCATGCCGATGAGGACGTGATTGTGATTGCCGGGCGAGGCGGAGAAGGCGAAACTGACCGAGGAAGGATCCTTGCGCAGGCGGTCCACCAGCGACTTGGCAGACGTCATCGGCGAGTCCGCATTCACCGTCACGATCACGTATTCGCGCAACAGGATGCTGAGCGGCGTGAAATCCTGGTAGCTCAGCTTGCCGATCCCGAGGATCTGGTTGGTGAGCATCGTCGGTGAGAAGGTCGCGATGAAGTGCGGATCTCCGGGATGCTGGGCGAGGAACGTCCAGGCGACCGTGCCGCCGCCGCCGGGACGATTGGTCACGCTGATGCTGGGAAAGACCGGATTGGCCTGCAGCAGTTTCTGAACCACGCGCGCACTGCGGTCCGAAGAGCCGCCGGCACCGGAAGCGACCACGATATCGACGTTCTTTACGGGCTTCCATTCCTGCGCGGTGGCGCCCGTCGATGTCGCGATGAGTGCCGCACCGACGAGTGCGCCAAGCCAGCCGTAAACGCTTGCTGCCAACATGCTCCTCCTCCTTTTATTTGAGCCGCGCCACATCCTATACTCCGGCGGTGTGACTGTCATCTGGCCGGTTGGCGCAGGGTGCGGTTACTATTCCGCAAAGTGACACCATGTCGCGCTGAGGATTTCCCATGACGCACTATCTGCCCCAGGTCGGGTTGCCGCTGGAGGAACTCGATACACCCTCGCTGATTCTGGACCTCGACGCGTTCGAGCGGAATTTGCACCGGCTCAAGGAATCGCTGGCGGGACGCGCCGTGGCGGTGCGGCCGCACGCCAAGAGCCACAAGTGCCCGCAGATCGCGCTGAGGCAGATGGCGCTGGGCGCCGTCGGCGTGTGCTGCCAGAAAGTGAGCGAAGCGGAAGCCATGGTGCAGGGCGGCGTCGGCGATGTGCTGATCGCCAACGAACTCGTCGGCGCGGCGAAAACGAGGCGCGCGGCGGCGCTGGCAAAGCAGGCGCGCATAGCCGTCTGCGCGGACGACGCTGGCAATGTCGCGGCACTGGATGCGGCGGCGCGCGAGTTCGGCGTGAAGCTCGACGTGCTCGTCGAAGTGAACGTCGGTGCAAACCGCTGCGGCGTCGAGTCCGGGACGCCTGCTCTGACGCTCGCCCGCCAAATCGCGGATCGCCCCAATCTGCGCTTTGCCGGGCTGCAGGCCTATCACGGGTCCGCGCAGCACGTGCGCAAGGTGGAAGAGCGGCGCGCCGCCATCGACACGGCGGTTGCCAAAATCAGGGCGACGACTGCACTCCTGGCGCAGGCCGGCCTGCGTTGCGAGAAAGTTACCGGCGCGGGTACCGGCACGTATCTGTTCGAGGCCCTGAGCGGGGTCTATCAGGAGCTCCAACCCGGGTCCTACATCTTCATGGACGCGGACTACGCGCGGAACGAGTGGACCGAAAGCGGCATCCCGCGTTTCGAGCACAGTCTTTTCGTGTGGACGACGGTGATGAGCCGGCCCACGGCGGAGCGGGCCATTGTCGACGCAGGTCTCAAGGCTTCGAGCGTGGACTCCGGCATGCCGCGCATCGCGGCGAACGACGGTGCGGAGTACATCAAGGCGTCCGACGAGCACGGCGTACTGCAATTGAACGGCGCGCGCGGTTATGCCGTCGGCGACAAGCTCAGACTGATCCCGGGGCACTGCGATCCGACCGTGAACCTGTACGACTACTACGTCTGCGTGCGGAACGAAAAAGTGGAAGCGGTCTGGCCGATCAGCGCGCGGGGGGCGGTGTGGTGACCGCGCCGTCGCGCTGCGATCCGGCGTCCGGATTGTTGATCAACCCGCGCACGAAGCGGATGTGCTCGCGCAGCGTGTAGAACTGGCCTGAGTAGGCGGCCGGCACTTTCAGGTGGATGACGCGGGCTTCGATCTCATCCAGCCTGCGCAAGTACTCCGGGATCCTTGCCGGGTCCTGGTTCTGTTCCAGATCGCGTTCAAGAAACTTGAGCTCGCCGTACCAGCGGTAGATCGGCCGCATCACGCGCCAGTTGTAGAGCGAAGGCAGTATCCGCATCAGCGGAATGAGCACCGCGATCAGCGGCACGATCAGCACGATCATGCGCTGGACGAACACGGCGACCCAGAATGGCAGGTAGCGCTGCAGAAAGGACGGTCCCGACTGGTAATAGCGCCGCGCTTCCCCGCTCAACGGAAAATCCGACGCCTTCGGAGCCGGGAATTCCCCGGCACGCTGGAACAGGCCGGGATGCCCGTGAACTTCGGTCGCCGCCTGGACCAGCAGGATGGCGAGCGCCGGATGCAGATCGTGGCGCGCGACCAGCGTCGCGGTGGGCGCGAGCAGCGTCGTGTCGCGATCGGGAATATTCCGGGCGAGATCGATCGCGCCTTGCGGCAGCACCACGCTCGACAGGAAAGGAAACAGGCGCGTGTAGGCCGTTGCCTGGCTGAAATGCATGAGGCGCACGCCTTCGGCCCGCAGCAGCTTCTGGACGACGGGAGAATCCGGGCCGGCGATCACGAACACGCCCTCGATCTCGCGGCGTAACAGGGCGTCGGCGGCTTCGGCTATCGGCAGATCGCGCAGCACGGTCGGCTGATCCGCCGCATCGTTGGCGGCGAGCAATTGCAGGGCGAGCTTGCGTATGCCGCTGCCTTCCGGACCGATCGAGATGCGCTTGCCCTGCAGTTGGCTCAGCCGGTCGAGCGTCGCCTCGTCGCGATAAAACACCCAGAGCGGCTCGTAGTAGAGGCTGCCGAGCGAAACGAGTTGTCCCGGATCCCCGGCGCCGAGTACGCCGCTTTGCACGAACCCGACGTCGATATCCGAGTTGGGATCGCGAAGATGCCGCAGGTTCTCGATCGAACCGGAGGACGCGCGCAACCGCAGATCGATGTCGTTGCGGGCGAGAATCTGGCGATAGCGCTCGCCGTAGGCGC
>JBQTJV010000066.1:0-20274 GCA_052386775.1 Betaproteobacteria bacterium
TCGATCAGGTCGCGCTTGCCATCGGCGCCGGCAGGCCAACGGTGATCGATATGCCCATCGGGCTGGCGCGCGGCGTGCGCACGGCGTCGGACTTCCTTATGGCGCTGCAACTGACCGGCGCCGCGAAGGCGGATTCCGTGGCCAACATGCAGGTACGGCTGCCTATCGTCGTCGTCGGAGGCGGATTGACGGCGATCGATACGGCGACCGAGTCGCTGGCCTATTACCCGCTGCAGGTCGAAAAATTCCTGCAGCGCTACGAACGCCTCGCGCGCGAACACGGCGAGGCGGCCGCGCGGATTGCGTGGACCCCCGAGGAGCGCGTCATCGCCGACGAATTCCTCCAGCACGCGCGCGCACTTCGGGCCGAGCGCCGCGCCGCTGACGCGGAAAGGCGGCCGGCGCGCGTGAGGGAGCTGCTGCAGTCGTGGGGCGGGGCGACGATCGCGTATCGCAAACGCCTCATCGACAGTCCGGCTTATACGCTCAATCACGAAGAGGTCCAGAAGGCGCTGGAGGAGGGAATTCACTTCGCCGAAGGTCTCACCCCGCGCGAAGTGCGCGTTGACGACCACGGTTACGTGTATGCGCTGGGCGTGTCGGTGCAGGCCCGGACCGAGGACGGAAAATGGCAGGAGACGCGGCGCCTGGACATGCCGGCCCGCACGCTGCTGATCGCCGCCGGCACGCAGCCCAACACCGTGCTCGCGCGGGAAGATGCCGGCAATTTCAGGCTCGACGGGCGGTATTTTCAGGCCGTGGACGAGGACGGCGAGCCGGTGTCCGTGGAGAAATCGATATCCAAGCCCAAAGCGGTTCAGGTGCTGCTCGCACGGCGGGATGATGGGCGCTGCATGAGTTACTTCGGCGATGTGCATCCATCTTATTTCGGCAATGTCGTCAAGGCGATGGGGGGCGCCAGGCAGGGCTATCCCGTGGTGAGCCGCGTGCTCTCGAAGGTAGCGCCCGCCTTCGGGTCGGGCGATGCCGAGTTCATGAGCGCGCTCAATAAGGAATTGCGTGCCACGGTGTACGAAGTAATCCGGCTCACGCCGATGATCGTGGAGGTGGTCGTGCGGGCACCGGCCGCCGCGCGAAAGTTCCGTCCCGGCCAGTTCTACCGCCTTCAGAACTACGAAACCATCGCGGCTCGGGCGGAGGGGACGAGGCTCGCGATGGAGGGCATGGCACTGACCGGCGCCTGGGTGGATCGGGAACACGGGCTCGTGTCGACCATCGTACTCGAAATGGGAGGATCCAGCGATCTGTGTCTGTTGCTCAAGCCGGGAGAACCCGTGGTGTTGATGGGACCGACCGGCACCCCCGCGGAGATTCCGGCCGGCGAGACGGTGGTTCTCGCCGGCGGAGGACTCGGCAACGCAGTGCTCTTCTCCATCGGGCAGGCCATGCGCAGGGCGGGAAGCAAGGTGCTCTACTTCGCCGGGTACAAGCGCATGATCGATCGCTACAAGGTATCCGAGATCGAGGCGGCAGCGGATGCCGTCGTGTGGTGCTGCGACGAAGAGCCGGGATTCACCCCGGATCGCGGCCAGGACAAGACCTTCGTCGGTAACATCGTCCAGGCCATGCACGCCTATGCGAGCGGCGCGCTGGGCGAACAGCCGATCGCCTTCAACGAGGCAGATCGCCTCATCGCCATCGGATCAGACCGCATGATGGCGGCGGTGGCACAGGCGCGCCGGGATGTGCTCAAGCCTTATCTCAAGCCGCACCATTCGGGACTGGGCTCCATCAATTCACCGATGCAGTGCATGATGAAGGAGATCTGCGCGCAATGTCTCCAGCCGCACGTCGATGCGGAAACCGGCAGGACGAGCTACGTCTTCTCCTGCTTCAACCAGGATCAGCGTCTCGACCACGTCGACTGGAAGGCGCTCAATGCAAGGCTTTCCCAGAATGCCGTGCAGGAGAAGCTCACTGCCGAGTGGATCGACCATTGCCTTGTTGCGCTGGGTGCGCGCGACATGCAGCGGATTTGAGCCCCGGGCGCAGCGGGGAGTGCAGGATCAGTCGCGCCCGATCTCCCGCAGACACTCGGCGATCACCCCGACCAGTTCATCGATCTGCTGCTCGTTGATGATGAGGGGCGGGGACAGCGCGATGGTGTCTCCGGTCGTGCGGATCAGCACCCCTTTCTCGAAACAGCGCAGGAACGTGCGGAACGCGCGCTCGCCAGGCTTGCCCGGCTTCGTTTCCAGCTCGATGCCGGCGACCAGCCCCATGTTGCGGATGTCGATCACATGCGGCATTTCACGCAGCGAGTGGACGGCATTCTCGAAGTGGGGCGCAAGGCGCTGCGCGCGCTCGAAAAGGCGCTCCTCCTCGTATAGCGCGAGGCTCGCTTCCGCTGCGGCCGTTGCAAGCGGGTGCCCGGAATAGGTATAGCCGTGGAACAGCTCGATGGTGCCCGGTGGGGCCGCATTGACGATGGTGTCGTAAAGGCCGTGCCGCACGATGACCGCCCCCATGGGAACGGTGCCGGTGGTCAGGCCTTTCGCGATGGTGATCATGTCGGGAACGACACCGACCGCGTCGGCCGCAAAACAGGGGCCCAGGCGCCCAAAGCCGGTAATGACTTCGTCGAAGATGAGCAGGATGCCGTGCCGGTCGCAGATGCTGCGCAAACGCTCGAGATAGCCTTGCGGGGGGATCAGTACCCCGGTGGAGCCGGCCATGGGTTCGACGATGACCGCTGCGATGTTGGAAGCGTCGTGCAGGGGGATGATGCGGGTTTCGAGTTCGTCGGCCAGGTGCGCTCCCCATGCCGGCTGCCCGCGGCTGAAGGCATTCTCATGGGCGTAGTGCGTATGTCCCAGGTGGTCGACACGGCCCAGCATACTTCCGAACGCCTTCCGATTCGCCGGGATTCCGCCGACTGACATGCCGCCGAAGCCGGCACCGTGGTAGCCGCGCTCCCGCCCGATCAGCACAGTGCGCTGGCCCTCTCCGCGCGCGCGATGGTAGGCCAGCGCGATCTTCAGCGCCGTGTCCACGGCCTCCGAACCCGAGTTGGTATAAAACACATGGTCCAGATCCCCCGGCGCAAGAGCGGCGAGCCGCTCTGCCACTCGAAATGCGCCCGGGTGTCCCATCTGGAAGGCGGGGCTGTAGTCCATCGTCTCCACCTGTCTCTTCACCGCCTCCACGATCTGAGGGCGGCAGTGACCGGCGTTGACGCACCACATGCCGGAGGCGCCATCGAGAATGCGCCGGCCGTCTTCCGTGACGTAGTGCATGTCCTTTGCCGCTACCAGCAGGCGAGGGGTGCTTTTGAACTGGCGATTCGCGGTGAACGGCATCCAGTAGGCGTCGAGGCCGAAGTCCCGGGGATTCATGGCGGATCCTTGCAGAAATGACGGGGAGGAGACGGATTGTGCCAGCACGGCGGGCCGTCGTCATCCGCAGGTGGTGCGCATGCTAACATTGCGCCCCGAATGACCAGGCACATTGTCTGCATCACCTTCGATTTCGACGCGCTTTCGGGCTGGATCGCGCGCGGGATGACCTCGCCCTCGCCCATATCGCGCGGGGAGTTCGGGCCCAACGTGGCGCTGCCGCGGATACTCGGGCTGCTCGCGCGATATGGCATCCCGAGCACATGGTTCATTCCCGGGCACACGCTGGAGACCTATGATCGCCAGTGCCGGGATGTCTTCGCGGCGGGACACGAAATCGGCCACCATGGATGGACCCACCGTTCGCCAGCGACTCTTGCACCCGAAGAGGAGGAGGCCGAGCTGGTCCGCGCCAACGAGTGCATTCGCCGGCTTACCGGCCAGCCCGCGCAGGGTTACCGGTCGCCTTCGTGGGACCTCTCGAGCCATACGGCGGCGCTTCTGCTCAAGCACGGGTTCGTCTACGACAGCAGCATGATGGGCGATGACTACACGCCTTACCGCGTTCGCGAGCCGGACCTGATAACGCTGGAGCAGCCTGCCGTGCTGGGCAGGGAGACCCCGCTGATCGAGATGCCCATCAGCTGGACGCTGGACGACTATCCGCATTTCGAGTTCGTGCGCACGCCCACCACGATCCTCCACGGGCTGATGAATGCGGACGATGTTCTTTCCAACTGGATCGATGACTATCTCTATCTGCAGCACAATCTGGACTGGGGCATCATCACCTACACGTTTCACCCCTTTGTGATCGGTCGCGGCCACCGCATGGTGGCGCTGGAGAAACTCGTCTGCACCTTGCGTGACCGGGGCGCGACGTTCCTTACCATGACGCAGGCGGCGCGCGAATTCAGCGGGCGCAATTCCTGACAGCCGCGGGGAGGATGGCGCGCCGCATTCGAGCGTGGGAGCCCGGAATTGATAGCGCTGGAGAACGTTTCGAAGAAGTACGGGGACCATGTCGCGCTCGCGCACACCACGCTCATATTTCGCGCGGCGGCCACCACGGTACTGATCGGTCCCAGCGGGTGCGGGAAGTCGACCTTGCTGCGCCTTATCGTCGGCCTGGTTACCCCCGACACCGGAAAGGTGGTGATCGACCGGGAAACGCTGCAGCCCGACAATGCAAACCGGCTGCGCCACCAGATCGGTTACGTCATTCAGGAGGGCGGCCTGTTTCCCCATCTGACCGGCCGGGCCAATCTCACGCTGCTCGCCCGCCATCTCGGCCGCGCCGCGCCGTGGATCGCGGATCGGGTGAACGAGTTGGCCGCCCTGATGCGCTTGCCTGTGGCGCTTCTGGAGCGTTTCCCGAGCGAGCTTTCAGGGGGGCAACGCCAGCGCGTCAGTCTCATGCGGGCCCTCATGCTGGACCCGTCGATCCTTCTGCTGGATGAGCCCTTCGGCGCCCTGGATCCGATCACGCGGTTCCAGTTGCAGGACGAATTCCGGCGCATCTTTTCCGACCTGCACAAAACCGTCATTTTCGTGACGCATGACGTCGCCGAGGCGGCCCATATCGGCGATACGGTCGTCATCATGCGCGCGGGCAGCGTTCTGCAGCAGGGCACCTTGCCCGAATTGCTGCAACGTCCGGCCGATCCGTACGTTCGAGCCTTCGTCCAAGCCCGCCGCACGCTGCCCGGGGAACCGGCATGAGCGCGCGTGGACTGTTCTTCGTCATGCTGCTCGCACCCGCACTGTGCGGGGCGCAATCGACCCTCAACGTCGGATCGAAGCGTTTCACCGAGTCCTACATACTGGGAGAGATCGTCACACAAACCATACGGAATGCGGGCGAGGCGGGTGCCGTACACCATCAAGGTCTCGGTAACACCGGGATTCTTTTCGCGGCCCTGAAGAGCGGTTCGATCGACGTCTATCCCGAGTATACCGGGACGATCGCCTTGGAACTCCTCGGCCGTCCGACTGGCGGCCGGCTGGAGGATCTGAATCGTGAACTGGAGGCCCACGGCCTTGCGGCGGCCGTTCCGTTCGGTTTCAGCAACGCCTACGCGCTGGCGATGACGGAAGCCCGCGCGAACGCACTAGGGGTGGCGACCATCTCCGAGCTGGCGCGCCACCCGGATCTCAAGCTGGGACTTTCCCAGGAGTTCCTCAACCGCAAGGACGGCTGGCCGGCGTTGCGTCAAGCCTATCGGCTGCCGTGGACGGCGCCTCGCGGCCTGGATCATGGTCTTGCCTACGAAGCGCTCTCTGCGCGCAGCGTCGATATCATCGACGTCTATACCACCGATGCCAAGCTGGATCGTTACCGTCTGCGGGTCCTCGTCGACGACCGCGGATTTTTTCCGGCGTATGAAGCCGTGCTTTTGTATCGGCGCGATGTGCCCACCCGATTCCCGCGGTCCTGGGCCGCACTGGAGGGCCTCAAAGGTCGCATATCGAATGCCGGGATGGTCGCCCTGAACGCACGGGTCGAGCTGGACCAGGTGCCCTTCAGTACGGCAGCGGGAACGTTCATCGCTGAGCATTCCGCGCCGGATACTCGATCCCGCGCCGAGCGGCGGTCCTTCCTGCACCTGCTGTTCGGCGAAGATTTTCTGCGGCTGACGGCGGAGCACCTGTTGCTGGTATTCGCTTCGCTCGCGGCCAGCACTGTGATCGGCGTGCCGCTAGGGATCTGGGCGGCCAATGCGCCCCGGACGGCCCAGTGGATACTGGGGGCAACGGGCATGGTCCAAACCATACCGTCGCTCGCCTTACTCGCCTTTCTGATTACACTGACCGGGAGTATCGGTCTGCTGCCCGCCCTCAGCGCGCTTTTCCTGTATGCGCTGCTGCCCATCGTGCGGAACACGCAGAGCGGACTCAACGATATTCCGGGCTCGGTGCAAGAATCGGCCCGGGCGTTGGGGCTTTCCAGATGGGCACGGCTGCGGGAAATCGAGCTGCCGCTCGCGGCCCGTTCGGTCGTGTCCGGCATCAAGACCTCCGCGGTGATCAACGTGGGGACCGCCACCATCGCCGCCTTCATCGGTGCCGGCGGCTACGGAGAACGTATCGTGGCGGGATTGGCGGTTCACGATCATGCCATGCTGCTGGCAGGAGCCCTGCCGGCCGCCGTATTGGCGCTCCTCACCCAGTGGGCGTTTGAGGCGCTGGATCGATGGACGATACCCCGGGCCCTGCGGCTGGGGAGCCGGCAGCCCTGGTAGGCTATCCGGGCCACGGCCGGCACAAATTACCATGACGGGAAGTGAACTAATTTAACCGTGCCCGGTCAGTGCATTAACGATCGTCCTCGCGTTCCATCGGACCGCCCCGGCCGGGTATACTCTGGCTCCGGTATCCAGCCGGTGAAGCCGCTCGAATTGGATAAAAATTTTAACGTCAGGGACGGGTTTGATGAGCGATCGCGAAGTCGATCAGCAACTGGTCGAGCGCGCGCAGCGCGGCGACAAACAGGCGTTCGAGCTGCTGGTGAGCAAGTATCAGCGGAAGCTTGCGCGTTTGCTGTCGCGCTTTATCAGGGATGCAACCGAGGTCGAAGACGTCACGCAGGAGGCTTTTATCAAAGCCTACCGGGCGTTGCCGACCTTCCGCGGAGACAGCGCATTTTATACATGGCTGTACCGGATAGGGATCAATACCGCCAAGAACTATCTCGTGGCCATGGGACGGCGTGCGCCGACCACCACGGACTTCGACAGCGACGAAGCGGAAAATTTCGAGGATGGAGACCAGCTCCGGGATCTGAACACGCCGGAGAACGAGCTGATGAGCCGGCAGGTCGCCGAAACGGTGAACCAAACGCTCGAGGAACTGCCAGAAGAATTACGAACAGCAATCACATTGCGTGAGATCGAGGGCCTCAGCTACGAAGACATAGCGAGCATCATGAACTGCCCGATCGGCACGGTGCGATCGCGGATCTTCAGAGCGCGCGAAGCTATCGCCGAAAAACTGAGACCGCTGCTGGGCACACGCAAGGACAGGAGATGGTAGATGGACAAAATATCCGCATTGATGGATGGCGAGCTTGACGAGCGCCAGGTCGAGCACGAACTGGCCCGTCTGCGACAGGACGGCACGCTCCGCGACGGCTGGCACACATTCCACCTGATCGGTGACGCTATGCGCGGCGAGCGCCTGCTGCTTACCGATGTGGCGGCCTCGCTTTCGCGGCGACTGGCGGTCGAGCCGACCGTGCTCGCGCCGCAGCGCGTCCGCGCACGCAAGGCAACCACATACGCGCTGTCAGCCGCCGCATCGCTGGGTGCAATTGCGCTGGTAGGTTGGGTCGCTGTGGGGCCGCAACCGAGCCGGGAGCCGGAAATGGCAAGCCTGCAGCCCGCCGTCACCCCGACGGTGAAAGTCGCACCGGCCGTAGTTGCGCCGGTCACAAGCGTTCCACACGATGGCAGCCGCAACGAGTACATCCTGGCGCACCAGGGATTCTCTCCCAGCACTGCCATACAGGGCGTCGTGCCCTACATCCGCAGCGTCTCGGCCCGGCAGTCCAGGCAGGACCGCTGACCCCTATGAGAGCCGCCTGGCCGATCGTTCTCCTGGGATTGTCGGCCGCCAACCTCGGTTGGGCACAGAGCGCCGAGCCGCATGAAGCAGTCACCTGGCTCAGCAAGATGGCCGGGGCCTCGAATCAGTTGAATTATTCCGGTACGTTCGTCTATCAGCATCGCGGTCAATCCGAGACGTCCCGTATCGCGCACTTCGTGAACCCCGCGGGGGGCGTATTCGAGCGGCTGGAGGCGCTGGACGGGCCGGTGCGCGAGGTGATCCGCAGCAACGACCAAGTCACCTGCTACCTGCCGGGAAGCAAGACGGTGCTGATCGAGCAGCGCAATGCCCGGCTGTTGCCGGCGCTGTTACCGGAGAACCTGACCGGTATTGCCGACAGCTATGCCGTCCGGCTGGAAGGCCTTGACCGGATAGCGGGACATGAATGCCGGGTCGTGACCCTGGAGCCGCGCGACAAGCTGCGGTACGGGCGCCAGTTCTGCCTGGAAACGCGAACCGGCCTGCCGTTGCGGGTGCGCACGATGAACGAGAAAAACGAGGCCGTGGAATCGTTCGCTTTTACCCAACTGCGGATCGGCGGCCGGTTCGACCGCGATCAGGTGCGATCCAAGTACGCCTCGCGAAGCAAGAACTGGCGCATAGATCGCTCTGCTCTGAACGTCACCGAGAAACCGGTCGAAACCGGGTGGGTCGTGAACAACCAGCCGACGGGCTTCCGGAAACTCATGGAGGTCAGGCGGTCGATTGCCGGACGCTCGGGTCCGGTGGCGCAAATCGTTTTTTCGGATGGATTGGCGGCCATATCGGTCTTCATCGAGCCCATGCCGAGAGAGCGCCCGGCCGAAGCGACGCTGACTCACCAGGGAGCTGTAAACATCTATACCCGCGCGTACGCCGACCGCATGGTGACCGTGCTGGGAGAGGCTCCCGCCGAAACCGTCATGCAGATAGCCAATTCACTGGAGCTCAGGACCAGCGCCGCCGCCAAGTAGCAACTTCCGTTTTCCATAACAACATGTCCGCATAATAAGACCAAGAGGGTTTTCTTCATGCTGAAACGTCTTTTTCTTGCGCTGCTGCTGGTGCCCGTAGCCACTGCGGCCCAGTTGCCCGACTTCACCGATCTGGTGGAAAGACAGGGTACTACGGTCGTCAACATCAGCACCACGCAGACGGGAAGGGGTTCGGTGGCCCTGCCCAATGTGCCCGAGGACGATCCGTTCTACGAGTTTTTTCGGCGATTCATCCCTAGTCCGGGGCCTCGGGAGTTCCAGTCCCAGTCTCTGGGATCGGGTTTCATCATCAGCGGCGACGGTTACATCCTGACCAACGCTCACGTGGTGGACGCCGCGGACGAGATCACCGTCAAGCTGAACGACAAGCGCGAGTTCAAGGCAAAGGTGATCGGCGCCGACCGGCGCACCGATATCGCGCTGCTGAAAATCGAGGCCAGCGGGCTTCAGGCTGTGCGGTTCGGTGATCCGGGGCGCCTCAGGGTCGGCGAGTGGGTGGTGGCGATAGGCTCGCCGTTCGGCTTCGAGAATACCGTGACCGCCGGCATCGTGAGCGCAAAAGGCCGCTCCCTGCCGCAGGAGAACTTCGTGCCTTTCATCCAGACCGATGTGGCAGTGAACCCGGGGAACTCGGGCGGGCCGCTGTTCAACATGCGGGGCGAAGTAGTCGGCATCAATTCGCAGATTTACAGCCGCACCGGCGGTTTCATGGGGCTCTCGTTCGCGATACCCATCGATGTTGCGAACGAGATTGTTCAGCAGCTCAGGACCACCGGCAAAGTGACACGCGGACGCATCGGTGTGGTGATACAGCCCATCACCAAGGAACTGGCGGAGTCGTTTGGCCTCTCGAAGCCGGCCGGGGCGTTGGTGAACTCGGTGGAGAAAGGCGGGCCGGCCGAGAAGGCCGGCATCGAATCGGGCGACGTCATACTGCGGTTCGACGGCAAAACGGTCAATTCGTCCGAAGATCTCCCGCGGATCGTGGGCGGCACCCGGCCCGGCAGCCGGGTGACGGTCCAGCTCTGGCGCAACAAGGCCGCGCGCGAAGTGCAGGTGACCGTGGCGGAGCTGCAGGACGATCGTGCCGCACGGCAGTCACGTCGCGGCGGCAAGCCTCCGGCCACCAGCCAGTACGGCCTGGCGCTGTCGGATCTGACCGATGCCCAGCGCAGGGAGCTCAAGGTGGAGGGCGGGGTGCTCGTCGAAAACGCTCAGGGCGCAGCCGCGCGTGCGGGCATCCGGCGCGGCGACGTGATCCTCGCGGTCAATAACCAAGACGTCAAGTCGGTGGAGCAATTCAAGGAACTGATGAGCCAGACCGAGAAAGGCCGGATCGTGGCGCTGCTGGTGCGCCGGGGCGCGAACTCGCTGTACATCCCCTTCCGCGTGGATGGAAACTGACGAGGGGCCGCGTCTTACCGTCTACGGCCGCAGCCACTGCCATCTTTGCGAGACGATGGTCGCGCAATTGCGGACGCTGCAAGATGCCTATCGCTTCGGCCTTGAGGTGGTGGACATAGACCGGGATGCAGCACTCGCGCAACTGTATGGAGATAGGGTCCCGGTGCTGGCATGCGAAGGACGGGAACTCTGCCATTATCGGCTCGACGCGCCGGCAGTTACTGCCTTCCTCGGCAATATTCGATAAAATACCGCGACTTTAACAGCGACCGGGGCGCTCGAGGGCGCCCCTGTCTTTTAATGGGCGCTTTCGTTCCCGTCTTTCCATGCAGCACATCCGAAACTTCTCCATCATCGCCCACATCGATCACGGCAAGTCGACCCTGGCCGACCGGTTCATCCAGGTGTGCGGCGGGCTTTCGGAACGCGAGATGGAAAGCCAGGTTCTCGACTCCATGGAACTGGAGCGCGAACGCGGCATCACGATCAAGGCCCAGACTGCTGCGCTGTCGTATCGCGCACGTAATGGGCAAACCTACGCCCTCAATCTGATCGATACCCCGGGTCACGTGGATTTTTCTTACGAGGTGTCGCGTTCGCTTGCGGCATGTGAAGGGGCATTGCTGGTGGTGGATGCCTCGCAGGGCGTTGAAGCGCAAACCGTGGCCAACTGCTATACCGCGACAGAACAGGGCGTCGAGGTCGTTCCGGTGCTGAACAAGATGGATTTGCCGCAGGCCGATCCGGACCGCGTCATCACGGAAATCGAAGACATCATCGGCATACCGGCAAAGGACGCCCTCAAGGTAAGCGCCAAGACCGGCGCAGGGGTCGAGGACATTCTGGAAGCCGTCATAGCGCGCATACCGTGTCCGCGCGGCGACCCGGGCAGACCGCTCAAGGCGCTCATCATCGACTCCTGGTTTGACAATTACGTGGGGGTCGTCATGCTGGTACGGGTGGTGGACGGCGAGCTGCGCCCCAAGGACCGCATTCTCCTCATGTCGAGCGCCGCCATCTATCAATGTGAGCAGGTTGGCGTGTTCACGCCGAAATCGCGCGGCCGCGACGCGCTCTCTGCCGGCGAAGTGGGATTTGTCGTTGCCGGTATCAAGGAGCTTCAGGCCGCGCGCGTTGGCGATACGCTCACTCTGGCGGATAACAGGGCCGAACACCCGCTGCCGGGGTTCAAGGAAATCAAGCCTCAGGTTTTCGCGGGGCTCTATCCGGTGGACGCCAACGAATACGATGCCTTGCGGGAGGCGCTGCAAAAGCTGCATCTCAATGATTCGTCGCTCAAGTACGAACCGGAGTCATCGCAGGCGCTCGGGTTTGGATTCCGGTGCGGCTTTCTCGGTCTGTTACACCTCGACATCGTCCAGGAGCGGCTCGAGCGCGAATACAACATGGCGCTCATTACCACCGCACCCACCGTCGTGTACCAGGTTGCGTTGCGCGATGGCTCCGTGGTCGAAATCGAGAATCCATCCAAGCTGCCCGATGCATTGAAAATAGAGGAGATTCGCGAGCCGATCATTACCGCCTCGATCCTGGTCCCGCAGGATTATGTCGGCGCCGTCATGACGCTCTGCACGCAGAAGCGCGGCGTCCAGCGCAACATGCAGTACCTCGGACGCCAGGTCATGCTGACCTATGAGCTGCCGCTCAACGAAGTGGTGATGGATTTCTTCGACCGCCTGAAATCCCTGTCCCGCGGCTATGCCTCGCTGGACTATGATTTCCTGGAATATCGCAGCGGGGATCTCGTCAAGCTCGATATCCTGATCAACGCCGAACGGATCGACGCGCTGTCCGTGATCGTGCATCGGGACAATGCGCAATACCGGGGACGCGAGCTTGCGGGAAAGATGCGCGAGCTCATCCCGCGCCAGATGTTCGATATCGCGGTACAGGCGGCCATAGGTTCGCACATAATCGCCCGGGAAACGATCAAGGCGCTGCGCAAGAATGTGCTCGCAAAATGCTATGGCGGTGACATCACGCGCAAGAAGAAGCTTCTGGAAAAGCAGAAGGCCGGGAAAAAACGCATGAAGCAGGTGGGCAGCGTGGAAATCCCGCAGGAGGCGTTTCTCGCGATTCTTCAGGTGGAGAAGTAGCGCAATCGCAGCGATATGTGCACGGGCGCAAGGCTTGCACGCGGCCGTCTCTTTCGGAACGACAAGGATTCCAAGTGAATTTTGCCCTCATCATGTTCATTTTGCTGGTCGCGACCGGAGCGGTCTGGCTGCTCGACCAGTTGGTGTTCAAGCGCCGGCGGGGATCGGGGCAGCAGGAACCGTGGTGGATCGAATACCCCAAGAGTTTCTTTCCGGTGATCCTCATCGTGTTCCTGCTGCGTTCTTTTCTGGTCGAGCCCTTCAAGATTCCCTCGGGATCGATGCTGCCGACGCTGCTGGTGGGCGACTTCATACTCGTGAACAAGTTCACCTACGGGATCCGGCTGCCCATCGTCAACGTCAAACTGCTCGACATGAACGCGCCACTGCGCGGCGAAATCATGGTATTCCGTTATCCGGAGAATCCCTCGCTCGACTACATCAAGCGGGTGGTGGGCCTGCCTGGTGACAAGGTGGTGTATCGCAACAAGCGCCTTTGGATCAATGGAAGCGAGGTCGCTGCGATCCCGGCTGGCGAATACAATTACGTGGAATCCGGGCTTAACTTCGTCTCGGCACTGCGTTTCTCCGAAACATTGGACGGGCACAAACACGCAATCCTGGTCCAGCCGGACGCGCCGACGGTTCAGTTGAGCGGGGTAAAGTCTTTTCCCGGGCGGAACAATTGCACGTACAATGACAGCGGTTTGACGTGCACGGTGCCGCCGAGGCATTATTTTCTTATGGGCGACAACCGGGACAGCAGCAGCGACAGCCGCTATTGGGGTTTCGTCCCGGAAGACCATATAGTTGGCAAGGCGTTCCTGATCTGGTGGAATTTCGACGACTTCAAGCGAATAGGCCAGTCGATAAACTGAACGAGGGGGTAGCATGGGCAAGCAGCACGGGATAACGATGACGGGTTTTCTGGTAACGGCCGTTATATTGGTGATTGGGGCCCTGCTGGCTTTCAAGATTGCGCCGGCCTATATGGAGTTCTACACCATCAAGAAGCAGATCAAACTCGTTGCAAATGAGGTGACGGTGACCGAACGGCGCGCGGTGGAAAACGCCTTCGATCGCCGCGCGGTCGTCGAAAACATCACTGCGGTCAGCGCGAAAGATCTGGAAATCACCAAGGATGGCGACAAGGTCATCCTGTCCGTCGAGTACTCGGTCAAGGTTCCGCTGATGGGGAATTTGAGCGCTCTCATGGATTTCAGCGCCAGTTCGGATAAATGACCGCCGTGGAGGGCAGGTTACGCTGGTAATGACCGCAGAGGACCTCGCGCTCCGGGTAGGCCATCGCTTCAACGATCCCGAACTGCTGCAGCGGGCCCTGACGCACCGCAGCCGCAGCGCACTGCATAACGAGCGCCTGGAATATCTTGGCGACAGCGTACTCAATTGCGCCATTGCGCTTGAACTGTTCCACCGGTTTCCGGAGCTGAGCGAGGGCGACCTCTCCCGGCTGCGCGCGAGCCTGGTGAACCATCTGTCGCTGGCCGCCGTAGCTCAACGCTTCGCCTTCAGCGAACATATTCTTCTGGGCGAGGGCGAGATCCGGAGCGGTGGGTTCCAGAGGCCCTCGATACTCGCTGATGCCGTCGAAGCCGTGGTGGGCGCGGTGTTTCTCGATGGCGGTTTCGAAGCGGCAGTTTCTGTGGTCCGGCGCCTGTTCGCCGATTCCCTGGCGGGCGTGACGCCTCAGAGTGTCGGCAAAGATCCCAAAACCGTGCTCCAGGAATATCTCCAGAGCCGACACCTCGCACTTCCCCAGTACGGCGTCGTGGCAACGCGCGGAGAGGCGCATCGGCATGTGTTTGAGGTGGAATGCGTCATTCCGGACCTGAACATCCGATCCAGGGGGGAAGGAAACAGCCGGCGTAACGCGGAACAAAACGCCGCCCGGCTTGCCTACGAGCTCGCTACACGGACGTGAACGAGCCCACGCACCGCGCCGGGTATGTTGCCATCGTAGGGCGACCCAACGTCGGAAAGTCCACGCTGCTCAATCGGCTCGTCGGGCAGAAGATCAGCATTACCTCGCGCAAACCGCAAACTACCCGTCGCAACATCGTCGGAATACTGACTCGACCCGGCGCCCAACTGGTCTTCGTTGACACGCCCGGTTTTCAGGCACTCCGCGACACTGCACTCAGCCGCCTCATGAACCGCAACGTTATCGCCGGCGTCCAGGATGTTCATGTGGTTCTGCTGGTGACCGAAGCATTGAAGCTGGATAAAAGCGAGGTGCAGCTGCGCGCGTCCCTGCCGCATCAAGTCCCGGTCATCGCCGTGATCAACAAGATCGATCGTGTGCGGAACAAGGCCGATCTGCTGCCTGTCATGCGCGAGGTGGACGAACGACTGCACCCGGCTGCCGTCATCCCGGTGTCTGCGCTGAAGAATTCGGGGCTGGAGGACCTTGTTGCAACGGCTGCCCGCCTGCTGCCCGAAGGGCCGCAACTTTTCGACGAAGATGAGGTTACGCGTTCCAGCGAGCGTTTTCTGGCCGCAGAGCTGATCCGTGAAAAGCTTTTCAGAATGCTCGGCGATGAACTGCCGTATGCCGCAGCCGTCGAAATCGCCCGATTCGAGGAAGAGGATGGGTTGCGGCGCATATACGCAGAGATCATCGTCGACAGGGAAAGCCAAAAGCCGATCGTCATCGGCAGGAAAGGGGAAAGACTGAAGGCGATTGCGAGTCGTGCTCGGGAAGATATGGAGCGGCTGTTCGGGGGCAAGGTTTTTCTGGAGGTATGGGTCAAAGTCAAGACCGGCTGGGCCGACGACCGGAAAGCTTTGAGTCGCCTGGGATACGACGAAACGTAACCGTCATGTAGCATGGAGTCTCATGAGCGACGCCCAACGGTCCCGGCAGGATCAACAGCCTGCGTTCGTGCTGCACAGCTATCCTTTTCGCGAAACCAGCCTCATCGTCGAGTTCTTCACGCGTGACAAAGGCAGGGTTGCGCTGGTCGCCCGCGGCGCCCGGCGACCCCGATCCGCGTTGCGCGGCGTCCTGCTTTCTTTCCAACCCTTGCTGCTGAGCTGGTCGGGCCGGGGAGAATTGCCCGCTCTGCACAAGGCCGAGTGGCACGGCAGCTATGCTGCCCTGAAAGGCCTTTCGCTCATCTGCGGCTTTTACCTGAACGAACTCCTGCTGCGCTTTCTCGCACGGGACGATCCGCATGAGCCCCTGTTTTCGATATATCGCGAAACCCTGGAAGCGCTCGCGCAGGGGAGCGATTCGGCCGTAATCCTGCGACGCTTCGAGAAGCATCTGCTGCGCGAGCTGGGATACGGCGTCATATTGGACCGCGATGTCGCCACCGGCGCGCCCATCGTCGCCGAGGAACGCTATACGTACATGGTGGACCGCGGCCCGGTTGCGCGGGGCGACGACGGCTCGGCAAGCGGGGTAGAATTGATCGGCCAAACCCTTATCGACATGCAGTCTGACAACTATACGACCATGGCGACCCTGCAGCAGAGCAAGATATTGATGCGCGTCCTGATCAGTCATTACCTGGGAGACAGGACGCTGCACACCCGGCAACTGCTGCGTGACCTGCGCGCGTTATGACCCTGTTGGGCGTCAACATCGATCACGTCGCCACGCTGCGCCAGGCGCGCGGCACGCGATATCCGAGCCCCGTCGAGGCCGCGCTCGTCGCTGAAACGGCCGGCGCCGACTTCATCACGCTGCACCTGCGCGAAGACCGGCGTCACATCCAGGATCGCGATGTGCGCATCCTGCGTGAAGTGCTCAAAACGCGAATGAATCTCGAGTGCGCAGTGTCGGGCGCGATGCTGGATTTTGCGACGGAATTGCGGCCCCAGGATGTCTGTCTGGTGCCGGAAAAACGCGCCGAGCTGACCACCGAAGGCGGTCTCGACGTGCTTCATAACTTCGAGCGCGTGAAACAGGCCGTCACGAGCCTCAAGGAGGCCGGCATTCGCGTCTCGCTGTTCATCGATCCGGATGCGGCGCAAATCGATGCTGCGGTCAAGACCGGCGCACCGGTAATCGAGTTGCACACCGGGAAATATGCCGATGCCGAATCTTTGTCCGGGCGCAGTGCCGAACTCGACAAGATCCGGGACGCCGCCGGTTATGCGGCAGGCAGCGGTTTGCATGTCAATGCCGGACATGGTCTCAGCTACCATAACGTCGCCGCGATAGCGGCCGTTCCCGAAGTGGAGGAACTCAACATCGGGCACGCCATCGTGGCACACGCGGTGATGGTGGGCTTCGCGTCGGCAGTGCGCGAGATGAGACGATTGATACACTTCGCACGGTGATCTACGGCATAGGCATAGACGTGGTCGAGCCGCACCGGGTAGCCCGCCTGCTGGACAAATATGGCGAACGCTTCGCCCGGCGGGTGCTGACACCGCTTGAATGGCCAGGCTATCTGAAGACCGTGCGGCCGGTACTTTTCGTCGCCAACCGGTTTGCCGCAAAAGAGGCCTTTTCCAAGGCGATGGGGACCGGCTTCCGCTATCCCGTCACGCTGCAATGCATCAGCGTCGTGCAGAACCGGGCCGGCAAGCCGGGGTTTGCGTTCAATGCTCCGCTCGATGAACTGCTAACGTCGCGCGGGATCGTGGGCCATCACCTGACGATCAGCGACGAATCAAGCCTGGCCTGTGCCTGCGTCGTGCTGGAGGTGGCGTGAGCGCAAAGACGATACCGCTGGGGCCGGTGATGGTCGACTTGTCCGGCGTGGCCATTACAGATGATGAACGGCGCCGCCTGCAGCACCCGCTCACCGGAGGCGTGATCCTTTTTTCGCGCAATTACGAGAGTTCCGAACAGCTGCGGGCGCTGACGACGGAGATACATCGGCTGCGCAGCCCCGCACTGGTCATCGCGGTGGATCATGAAGGCGGCCGGGTGCAGAGGTTTCGGGAGGGGTTTACCGCGATACCGCCGATGCGCCAACTGGGCATGCTTTGGGACGCGAATCGCGCAGGTGCGCGGCGGGCCGCCGGCGATATCGGGTTTGTTCTGGCCGCCGAGTTGCTCGCGCATGGCGTGGATCTCAGTTTTACGCCGGTGCTCGATCTGGACTGCGGCGCGAGCAGCGTCATCGGCGACCGTGCATTTCACTCCGACCCTTACGCGATCGCAGACCTCGCTGGCGGCCTCGTGCATGGACTGCACGAGGCAGGAATGGCGGCTGTGGGAAAACATTTTCCGGGGCACGGCAATGTCCGCGCCGATTCGCATCACGAGCTGCCGCTGGATGATCGACCTTACGAAAAGATCGAGGCAGCGGATCTCGTCCCGTTTCGACGGCTGATCGGTGGCGGTCTCAACGGTATCATGCCGGCGCACGTGGTATATCCGCGCGTCGACTCGCAGCCGGCGGGATTCTCGCCCGTCTGGCTGAAGCAGGTGCTGCGAATCCGGCTCGGATTCGAGGGCGTCATCTTCAGCGACGACTTGAGCATGAAAGGAGCGAGCGCCGCTGGCGACATGACGGCGCGCGCCAAGGCGGCTCTCGCCGCCGGCTGTGACATGGTGCTCGCCTGCAACGATCCGGAAGGTGCGGAAGAAATCCTGCACAACCTCGCGTACACCATGCCGGCTGTTGCCCTGATGCGCCTCGCGCGGATGCATGGACGCCGTGCATTCGAGAGCATGGTGAAATTACGCGAGGAAGAACGTTACATGACCGCACTCCATACCGTTGCCGGCGTCGGGCGGGAAAGCGGAAATCTGCCACTCGATCCTTGAGGTAATGGCGGCACATCACCATCGCGCCGGCCGCAAGCCGGCATTCGCCTTCGCGCTCGCCATAACGATGCTTTACGCGATCGTCGAGCTTGCTGGCGGCTTGTGGTCGCAGTCCCTTGCCCTCATCAGCGATGCCGGTCACATGTTCTCGGACGGGTTGGCGCTGGGCGTCGCCGCGGTCGCCGCCTGGTTCGCACGACGCCCGGCGGGCGAACGGCATTCCTACGGCTGGGCGCGGGCCGAAGTGATCGGCGCCATGCTGAACGGGCTGCTGATGCTCCCGGTCGTTGTGCTGCTGGTGGTTGAGGCCGTGCAGCGGCTCATGGATCCGCGCAGCGTCATGGCGGCAGGTGTAATCGTCATTGCATTTATCGGTCTGCTTATCAACGTCGCGGTCGCCTGCGCGCTGAGCCGCAGCGCCCACAACTTGAACGCCCGGGCAGCCCTGGTTCACGTCCTGAGCGATCTTGTCAGTTCGCTCGCCGCACTCGTCGCGGGAGCGGTGATTTATGTCACGGGATGGCTGCTGATCGATCCCATCCTGTCGCTGGTGATCGCAGGGCTGATCCTCATGACGACGTTGCGACTGCTGCGCGACACGTTGCACGTCCTGATGGAAGGCGTGCCCGCAGCCGTCGGTTTCAGCGAGATCGGTAATGCGCTCGCCGCCATACCCGGGGTCATGTCGGTCCACGATTTGCATGTTTGGGGCATCACGCCGGAGAGCGTAACGCTCTCGGCTCACATGGAGATCGAAAAACTGGAAGACTGGCCCCGGATACTGGCATTGTCGCGCCGGCTGCTCCATGAACGTTTTGCCATCGATCACGTGACGCTTCAGCCTGAGGCCGTCAGCACCGGAATCCCGCGTGAAGCCATCATCAAGCTATGGCCTCGAAAGACCCGCCAACGCTGATCGTGCGGATGCGAAAGGCGGAGCTGTCAGCGCCGGAGCGGTATTCGACGGACTGCACGCGTTGCCCGCGCCTGGCGCGGCATCTCGCAACGGTGCGCGAACAGTTTCCCCGCTACCACGCCAGACCGGTTGCGGCGTTCGGCGACGGCGCAGCAAGACTCGCTGTGGTCGGACTCGCGCCCGGCTTGCATGGGGCAAACCGGACCGGGCGGCCGTTCACCGGGGATCACGCCGGAATCCTGCTCTACGAGACCCTGTATCGGTTCGGATACGCCAACAGGGCCGAGGCACTCACCCCGGGGGACGGATTGCGATTGAGCGGTTGCTTCATTACCAACGCGGTCAAGTGCCTGCCTCCGCAGAACAAGCCGTGCTCCGACGAGATCGCGCGATGCAATGGCTATCTGAGACATGAACTGAGCATCCTGGCGCCCGGGTCGGCGATTCTTGCGCTGGGCGGGATTGCGCACCACGCGGTGCTGATGGCGGAACAGGTCCCACGTGCGAAGTACCGATTCGCTCATGGCGCACGGCACCTGCTGCCGAGCGGCCGCGTGCTCTTCGATAGCTATCATTGCAGCCGCTATAATACTCAGACCCGAAGGCTGACAGCAGCGATGTTCCGCCAGATCTTTTCAGCCATTTCAGAGCACCTGAATAGACGGTAGCGCCGTCGCCGGTAGAGCCGGGCCTCAATAAGACCAGCCGAATCCTCATGCCCGCATTGACGGAAATCGTGGCCGGCCTGCCACAGCTCCCTGGCGTGTATCGGATGTTGAGCGAGACTGGGGAGGTGCTGTACGTCGGCAAGGCGGCCAATCTCAAGAAACGGGTGGCATCCTACTTTCAGCGGGGTGCGCTGGCCCCGCGCACCGAAGTGATGGTGTCCCGCGTCGCCAGTGTCGAAGTCACTGTCACCCGCTCCGAAGGCGAGGCGCTGCTGCTGGAGAGCACTTTAATTAAGACTTTCAGTCCCCGCTATAACGTTCTGTTTAGAGATGATAAATCATACCCATACCTGGTCCTGACCGCACACCAGTTTCCGCGCCTGGGGTTTCATCGCGGCGGGCTGGAGAAGCGCAACCGCTATTTCGGGCCCTTTCCCAACGCCGGTGCGGTCCGTGAGAGCATCCAACTGCTCCAGAAAGTCTTT
>JBQTJV010000067.1:0-19181 GCA_052386775.1 Betaproteobacteria bacterium
TACCGGAATGCTGCCCGTCACCTTGGCGCCGTTCACCTGCAGATGGAACGCGCTGGAGCTGTTGTAATTGTTGCTCGCGCGCAGTTGCACCACGTATTGACCGCTGGCCGGCACCTTGATGGTGTAGGCGAGCCACTCGCCGGTGGCAAAGTTGTTGATGGTGTAGCCGCCGCCGATGGAGTCGGTGGACGCGATGAGATCCACGTCCTCGGCCGTGCGGTACACGCCGCCCGCATTCCCCGTGGTGGTGTCGTTGTAGGCGACACCCTGGCCGCCCTTGTCGAAGTTTTCCGCCTCGAAAACCACCGGCACGGCGATGGGCGTGCCCGTGTAGGGCGTGCTTGCGGTCGGCGCCGGGGCGGCCGTTGGGGCGGCCTCGACGCTGATCGAGTTGAGATTGAAGTATTGCTGGTCGGCGACGACCTTCAGCACGTGCGTGCCCGCGCTCAGCGCGATAGCGGGCGTCGCCACCCACTGAAACGTATTCCAGTTGTCGGTCATGGGTACCGGGATGGTGCCCGTCACCTTGGCGCCATCGACCTGCAGATGGAAGGCGCTCGTGCTCGCATAGTTGTTGCTGGTGCGCAGCTTGACGACGTACTGCGCGTTGGCGGGGACGCTGATCGTGTAGGCGAGCCACTCGCCGGTCGCGAAGTTATTCACGACATAACCGCCACCGATTGAGTCGGTGGACGAAATCAGGTCCACGTCCTCGCTGGTCCGGTAGACGGCGCCAGCATTGCCGCTCGTGCTGTCGCTGTAGGCGACGCCCTGTCCGCCCTTGTCAAAGTTCTCCGCTTCGATGACGGCGGGAACCGCAACCGGCGAGCCGGAATAGGGCGTGCTCGCTACTGGCGCGGGAGCAGGCGCTGGGGCAGGCTCTTGCGCCGTGGAGCCGTTGACCGAAATTGCCGCGTTGCCGAGCTGGACGGTCTGCTCGTTCACCTTGACGGTCCAGACGCCATTGTTCAGCGTGACACTGGTGGTGGCTTGCGTGCAGCCGACATTGAGCAGCACGATGAATTCCGCCGCAGGCAGCAGCTCCGTGCTGTAGAACTTGCCGTGCCATTGCCTCGGCCGGGTGCCGGACGGATCGGCGGTGAAGCGGTCGGTCTGCTCGAAACGCCGCGCCGGCCCGTTGAGCACATCGACGCACAATGTCTGGCCATTGTTGTCGATCGAGATCTTGCTGCCGGAGGTCACATTCATCGCGTTCACCGAATGGATGTTCCACTCCCACTGCCGTCCGATCTGGGAAGCGAGATTGTCGTAGACCAGGATCAGATTGGGCCTCAGGTAGATCAGGGAGCGTTCCGCCTTGGTGAGCGCTCCGCCGTATGCGGAAGTGGCGTCACCGGTCACGATCTCGTATCCCGGACCGCTTGAGTGCCGGGTGAGCGTGCCGTATCCCATTGTGCCGCCCTGCTCGTAAAAGGCCTGTCCTTTCCCGCCGTCGTAGGTGATCGCATTCTTGGCCCGGGTCTGCTTGTACCACTCGGTCCAGTGCGGCGTTTTGTAGCCGTCGTAATAGCCGGACTCGATGGCGAGACGCTGCCCGCCGGCGTTGATCACGAAACTGTTCTGGTCCGCGTGAGCATGGTTGTAGGCGCCGTAAGGCGGAGGGCTGCTCTTGAAGTAGACCGAAGTGCGCTGGGGGTCCGACAGGTCGCTGTGCATGGCGAGTTGGCCGATGGTGGGCAACACGGCGGTGTTGGGTGTTCCTGCGGGAAAGCTCGCCGTGGTGAAGTCCGCCGGCGGCGCCATCAGATATTCAATCCCGGTCTGGTTCTCGCCGGACAGCTTGGAGGCGTACCACCGGCCCAGCGGCGTGGGTGCGAAAAATGTGTGGCCCTTGCCGTAGCGGGCGGTGTTCTCGCCGAGGTTCAGCTCCAGGCCGTCACCGAATGCCTGAGTGGGCGAGCCGATGGGAGAAAAGTAGGCCATGTAGCGCGCCCAGTTCATGACCCACGCCTTCTTCGAGAGGTCGATGCCGGTCGCCCAGCGCAGTACGTACCAGGGAAGTAGCTGCTCCCCCACATCCCACAGTCCTTGTGCCTGGCTGTTGCTGAAGCCCCCCTCGTCGCCGGCCCACGGGCTGATCGAGTTGAGCGCGAGCGGCAGTGTGGCGTTGAGCCACGCAGTTGCATCGGCGAGGTCCGGCGCCAGCAGCGTCGAGATGACCGCAGTGAACACGAGCGACTGGTTTTGATAGGCGTCGCGGGGATAACGCTCGATCGAGCCCATGACGCTGGCGTACATGTCGCCCGTACGCAGCTTCAGTACGGCGAGCAACTGGCTGCGTTGCGAAGACGTAAGCTTGCTGTAGAGCCAGTCGTAGCCTACGGCCAGCGCCCAGGTGACGGCGCGTGCGCCTTCCACATCGCGCGCATACGAGCTCGAGCCGCCCGCATCCCAGGCGGCAAGGTTCATGACCCGGCGGATCGCTTCGTTGTAATAGATGCCCTGCTGGCTGTACGCCGCGGCGGCCAGAGCCTGCAATGCCGCAGCGCTGTAGATTTTCGCGTCTCCGCCACCGGATCCGGGCAACGCCTCCTTCGATTTCGACCTGACTTCACTGAGCAACGCGTCGACCGCGGCGGATCGCTGGCTCTTCATCGTGGCGAGCATCGATGCGCTGGGAAGTCCGCGGGGTCTCGCTTTGGCGGAGAGCTGGTTGAGTACCGTGCTCGCAGCCGGGACCAGGAAAGGCGTCGCATTGGCGGACACCGTGAACTGACGGACCCGGCTTGCTGTCCCGTTAGCGGTGACGTGCCACTTGTACGTCCCGGCGGGCAGAACCTCCGACCAGTTCACCCAGTTTTTGCTCGTCGAAACGGATTTCGTGGCGCCATTGGGGTAGGTGAGGGTGAGCTGGTAATTTGCCCCGGTGCTCGGCCACCCGAAATCCGGCGGGCTCTGCTCAACCACCCCGCAATCTGCGGGACGGATCCGCGCCGCGAGCTGGTCGCCGGTCGCCATCCAGTCGGCGGCGGTGCCGGGTACGCAACTTTGCGCGTGAACGGGAGACGGCAGGATGGAACCGAGCAGCAGAGCGACAGCAGAAACAGCAGAAACAGCGAAGGCCAGCTTGTTATACGCAGTCATTCAGTCTCCCTAGGATGGCGCAAACTCCGTCATTGCGCAGCGCTCGCCGCCAAACCGGTCAGTCGGCGCCACGCATTATCGTTGCGGTACTGCGACCGCTCGCCGCCGTGTGAGCAATCGATGTGCCAGCGACGCCGAACCGAAGCAAATCAACCAATTGTAGGGAGCGCATGGAGGCGATCGGGAGCTTATTGTCGCCTGCTGGAGACGCAAAAAGCGGCCCTGCAGCTAAGGTCTTGAAGAAAAAAAAGAAGAGCTGTCGTTGTGAAACGACAAAATGTCGTGCTCCAACGACACGATGACGCGCGGTATCGACAGGCCTGTCGTGTTCCTTCTGACAGAGCGCCGCCCGTTCGCGGGGAGGATACGCCGCGGCTCTTCGGACCGTGCGGGTGACGGCGGCGTCAGCCATTTCCGCGCACATGAGGCCGGCGACGGCATCATAACAGGTCTCGTTCCCGGCGTTCAGGACCGCATACCGCTAGTCCGAACGAAGCATGAAGTGCTTTGCACTGCGGCCGCGAGGCGTCACACGGCCCGCCTACAGTCTCGCCACAAACGAGCTCCCGCTTTGCGCGTAACGCGGGAGTCCTGCGATCTGTTATCCGTGCGGAGCGCCAGTTTTGATTTATACCCGTCTCGCGTCCGTTGTTCTGCTGCCTGCTGTCCTGGCGCTGGCCGGGTGCGGCAATGCGGGTGCCAACCGGACGGACAGCGCAATAGCGATAGTTAACGGAGAGCGGATTACGCTGCTGCCGGACGATGGGATGGCCGGGTCCGAGGATATGGTTCCGTCGATGCGCGCTTCCCGTTCGGCACACGTCCTGGAGCAGGCGGTCGATCAGACGCTGCTGGTGCAGCGTGCGCTGGCAATGAAACTCGATCGCAGTCCACAGGTTGCGCGCGAGATGGAACAGGCGCGACGCCGCATCCTGGCCCAGGCGTATCTGCGGCGCGCCGTTCCTGGCACCCCCGTCGTCACGCCGCAGGAGGTGCAAGACTTCTACAGAGAAAATCCGGCGTTGTTCGCGGAGCGGCGCGTGTTCGTCTTGCAGGAACTGACTGCCCGCCTGTCCGCGCAGGAAAGCGCCGCGCTCGATGCGCAGCTCCGCACAGCCGGGGGCATGAAGGAGGTGGCGCGATGGTTGCGGGCAAGGGCCATTCCCTATCAGGTCACGGTATCGACCAGGGCGGCGGAGCAACTACCGGTCGCCATGCTGGGCCGCTTGAGCAGCAGCAAGAGCCGCCAGATCGTTGCCTTCGTATCGGATGAAAGCGTGTCCGTAATCGAAGTGCTGCAGTCCCATGCGGCGCCGCTTACGGAGGAACAGGCCGCCCCCTTGATAGAGCGGCACCTGGCAGGCGGCAAGCGGCTGCAGCGGGTCACCGCAGAAATCGGGAAGCTGCGGCAGCAGGCGAGCATCGAGTATCCGGGGCAGCCGAAGGAACTGCGGGCGCTCGCACCGCTGCAGGCGGCCGCATCGGGCGCAGATCGGCCCGTGGATTCCCGACCGGGTATTGAGCCCGCCGTATCAGGCTTGTGAAAGCGACAGGACGTCACAGGAGGCACTACATGAACTCAGCAGGATCGAATCACCGTTGCAATTCGCAATACCGCGCCGCCGCCTGGTTCGCGACGCTGCTCGGTGTGACGCTGATGTTGTTGGCAGGCCGCGCCTTTGCTGCGCAGAGTGTCGATCGGCTGGGAATCGGGGACAGCGTTCGTGTCACGGTGTTCCAGTATCCCGATCTGACCACCGAGGCGCGGGTATCGCAGCGCGGGACGATCACCTTTCCCTTGATCGGTGAGGTCAAGATCGATGGCTTGACGCCTGCATCGGCGGGCGGCGAGATCGCCCGGCAGTTGAAGCGCGGAAAGTTCCTGGTCAATCCGCAGGTTCATGTGGTGATGACCGAGCTGCGCAGCCGGCAGGTGTCCGTGCTGGGCCAGGTGAACAAGCCGGGCCGCTATGCGCTCGATGAGACCAGCGCCAAGCTCACCGACATCCTGGCGCTGGCTGGCGGCGTCAGCCCGCTCGGAGCCGACACGGTGAGCGTGGTGCTGAACCGAAACGGGCAGGCGGAGAAGCTCGAGATCGACGTGGCGGCGATGGTTCGCAGCGGCGATCTTTCCAAGAACATCGACATTCAGCACGGCGACACGATTTACGTGCAGCGCGCACCTACGTTCTATATCCATGGCGAGGTGCGCCGCGCAGGGTCGTACCGCTACGAAGAGAACATGACCGTCATGCAGGCGATATCGGTAGGCGGCGGCCTCACCGAGAGGGCTACCGAGCGCGGAATCAACATCAGCCGGCGCGCTCCTAACGGCAAACTGCAACGCATCGACGTGAGCCTCACCGACCGCATCCAGCCGGAAGACGTAATCCACGTGAAAGAAGGCTGGTTCTAGAGCCATTACCCCAGTAAAGACGGGACCCACATCATGAATATCCAGCAGTTGTTCATGGCACTGCGCGCACGACCGGGCATATTCGGGCTCGTGCTCGCAGTGACCGTGCTTACCACCCTTGTCGTCAGTCTGTTGCTGCCGAAGAGCTATGTCGCCACGGTATCCCTGCTGCTCGACAGCAAGGATGAGCAGTCCTTCAGCGGGGCGAACGTGCTGCCGGCGTTCCTGCACCAGCAGCAGCAGGCGGCCTACATGCAGACGCAGACCGACATCATCCGCAGCTACAAAGTCGTGCACAAGGTATTGCGCGACCTGGGGCTCGCGAACAGTCCGGAGGCGCGCCAGGAGTTCGAAGAGGCGACCGGCGGCGCGGGATCGTTCGAGAACTGGCTTGCCGACCGGCTCCTCAAGTATCTCAGCGTCGAAACGACCCAGAGCAGCGTGGTGCAGATCGGTTACACCGCGAACGATCCGCGAATGGCGGCGCAGATCGCCAACGCCTTTGCCAAGGCCTACATCGATACGACGCTCGAGTTGCGGGTCGAGCCGACCCAACGCACTGCCAACTGGTTCGACGAGCAACTGAAAGGACTGCGCGCGGGTCTTGAGGACGCACAGGCCAAGCTCACCGAATATCAGCGGCAGAAGAAAATCGTCGTGACCGAAGACCGCGTGGATGTGGAGGAGTCGCGGCTCGCCGAACTCTCCACGCACCTCGTTACGGCTCAGAACACCGCGTCGGAGGCGGAATCGAGGGAACGCCTGGCGCGCCAGCTGCTCGCGTCGGGCAACGCGGCCGACAAGGTGCCGGAGGTTCTTGCGAACAGCTACGTCCAGAGGCTCAAGTCCGAGCTGGCGATGTCGGAAGCGAAGATGCGCAACCTGGCCGCGGACCTGGGCGCCAATCATCCCCAGTTGCAGCGCCAACGCGCCGAGTACCAGAGCCTGCGCAGCGAACTGACCAGCGAAACCAGCAAAATCATCGCCGGCCTTTCCAACGCGGCGCGCCAGGCTCGCCAGCACGAGGCCCAACTGCGCAACGCGGTCGCGGAGCAGCGGGGGCGCGTGCTCGAGTTGAAGGACTACCGCAACGAGATCGGCGTCCTCGCCCGCCACGTCGAGAGCGCCCAGCGCGCCTACGACACCGCCATGCAGCGTTACGTGGTCAGCAAGGTGGAGAGCGGCGCCAACCGCACCAACGTATCAGTCCTTGACTCCGCGGTAGAGCCGGCGATGCCGGCGAAACCGAAGATCACGCTCAACATCGCGCTGTCGGTGGTGATGGGTACCATGCTCGGGCTCGCCGTCGTCTTCTTCATGGAGCAGTTCGATCGCCGGGTACGTTCGCTCGACGATCTTGCAAGCGCAGAAGTGCCACTCCTCGCCCAACTCAATGCGTGGCAACCCGCCCAGGGTCTGCTCGGACGGCCGAGAGACCGGGGGTGGGCCCTGCCGGCGCCAGGATGATAAACATGAATGCCCAGGAAAATGTGTTGACGCTGGATTCCACGGCCCGCGTTGTCGGCCCGGAACGCAATATCGGCTCGATTCTGGTAGAGGAAGGCAAGCTGAGCGAAGCCGATACGCGGCGCATCGTCGATCTGCAGCGCGTGGAAGGGCTGCGTTTCGGCGAGGCGGCGATCTGGCTCGGCCTGATCACCGAGGAGGATCTCCATCTCGCGCTGGCAAGGCAGTACGATTTTCCCCAGCTTTCATCGGGCGATCCCACGGTAAGCCCGGAACTGGTGGCGGCCTATGCACGCTTCCACCGGCGGGTGGAAGAGCTGCGGGCGTTGCGCACGCAACTGCTGATCCGCTGGTTCAACAGCACGCATCAGAGGCGGGTGCTCGCCATCGTCAGTCCGGCGACCGGCGAGGGCCGCACCTACGTGACTGCCAATCTCGCGGTGGTGTTCTCCCAGCTCGGCGAGAGAACGCTGCTCATCGATGCGGATCTGCGCGCCCCGCGCCAGCACAAGCTCTTCAATGTTCCGGACCGCGTCGGGCTCTCCACGGTGCTGTCCGGCAGGGCCGACGGCAATGCGGTGGTTCCGGTACCCGGCTTTGCGGGGCTGTCGCTGCTCCCTGCGGGCGCGCAGCCGCCCAATCCGCAGGAACTCCTTTCGCGGTCGGTACTGGCGCGGCTGCTGCAGGAGATGCAAAGCAAGTTCGACGTGATTTTGATCGACACGCCGCCGGCAAGGCTTTACGCCGACGCGCAGAGCGTGACCTACCACGCCGGGGGCGCTATCGTGCTCGCCCGCAAGAACCACACGCGGGTGGCGGACACCAAGGCCGTGATACGGGATGTGCACGACACCGGAGCGCAGATCGTCGGCACCGTGATGAATGCGTTCTAGCGCGGTGCACGCGCTCATGGTGCAACGGTTCGGCTTGCCGTTGCGGGCAGTTCACCCCAGGGACCCATAACGATGGCCGCTGCTTCTCCCGATCTGCCGATCCGAGACTCCTCAGCGCTGCGCTCGCCGGCCTGGCAGCGATCCGGCACGGAGCGCTACGAGGTCGGGCTGTACAACACCGATGGAACAGGCGGGCTCAAGCTCGCCGCCATCGCGGGAGTCGCGCTGCTGTGTCTGTTCTGGGGCTACGCCGTCGTGGTCGCGGAATGGAACGCGCTTATCATCGGCGTCGCGCTCGTTGCCTCGGTCCTCATCCTGATCGACTTCCGGGTGGGTGTCATCCTGCTCATCCTGCTGATGCCGATCTCATCGAGCAAGATCTTTCCGCACCAGATCTTCGGCGTCACAGGGCTCAATCCGGTCAACCTGCTGCTGGCCGCCACTTTCGGATCGTATCTGCTCCACGCGCTGCTGGATAAAACCATCGGCCGTTTCCTTCCCCGCCCGCTGCTGTTGCTCTATATCGCACCGTTCGTGGCGGCTGGCGTGCTGGGCTCGCGGCACGTCGGCGATATCTCCCTTTACTTCCTCATCACCGAGTACGTCAAATTCAGCGATACGTTCGGCTATTTTCGCGATTTGATCATCAAACCCCTGCTGATCGTCATTTTCGCGTTGCTCGTCGCCGCCGCGGTGGCGCGCATGAAAGAGCCGGAGAAGCTGCTCGGGCCGTTCGTCGTGTCGGTATGGATCATGGGCATGATGGTGGTGGTGTACTTCGTGACTTCGGGCGCGGGACTCGGGCAGCTGGCCCGTTCCAGCGCACGGGAATTTCTATCCCCGCTCGGTTTGCACGCCAATGAACTGGGCCGCATGTATGCGATTGCATATGCGCTGCTGCTCTTCACCTGGTCGCAGACCAAGGACTACGGCATGAAGCTGATCCTGCTGGCTTCGATCGGCGTCGTCGTGGTCGCACTCGTGCTGACTTTTTCCCGCGGCGGGTTCGTCGGATTCGTTCTGGTCAGCGCGCTCTTTCTCATCTCGCGTCGCCGCATCGGCAGCCTGCTGGCCTGTGCCACCGTCGGGGTTGCCGTGCTCTACTTTCTTCCAGATGCCGTCTACGAGCGCGTCACGACCGGATTCGGATTGGGGGCCAACGCGATCAGCGCGGGCCGCATAGACCGGATCTGGATTCCGCTGATACCCGATGTCATGCGGAGCCCCCTGTATGGCAGCGGCATCGGAGCGATGCTGTGGTCTGACGCGATACGGTCGGGGCACAGTCTTTTCGTCACGCATCCTCACAACGCTTATCTGCGGGCGCTGCTCGACATGGGCATCATCGGGCTCGCGCTGGTGTGCGCCTATTTCTTTCATGTGTGGCGCGGTTTTCTCGCGTTGAGCAAGGCGCCCGACCTGAGCGACAGCGAGCGCGGTTTTTACCAGGGGGCTGCCGCCGGCCTGGTCGGGTTTCTCATGATGGCTTTTGCCGACGGCAGCCTCACGCCCGCACCGGAGCAGGCGTTTCTGTGGCTGGCGATCGGGGTGATGTATGGCGAACGCGCCAGAAGAGCGGCGAGCTAGCCGATGTGCGGGCTTACCGGTTACTGGGCGCGAGACTGTGAGCCCCAAGCGTGGTTGCGCGACCTTGGCGCATCGGTGGAGAGCCTGCGCCAGCGCGGCCCGGACGGCAGTGGCGTTTGGGTAGGCCGTGGCGATGCGGTCGGCTTCGGCCATACCCGTCTTTCCATCCTGGACCTCTCGCAACTCGGCCGCCAGCCCATGGTCTCGGCCGACGGCGATCTCGTCATGGTGTTCAACGGCGAGATCTACAACTACGCGGAAATAAGAGCGCAGCTCGCGGCACACGGCCACCGGTTCAAGAGCAGCGGTGACTCCGAGGTCGTCCTCGCGGCGCTGGCGCGCTGGGGACTCGGCGCGGTGGAGCGGTTCATTGGCATGTTCGCCATCGCACTGTGGTGCGAAAGCGAACGCCGTCTCTGGCTGATCCGCGACCGCATGGGGGTAAAGCCGCTCTATTACGCCTGGGACGGCCGCGCCTTGTGGTTCGGATCGGAGCTGAAAGCGCTGCGCGCCTTCGGGACGTGGCGCGCGGAACTGGACCGCAACGCGCTCGGGGAGTACTTCCAGTACGGCTACATTTCTGCGCCGCGCAGCATATACCGTCAGGTCTACAAGCTGCCGCCGGGACACTGGCTTGAGCTGCGCGCAGCCGGAGAGCCTCGAACCGGCTGCTACTGGTCGGCGCTCGATCCGCGCGAACCTCACGATGCCCCGGAGAAAGAGCTGGAAGAGCGGCTGGAAGCGCTTTTCATCGATGCATTTCGCTATCGGATGGTCGCGGATGTCCCGGTGGGAGTATTTCTGTCGGGCGGGCTGGACTCCTCGCTGGTCGCCGCGGTACTCGCCCGTCATGCCGGGCAGGCCGTGCACACCTTCACCATCGGCTTCACGGACCCGGCGTTCGACGAGTCGCCCTGGGCGAAGAAGGTGGCCGCGCACATCGGATCGCGGCACACCGAGCGCATCCTGTCGCCGCAGACGATGATCGATATGCTGCCACGCTGGGGCGAGCTCTTCGACGAGCCGTTCGGCGACTCGTCCGGCGTGCCCACGCTTCTGGTCTCCCAGGTGGCGCGGGAAAGCGTGAAGGTCGCGCTGTCGGCGGACGGCGGCGACGAACTCTTCAGCGGTTATCACCAGTACGGCGTGATGCTGGAGCGCGAACGCATGCTTGAACGCATACCCGGGCCCGTACGCCGCACGTTGTCGCGCACGCTGCACCGGATCGCGCTCGAGCGGTTCGGCGATGCACTGCCTGCACCCGACGCGTGGCGGCACACCTTCCGGCGCGCGGTGTGCGACAGGCTGGAGCGGCTTCGTATCGTTCTTCCCGACCTCGACCCGGCGGTGCTGTACACCGCAGCGAGCTCATCATGGATGCCGGCGGACACGGCACGGCTGCTCGGAGGGCAGGTGGCGCCCCGACCGCTGCTCAACGGGCAGGCGCGTGCCCTGGCCGACTATATGACGTGCTCCGACCTGCGCCACTATCTTCCGGACGACATCCTTACCAAGGTGGACCGCGCCACCATGGCGGTCGGGCTCGAGGGCAGGGAACCGCTGCTCGATCACCGCGTGGTGGATTTTGCGCTGCGGCTGCCGCTTGGCCTGCGGCGCGGCCCGCTGGGCACAAAACACCTTTTGCGGCGCATCCTCTATCGCTACGTGCCGCGCGCGCTGCTGGAACGCCCGAAAAAAGGATTCAGCATTCCCTTGTCCCGCTGGCTGCGCGGTGAACTCAGCGGGCTGATCGACGAGCATCTCTCCCCCGGGCGGGTCACCAGCGCCGGAATTCTGGACCCCCGGGAAGTCCAGCGCGCGGTGCTGCGCTTCAGACAGGGCGGACCGAAGCGCGACCGCGTCGACCTGCAGAAACTCTGGCTGCTGCTGGCGTTTGAAATGTGGAGGAAAAGATGGGCGTAACCGCGCGGAACGGTGCGTAATGCGCATTCTCTACGTGATCAGCGGCCTCGGATACGGGGGCGCCGAGAAGCAGCTGGTCGGGCTGGCGAGGCAGCTCAAGGCGCACGGACACGATATCGCAATCTATACGCTGACCAACTATGTTCCGCGCGTGGCCGAGCTGGCAGATTCAGGCATTACCGTCATCGTCGATCAGAAACGGCGGCGATTCGATCCGGGTGTGCTGTGGCGGCTGCGCGGCATGATCCGGCGCTGGCGCCCGGACATCGTTCATGGGTTCCTCTTCGACGGCGACTTCTATTCGCGGTTGGCGGCGGCCGGCTCCGGCATCCCCGTTCTCAATTCGGAAAGAAGCGATGGCTACCGCCTGTCGCCGACCCAGCGTATGGCGCATCGACTGACGCGGCGCTGGGCGTGCGGGGTCGTGGCGAACACCTTTTCCGGGGGCGCTTTTGCGCAGCGCCGGTTCAACCTGCACGCTGATGATCTCCACGTGGTGTGGAACGGAATAAGCATCGAGGATTTGGAGCGCAAGGCCGCGGTCCGGACGGATTACCGGGCCGAGTTCTTTGGCGAGCGCGCCGTGCGCATCGCTTGCGTAGTCGGATCGATAAGGCCTGCCAAGGACAACCTGCTCGCGCTCGACGTCGCAGCCCGGCTCGTCGAGCTCGATCCCGCATGGCGCGTCCTGATGATAGGCGATCAGCCGCAGATCAGGAGCCGCCACTACGGCGCAGACGTCCCCGAAACGAGCGCTTACAAGGCCAGAGTGCTGGCGTATCACGAGACGCTGCGCGCCCGGGACAAGATCCGGTTCTGCGGCCTGAGAACGGACACGCCGGCGCTCATTCGGCAGAGCGATGTCCTGTACATCACTTCGGTCAACGAAGGCTTTCCCAACGCGGTGCTCGAAGCGATGACGCTCCATGTTCCCGTGGTGAGCACCGCCTATTCCGATATACGGCGCATCCTGCCGTTTGCCGAGCAGGTTGCGGAGAGGCGCAGCGCCGACGACCTCGCGCGCGCGATCGTGTGGGCCCATGCGCACCATGACGTCATCGCCGCGCGCCAGAGGCAGTGGGTATGCACCCATGCCACCCTTGAAAAAGCGGCCGCGAAACTGGAGAGCATCTATATACAGTATGTTCATCGCGAACCGTGTAACGCCGGGGCGGCAGGGGATATCGCCTGCACCGTTCCGCCGCAGATGGGACGCGAGCGGTGACCGCGAATAAGGAAGCGGGCGCCACTGCATCGACGCTGCGACGGCTGCGACAGCGCGCGCTTTCGCTCGGCGGCGCAAACGCGTTCGACTACATCGCGCACTTTCTGCTGCCGGTCGTGCTGGCGCGCTGTCTCGATACGGTCGCCTTCGGCCAGTACCGCCTGCTCTGGCTCGCCACGAGAACCGCCATGGCGCTGGCACCGCTGGCGATGCCGGCGAGTCTCTATTATTTCCTGCCGCGTTCGGATGGGACAAACAAGCGTCTTTATGTCAACCAGACGCTCCTGTTTCTCGCTTTTACCGGTTTGATCTCGGGCTGGGCGGTGAGCAGCTGGAATCCCTGGCTGCCGGAGCCCATGCGGGGTCTGGAGGAACACGGCGGCCTCATTCCGCTCTTCGTGCTGCTGTGGGTGTTTTCGTCTCTGCTCGACATGCTGCCGGCGATCGAGGAGCGGGTGAAGTGGCAGACCGGGGCGATCGTGGGTCTTGCGGCGCTGCGCACCCTGGCCCTCTCGGCGGCCGCGATTGTGACGCGCGCGCTGGAGCCGGTGCTGATCGTGCTCATCGCCTTCGTCGCGCTCAAGATCGCGCTGTTGATGATTTATATCTGGCGCTATCACGGTTTGCGGGGCCCGTGGCTGCGCTGGAAAGCGTTCGTGGACCAGGTGCGGCATGCCACGCCATTCGGTGCAGCAGGCGCCCTCTACGATCTGCGGGCGCAGGCCGACCAGTGGGTGGCGGCCGCCATTTTCTCTCTCGAGCTTTTCGCCTCCTTCTCGGTTGCGGCGGTAATCGGGACGCTGGTCTCCCTGTTTCGTAAATCGGTCAACACGGCTTTTCTGCCGAGCATGAGCAGATTGCAGGCGGCGGGGGATCTGCGCGGGATGCTCGACCTCAACAGCCGGGCCAATGCGATGGTCGGGGCGCTGGTGTGCCCGCTCGCCGCGTTTGCCTTCGTCTTCGCGGAAGAAGTCGTAACGATCATCTACACGGCGACCTACCTGGATGCCGCCCCGGTCATGCGCGTGTATATCGTCGGTCTGCTGCCGCTGGTCGTCGAACTGGCGAGCATCACGCTGCTGCTGCGACAGGGTACTTTCGTGATGGCGCTGAACGCGGTCGTACTGGTCCTCGCCGTACCCCTGAGCTGGTTCGGCGCCCAGCAATTCGGCCTCGCCGGCGCCGCGGCCGGAACGGTGATCGCGATTTACGTGGACCGTATCGCCACGCTTCGGCATATCGCCCGGCTTTCCGGGGTTCCGGTGCGCCGCCTGCAGGACTGGAGAACGCTGGGACGCCTGGTGGTCTATGCGATCCTGGCGGCTGCTTTTTCGTGGTGGATCGTCTCGCACTATCTCGCTGCGAACTCCGCGTTTCTGAAGCTGGCTTTCGGCGGGGTCTTTCTCGCGGCGGCGTATGCCGCGCTCCTAGGGCTGGGGAATGTTCGCAGTGGCCTTGCGGTTGCCGGGAAACGCTGAGCCAGATGTCTCACGCGCATGACATGCCAGTCGGTACCGAAGATGCACTTACCCTGAGTGCGGGACGAAGCCTCGAGACAGAGGCGGCTGTGTCGGAAAAAGCATCGACGGCGCGCAGGCTGCGCCTTGGGCTGTTCGTGGATTCTCCGCTGCAGCCGCACTGGATCGCAGAAGCGTTCCAGAAGGTGGCGTCCTCGGCAATCGCCGAAGTGACGGTCTTCGCCTGCGATGAAACCCGTCAGCGTGAAACCTCGCGGCTATGGCGTCTCTACGGCAGCATCGACGCGCGCTGTTTTGGAGCCGACTCGAACATCTGGGAGCTGAGCGATCTCAGAACGCAGATCGCGGCGCATCACAGCGTGCGCCTGTGCCGCGACGGTTCGCTGCCCTCGCGGGCATTTGTCGCATCGCTCAGGCTCGACGTGGCGTTCGTGGTGGGAGACCTCCATCCGGCCCTGCTCGAAGGCCTGGCGCAGCACGGCGTGTGGCGTTACTGCTTCGGAGGCGACGGACGAGGCACGCCGGACTCGGCGGGTTTTCCCGAGACCCTGGGCGGGCTGCCTCTTACGTGCTGCGGTCTCGCGGTCCGGTTCGGAACCGGAGAAGAGCGGATCCTCTACCGGTCGTGGTCGCGCACGCACCCGTTCTCCGTCGCGCGCACCCGGCAAAACGTCTTTCTCAAGTGCGCGGAGTTTCCCATCAGGGCGTTGACGAGCTTGCATCGCACCGGACGGGTCGCGGTCACCGGTGGGGGGTGGGACATCGGCGCCGACTCGATTCAGGTTCCTGCCGGCACCGCCGCGAGTGTTGCCGCGATCTCCAGGCTAGGCGCACGGCTGGCGCGGCGCGCGTTGCAGAAGCTGCTGTATGTCGATCAATGGTTTCTGGCTTACCGGTTCGGCAGCGGCGAGCGCTGGGAGAGCGACCTGCGGCAATACCGGCGGCTCATGCCGCCCAAGGATCGTTTCTGGGCCGATCCCTTCGCTGTGCATCGCAACGGCCGGTATTTCATTTTTTTCGAGGACCTTCCCTTCGCGAGCGGCAAGGGCCACATCTCCATGGTCGAGGTTCGTCGCGACGGCACGACGTCGCCGCCGGTGCGCGTGCTGGAGCGCGACTATCACCTGTCGTATCCGTTTCTGATGGAGCTGGGCGGACAGCTCTACATGGTGCCGGAGACGCTGCAGAACCGGTCGGTGGAGCTTTATCGCTGCATCGATTTTCCGACCCGATGGCGATTGGAGCGCCAGCTCATGCGTGACGCCCGGTTTGCCGATGCCACCCTGCACCAGGCCGATGGCCGGTGGTGGATGTTCGTAAATATCGGCTTTCCAGGCGCCGAGGCTTATGACGAGCTGCATCTCTTTCACGCCGAGCGGCTGGAGGGCCACTGGCAGGCCCATCCCGACAATCCGGTGAAGTCGGATGCGCGTTCCGCCCGTCCGGCAGGGAAACTGTTTCGGCGCAACGGTATTCTCTACCGCCCCGCGCAGATCTGTGCGCCCCTCTACGGCTCCGGCGTCAGCGTGAACCGGGTGTTGCACCTCTCGCGTCACACCTACGCCGAAAGCGAAGAGGAACGCATCGTGCCTGCCGCGGCATCAGGCATTCTTGGCCTGCACACCGTCAACCGCGCCGGGGATCTTGCCGTGATAGACGGCTTCACGCGGCGCAGCCGCCTTTAGACTGCAGTCAGTCCGAACGCTTCAGAAAAAGTCGAAGTCGCCCATCACGAAGTAGAGCTGTGCCAGGTCGAGCGGCCGGCCGCCGGCCGAGGCGAACTGCTCGGCGCTCCTACGATCCACGACCAGCGTTCCGGATGTCTTCTTCAGCCAGAACCCGCACTGCGAAGCCACCTCGTGAAAGACGTTGCCGCGCGATGCGTTGAAGTGACAAGCGATGGCGCCGAGCGCCGTCACCCAGTCGATCAGCAGGCCGAACGCCCTGCACGCCAACTGCCGATCGGGTCTCACGAAGAAATCCAGCACGTGGGCAACGCGATGTATCAGGCGCACCACGATGTAGCCGCGCACGTGCCCTCTTTGCTCGATGTACGCGACCTTGTACTGGCGTACGGGCGACCCGAAATAGCGCCACTGGAGAAAAGCCGCGCTGCGCAGCGTGTAACCGGAAATCTCTTCCGCGAGTTCAGAATGCGTAGATTCGAAATCGCTGTCGAAGCGGTCGATCGCGGTGAGGCGCGTGTCGCCGTTCTTCAGATGCACACTTTCCGCAGCGCCGGGATGCGGCGCACCGTGCCCATCGACGCCCAGCCGGTAACCGATATAGCGGGGCCACGAGATCGGCTTCACCCGGGTTTCGGAGTGACCGAGCACGGTGAATTCGGGCATGCGCTCGTAGACGGGGAGTGAATTGCCATTCGGTATCGTGAACAACAGGACATCGCCTTCGCCGGCGAACGCATACATCTGTCTTAGCAGCTGCTTGAAGATCCCACGATTGCGATGCGAGGGCGCGACCATCGCATCGGCGAATTCGTACGCGGTCCATGCCGCGCCGCGCCACACGTACTTCCAGGGCAGAGCCGGCCGCACGCCGACCAGCGTGTCTTCGTCGTCAAATGCCGCCATGATGACGGCGGGGCCGTTGGGATTCTCACGGAACAGCCACTCGGCCTCCGCCAGCGGCCGCGTCGTGCCATGGCAGGCGTTATACAGCGCGTTCAATGCCGGGATCTCGTTCATCGCGAGCTGGCGATAACGATAGCGCGCGCCGACGGTACGCGCAGCGGAGCGCATCGTGGCATCCAGTCCCAGTCTCATGTTCCTCTGCTCGTTTCCATTTCCGGCGACATGATCGGCGATATGCGGCGAATGTAAGGCAAATCGCGGCGGACAGCGTGTGCGCAGTCTAGGGAGCGCTCATTAAATGCCGCGAGCAGGGGGAACCGCGGTCGTAGTCCCATCGGCGGTGCATCGGGCGGGGCCCATCCGGACTATCCCATCCGCCATGAAAGAACACAGTGCGCGCGGAGAATCCGGGCGTTCCCCGCCTGAGGATACTGTCGAATGCACACATACGAAGACGTGCGGGCGCGCCTTCAGCACGCATCCCACACCTGGCTGGTGACCGGCGCTGCCGGTTTTATCGGCTCCCACCTCGTGGAGGCCCTGCTGGCGCTGGACCAGCACGTCGTGGGCCTGGACAGCTTTGCGACCGGTCATCGCGAGAATCTGAAGCAGGTCGAAGCCGCGGTTGGAGGCACACGGTGGAAGCGCTTCAGGATGATCGAAGGCGACATCCGCTCGCCGCAGACCTGTGCCGATGCGTGCCGGGCCAGCGAATTCGTGCTGCATCAGGCCGCGCTCGGCAGCGTTCCCCGATCCATGGAAGACCCGCTCGCCACGCACGAGAGCAATGTCACCGGCTTTCTCAACATGCTCGTCGCCGCGCGGGACGCCGGTGTCAAGCGCTTCGTCTACGCGGGCTCCAGTGCGGTAAGCTCGAAGCGCGCCAGCGAGCGGCAGTCGGCCACCAGCTCGCGCTCGCCCTGCACCACGTGGAAGCTCATGCCCGTCTGGCCGTCCTTGAAGGTGGTGAACTCCTGCGCCTTGGCGCAGGGGATGGTGGTGTTGCGCGGCACGATGCGCTCGGCGAGGCCACCCATGGTCTCGATGCCGAGCGAGAGTGGAATCACGTCGAGCAGCAGCCAGTCGCCGCCGGTGGGCTGGTTGCCCGCGAGCACGTTGGCCTGCATCGCGGCGCCCAGTGCCACCACCTTGTCCGGGTCGAGGTTGTTGAGCGGGTCGCGGCGGAAGAACTCGCCCGCCGCGCGCTGGATCTGCGGCATGCGCGTCGCCCCACCCACCATCACGACGCCCTTGATCTCTTCCACCGCGAGGCCCGCGTCCCGCAACGCCTTGCGCGTGGGCGCGATGGTTTTCTGCACCAGGTGCTGCGTGATGCCGCTGAAGGTTTCGGTATCGAGGGTGACGTCCACGTATTCACCCGTGGAAAGCCGCGCGCCGATGCGCGCCTCGGCGTGTCCGGTCAGGTACTCGCGGGCCTCGCGCGCCTTGATGAGCAGCAGCCGCATGTCGCCCGGCGCGAGCGGCGCGAGCCTGGCTGCCTCGACGATCCAGCACATCACCCGCTGGTCCCAGTCGTCGCCGCCCAGCGCCGCGTCGCCGTTGGTCGAGACCACCTCGAACACGCCCTTGGAGAGCTTGAGGACGGAAATGTCGAAGGTGCCGCCGCCCAGGTCGAACACCGCGTAGGTGCCCTCGGCGCCGTTGTCCAGCCCGTAGGCGATGGCCGCGGCGGTCGGCTCGTTCAGCAGCCGCAGCACGCTCAGGCCGGCGAGCCTGGCCGCGTCCTTGGTCGCCTGGCGCTGCGCCTCGTCGAAGTAGGCCGGCACCGTGATGACGGCGCCGGTCAGCCCGCCGTTGAGCGACTTCTCGGCCCTCGAGCGCAGCGTCTTGAGGATCTCCGAGGACACTTCGACGGGGCTCTTCACCCCGGCGCCGGTCTTCAGCTGCACCATGCCGGGCGCGTCGACGAAATCGTAGGGGGCATTCTCGGCATGCGCTACGTCCTTCAGGCCACGTCCCATGTAGCGCTTCACCGAGGCAATGCTGCTCTTCGGATCGGACGCCTGCTGCGCCTGCGCCGCGTAGCCGACCTCGACCTTGCCGCCGGGCAGGTAGCGCACGATGGAAGGCAGCAGCGCCCTGCCCTGATCGTCAGGCAGCACCGCGGCGGCGCCGTTGCGCACCGTAGCGACAAGCGAGTTGGTGGTACCGAGGTCGATACCCACCGCCAGGCGCCGCTGGTGCGGCTCGGGCGACTGCCCCGGCTCAGAGATCTGGAACAGCGCCACTAGGCCCCCAATGCTTCGTAGGCGGCGTCGATGTCCTCTCCGAAGCGCTCCATGAACATGAGCTTTCTTACGAGATCCCGGGCAGCGGGGAAATCGCGCTCGGCGTCGATTTGGTCCTGGATCTGGCTTTCGATTTTCCTGGCTTGTACTTCAAGATCTTTCTGAAGAAGATCGAGCGCAGCAGCGTCCCGAGCCTCCTCCAGCCTCTCGCGTATTTCCATCTGCTGCAACAGGAAATCGCGCGGCA
>JBQTJV010000068.1:0-2823 GCA_052386775.1 Betaproteobacteria bacterium
CGCGGCCAGCGACCGCGAGTCCTGCAGCACGGCGAGCATCGCCGAAAACACCGCCATCGCGACCAGCAAAGCGAATGCGATACCGGGCGGCAGCAGCTGCCAGATGCGGAAAGCGCCGAACACCGTCAAGTACAGCACGCCGATGCCGCCCCCCTGCATGATCAGCGCGTAACCCGGACGTCTGAAACGCAGACGCCACCCGATGACGAGGAGCACAATGGCGCCGAGCGCGACACTGCTCAGCCGCAATTCGATCGGCACGTGCGTATGCTCGGCGGCGTACTTCAGGAGGAACGCGACGCCGAAGAACAGGATGACGATGCCGACGCGCACCAGCGTGTTGCCGCCGAAGAAAAAATTCCAGATGGCCGAGGGCGGCGCCGGCCGGGGCGGCGCGCTCGCGACAGAGGCGGCTGCCGGTGCCGCGAGGGGCTCAGCCGGCGCCTGCGGCCCGGGTTGGGCGGCGGGCGTCTCTGCGACGGGCGGCGGCGCGGACACCCCGGCATCGGCAGCCTGTTGCGCTGCGACTTCGGCCACGGTCGACGTTCTCGGCGCCGCGCCCTCCATCGCCTTGGTGCGCCGATTGAGTTCCTGCAACGCCTCCTCGACGTCGCGCTTCCATTTTTCATCCACGGGAGACCGGGTCCGCTTGAAGGCGAGGCCGATGAAGAGACCCGCTACGGCACCCATGACAATCGCCGTTTCGACGTCGCGCATGAAGCCGATCACCGCGCCCAGTACCGCGCCGACGATCAAACCGACAAACCACATGGCCGTCCCTCCCCTATCTCGACTCGCCGCGCAACGACTGAACCTCCGCCTGCAGTCTTTCGGGCGTCGCCAGCTGCGGGGGCACCCTCTGCCCCACCACCAGCGAAATGCTCGAAAGCATGCCCCGCCGGAACGGTTTTGTCATCGCCCGCCCGCCTTCGCGCGAAAAGAAACTGCCCCACAAGCCGCGCAGTGCCATCGGCACGACCGGCACCGGGTTGCGCTCCAGAACACGCCGGATGCCGGGGCGAAACGGATACATCTCCCCGGTGTCCGTGATTCTGCCTTCCGGAAAGATCCCGACGATATCGCCCGCGTCCAGCGCCCGCGCGATCTCGTCGAATGCGCGCTCCAATAGTACCGGGTCTTCCTTCGCCGAGGCGATCGGGATGGCGCGACCGGTGCGAAAGATGAAATTGAGCACGGGAATGCGAAAGATCGCGTGATGCATCACGAAGCGCACCGGCCGACGGCAGCCCGCCGCGATGATCAGGGCATCGACGTAGCTCACGTGATTGCAGACGAGGACCACCGGCCCCTCGTCCGGAATGTTCTCGAGCCCGTGCTTCCGCAGCCGATACACCGAGTGGATGAGCAGCCACACCAGGAAGCGCATCAGGAACTCGGGCACCAGCGTGTAGATGTAGACCGCCACGACCGCGTTCGCGAGTGCGGTCACGAGAAACACCTGCGGGATGCTGAGCCCGGCCTGGAACAGCGCAATCGCGATCAGCGCGGCGCAAACCATGAACAGCGCGTTCAGCACGTTGTTGCCGGCAATGACGCGAGAGAGATGGCTCGCCGCGGTGCGCGTCTGGATCAGCGCGTAGAGCGGCACGATGTAGAAACCGCCGAAGACGCCGATCAGGAAAAGATCGGCGAGCACGCGCCACGCCCCGGGCGCGCGCACGAATTCCGCGATGCCCATCTGGGTGGCCGACGCCCCCGCTCCCAGCGCAAAGTAAAGATCGATGCCGAACAGCGTGAGCCCGATCGAGCCGAACGGCACCAGTCCGATCTCGATCTTGTGTCCCGAAAGGCGCTCGCACAACAGGGAACCGGCGGCGATGCCCACCGAGAAGATGATCAGCAGCAATGTCACCACGTGCTCGTTGCCGCCGAGCACGTTCTTGCTGAGGTTGGGAAACTGCGTGATCAGCATCGAGCCGAAGAACCACAGCCAGGAAATACCCAGCACGGAAAGGAAGACGGTGCGATTGCCGCGCATGAACCGGAAAATGCGCCACGTCTCCGTCAGCGGATTCCAGTTGATGCTGAGGCCGGGATCGGCGGCCGGCGCCGGCGGGATGAAGCGGCTCAGGCCATAACCCAGTGCGGAAATCGCCACCGTGCACATGGCGATACCGGCGATGCCCCAGTCGCGCTGGCTCACCATCCAGCCCCCGAGGATCATGCCGAGCAGAATGGCGAGGGAGGTGCCGGTCTCGACCAGCGCGTTGCCGCCCACCAGTTCATGCTGCTTCAGTTGCTGCGGCAGGATGGCGTACTTCACCGGCCCGAAAAGGGCGGACTGAACGCCGCCGAGAAAGAGCGCCACAAACAGCAATTCCACGCTGCGCATGAAAAATCCAGCGGCGCCGACCAGCATCACGCACAGCTCGATGAACACCGTCACCCGGATGAGCCGCGACTTCTCGTGCCGGTCGGCGAGCTGGCCGGCGGTCGCGGAGAACAGGAAGAACGGCAGCACGAACAGCGCCTGCGCAAGGTTCTGCAAGACGTCGGTGGAGAGCGACGTGAAGGCGGCGGTCTGGTAGGCGAGCAGGATCACCAGCGCCTGCTTGAAAACGTTGTCGTTCAGCGCCCCCAGGAATTGCACGCCGAAGATCGGCGCGAAGCGGCGTTCCAGCAGCAGGCGAAACTGGCTGGGTTCTTTCATCTGATGTGACTCATGCCCGGTGACTCGCGTGATCAGATTGCGCCCCGCGCCTCACTCCTGTTGCCTTCCCGGTTGGCAGTGACGGGAGTCATAGTGCCAGCGATCTATTCAGAAACTCGATGCCCCACGCCACCCCGAAACCGTTGACGTCG
>JBQTJV010000069.1:0-9879 GCA_052386775.1 Betaproteobacteria bacterium
TCCGCCAGGTTTCATGACGCGCCGTATCTCCGCAAGTCCGGCAGTGCAGTCGGGCAGAAATTGCAGCCCTTGCAGACAAAATACGAGATCGAACATGCCGCGTTCAAATGGCATTGCCTGCGCGCTTGCACAATGCCAGTCCACGAGCACGTCGTCCGAACTGCTGGCAAGCGAGCGTGCCAACTCGATCATTGCCGGATCAATATCCAGTCCCGCTATCCTCCCGCCCGGCGCAACGCGGGGCAGCGCCAACCGAACCGCGACGCCTGTACCGCAACAGACGTCGAGCACGTTTTCTCCCGGCTGCGGCGAAGCGATACCCACCGCTTCAAACGCCTGTGGCCCTTGGAACGCCGGCACAAGGAATTTCTCGTATGCCCGAGCCGCGGTGGTATCGAGCGATTTTGCAGTCTCAGCCATGATTTCCCCTATGCCCGATCCCATCGCACGTTGCTGGCTCCCGTTACGGTAACACGGGGCCCATGGATACATTGATCGGATGATATGCCGTCAGGATGGCGCGCGCAAAAGCGGTTGCTGCACTACTGTCCCGAAGCGGAGTTGCGGCGCGCCGAGCAACGACTAAAAGCCGTCTGGCAAACCCCTAGAGGAACGGTTCCGCGCGTTTCAGCAGGTCGGCGATCCCGGGTTCGTTCGGATTGCGCGGCTTGCCCGGGTGAATGATCGAAACCTGGCAGGCCTCCGCCGCTTCCACCAGTTCGCGGTAAGTCCCCGCGTTGATGTCTGCAATGATGGCCTGCTTGTTCGCGTCGTAGGCAAACATGCGGTTGTTGAGATTGGTGCACTCATTGCAGGTGGTGCAGCGTGGTGTCTCGATGTACGGATCGTCGGACGGCTTTTCCGGTTCGGCTTCGGCCGCAACGGGCCTCATCGCAGTGGCGGCGGGCGCGGCGGCTGCCGGCGCGACGGCTGCCGCAGTGCTCGCTGGAGCCGCTGCTCGCTTTAGACCTTCAATCTCGCGTTGCCTCTGCTCTTCCCAGACTTTGCGCTCCCGAGCGATCAGGCGCTCCGCCTGCGAGCTGCGAATACCGCCCAGTTCCTGCAGGCTGTGCCACATCTCCCGGCAGCGGTACGCGGAGGCAAGCAGTTTCTGGTCGACCAACGCGCGCTGCAACACGTGATCACCGTTGACCATCTGGAGGTAGGGAACTTTTCCCGGGACGGCCGGCGAATCGCTCGCCAGGCTGGCGCCGGCCGGGACCATGCTTCCATTCCATTCAGCGCGGGGCACCATCGCGAAATGCCCTGCATAGCGCGGATCGCACGCGACGAAATCGACGAAGGTGAACGCCAGCTGCTCGCTAACGCCTTGACGGGTCTCGTCTTCATAGCCGAACTCGTGCACCGGCCAGTCGGCCTCGGGTTGCGGGTTGCCATCGAGTGAGAAGCGGGTTGCCCAGTCCGGACCTGCGGCGGGGTCATAGGTGAACGCCGGAAAAGCCCTCGATTGCATGGCCGCGGCGGCGAGTAGATAAGGCGGCAGCGATCTCGCGCCGTGCGGGGAACCCGAGAACACGCTGAAGAGCGCGGTCCCGGCATAAGCGAGCCCGGCGAGTATCCCGCGCCGCGCCTGATAGAGGTGGGAGCTCGCCGACTGCAGCACGTAGACGTTGCCAAGCCCCATCGCCATCTTGCCGAGCTGCGCGGCGGGAGAGACGAGGCTACGGTGCGCGCGCAGCGCCGGCTCCTCGAGTAGGTCGCTTACCTGCACCACGACCTTGAACGGTATTTCGGATGCGAGGATCTCCATGAGGTCGGCGTTCTCGGTGCCGTGCAGGCTCTCCGATTCGATGCAGACGAGGTAGTCGGGAAACAAGCCGAGGTCCTTGGCCCCCACCGAGCTCTCGTCGAAATCCGCGAAATACGGATCGTGCACCGCCTCCACGTAGCTGCCCTCGATCTCGAGCTCGGCGATGGCTATCGCCCTGATGAGGTCGATCTTCCCGGGCAGGCGGCTGCGGAAGGACGCGAGCGCTTCTCTGCAGTTCGTGAACGCGTATGACTTGACGTCGTCAGGCCAGCCAGCGCCCGGCTGCTCGCCGGATTGGTGCGCCTTCAGCACGGATAACGCCTGTTGCACCCGCTGCCGGCGGCTATCCGGAAGCGGGTCCTTGCCCGAAACCTGCGCCAGCATACTCGACAACGCCTGGAAGTCGAATGCCTCCTCCATGCCGGTCCCGACCGAGGCTTTGAGCCGGGCAGCGCTCGTGCCGGCCCCGGAGCGGATGAAATCGGCCTGCAGGATATCCGACAGCCGAACGATTAGCCGCTTCAATTCATGGTTGAAGCGTTCGGCTTTTTGCTGCTGCAGGGCGTGCCAGGCGTGCGTAACGAGGCGCGCGGGCAGTTCATGAGTGCAGTCGGCGACTTCCCCGTCAACCGGCAGCGCGGCGCGCGCCCGGGCGAGATCACCCGCGAGCGCGCGGTCATCCGGCGCGCCGATCCGCTTCACGGCCAGGTCCCACAGCCGGGTCAGCGGCCCAGTGCCGCCATTCGCGGCCAGCGTCCGGATCTCACGCTCGAGACGTAGCACATGCCGGCGCATTGCCTCGCCCTCGATCCCGCGTGGAGCGATAGTCTGCAGGATGCCGTTGACTAGGGCCGTAAGCGACTGGATACCGGTTTCGTCAGCGCGGCCGGCGACCAGGACCACCGGGAAGTCGTACCGCAACTGCGTCAGATCCCCGAAGCGGGTCAGCAATCCGGGCCGCAGGTTGAGCTCGTCCGCCGCCCGCAGGCTGGCGCCCATGCGTTTGCCGGTCAGGTGGAAAGCAACGTGCGCTTGAAGTTCGGGACCCATGGGGTGATCAATTCGCTGTACGGTTCGTGTGCACCTGGCTCATTCCCGCGCCTCCGCAGTTTCCTCCTGCGGCCAGACCGTGACCTTGTCGAGTTCCGCCTCGAGTCCGCGCTGGATCAACTCGGGGGTGCGCAGCTGCCTGATTGCGCGCACGTCCTCGTAGCACGGGACGGTCGGGTTGTGGTACAGGATGCCGACCGGGATTGGATCATCTACGGATGCGATCTCGCGCGCCCGGTTGAGGTCCGAGGGGTCGTGTTCCTGCTGGTTCTTGTACACCTTGGCGAGCCCGGCGCTCACGTGCAGGCCTTTTTCGTGCGTGAGCAGCAGCGTCCGGCTCGGATCGTTCAACCAGGGGTCCAGCAGGTCCGGGAGGAACTCCGGACAGCGCTGGATGATCCGCACGAAGGAGCACCCCTTGTGGTGGAACGCCTTGGAGATGATGTCGTAGACCAGCTCCGGGATCCAGTCCACGGCTTGCGCGACGAACGAGACGTTCTGGACCCCGAGCGTGACGGTCAGGGGATTCAACGCGTCGAGATAGGCACCGTGCGGAGTGGTCTTGCTGCGCAGGCCCTTCGGCGTAGTGGGGGAGGCCTGCATCTTGGTGAGGCCATAGATGTGGTTGTCATGCACCATCACTGTGAGATTCATGTTGTAGCGGATGGCGTGCACCCAGTGGGCCGCGCCGATGCTGCAGCAGTCCCCGTCGCCGGTGTTCACGAAGACGTGCAGGTCCGGGCGCGTGAGCCGGACGCCCTCCGCGATCGGCAGCGCCCGGCCGTGTATGCCGTGAAAGCCGTAGGTCTTCATGTAATGCGGAAAGCGGCTCGAGCAGCCGATGCCCGAGACGAATACGGTCTTCTCCGGGCGCAGCTTCTCGTCACGGCACAGCCGCTGGACCGCAGTGAGGATGGCGTTGTCGCCGCAGCCGGTGCACCAGCGCGGTATGCTGCCCTGGTAGTCCTCGAGGCTGTGCTCCTCCTGGTACATCCGCATCAGGCATTCATGGGCTCGCGTCGTCATGGTCAGCGCTTTCCCTGCACCAGCTTGTTGGAGATCACGCGGTAGATCGCATCCGGCTTGATCGGCTGGCCGCGCACCTCGCACCAGCAGTCGACGTCGGCGAGGTAGCGAGCCCGCAGCATCATGGCGAGCGCGGAGAATCGCCGGTTGCTCTCGTCGATCAGCGCATCGTCAAGGTTGTCGCACCAGCTCGCCTCGATCGTCATCACCTGCTTGAAGCGCTTCAGGATCTCCTTGATCCCGCCCGGCATGGGCTGGAGGAAGCGCAGGTGGAGCGAGGAGACCGGGCGGCCCTCGGTGCGCAGGCGCTCGACTGCTTCCTCGATCGCGCCCTGGGTGCTGCCCCAGCCGATCACCAGCAGATCGCCTTCCTCGCCGCCGAAGACCGGCGGGGTCCTGAGAGTCTTCTGCAGGGCCGCGAGCTTCAGGCTGCGGTGGCGGATGCTTTCCTCGTTGATCTCGGGATCGTAGGCAACATGACTCAGGCGGTCGTGCGCGAGCCCGGTCAGCGTGTGCATGCCGTGCGGCTGGCCGGGCACGAAGCGGCGCGCAAGGCCAGTGAGTGGGTCCCAATCGTAGGGTTTCGCGCTATCGGGCACCGCACTTTGGTCCACGGGGGGCGCGAGCCAGGCTTCGTTGAAGGTCGGCCGCGGGAACGGCTGTTGCGAGGTCGCGAGATTGGCGTCGGAGAGAACGACCACCACCATGTTGAAGGTCTCAGCGATCTTGCGCGCGGTGATGATGGAATAGAAGCAGTCTTCGATGCTGCTCACCGCCATCACCACCTTGGGCGCATCGCCGTGACTGCCGTAGACGGCCGCCAGCAGGTCGCCCTGCTCCGCCTTGGTCGGCTGGCCGGTGCTCGGCCCCCCGCGCTGCACGTTGACGACCACCAGCGGGATCTCGCACATCACGGCGAGCCCGATCGCTTCCTGCTTTAGGGAATAGCCCGGGCCGGACGTGATGGTGACCGCGCACTTGCCGGCATAGGAGGACCCGATGGCAAAAGCGCAGGCGGCGATCTCGTCCTCCGCCTGGTGCACGATGCCGCCCACCTTCTCGAATACTTCGCTCAGGTAATGCGACGCCGAAGTCGCCGGTGTGATGGGGTACATCGAGCACACTTCCATCCCCGAAGCGAGGACACCGAGGGCGAGCGCGGTGTTGCCGTTCACCACGATCTGCGCCTCCTTGGCGCGGGTCGCGGGGATGCGGTACTTGAAATCGAGGTTAGATTCGGCCCATCGGTGGCCGGCTTCGAGCAGCGCCACGTTGGACGTGATCACCTTTTCCTCCTTCTTGCCGAAGATGAAGGCGATCTGCTCGCGGGCAAGCTGCAGGTCGAGGCTATAGATGCTGCAGAGCATCCCGAGCACGAACATGTTCTTGCCGCGGCGCGGATCGGAGACAAGCGCCTTGCACTCGCGCTCCATCGGTATCTCGCGCACGTCGTAGCCGTCCTTGACTATCCGGTCGCGGGTCTCGCGGTAGGCCGCGGCGATCTTCGCGTCCGGGTGGTCGCGCCACATGCTCTCCAGCAGGATGATGCAGCCGGGCTTCAACTCGCGATCGCGCACGCGTCCCAGCAGCACCTGCTCGTTGAAGGCGACCACCAGGTCGGCCTCGTTGCCGCCATTGGTGACGCGGCGGGAGCCGATGCGGACCCGGTTGCCGCTCGCACCGGCGATGCTACGCGCGGGCGGCTGGATTTCGGCGGGGATGATCTCGACGGTCCAGATCCCGTTGCCCATGCGCGCGGCGATCGCACCGAAGGACTGCCCGCAGCGCTGCGCGCCTTCTCCCGAATCGCTGACGATCTCGATGACGTGTTCGGTGAGCACGGTGGCCGGCTTCGCGCCGCCGGCCGGACCGGCTTCGGTGGTGTTCTCCAGTACGGTTGTATCGTTCATGGTCCGATTGTCATGTTGCGGCGTCCCCCGCTCGGGCGAGGTGCACGCGCGCAAAAGTTTTCTCCGTGAAGTCGATGCCGAAAAGAGTTCCTTCACTGCCCGCGCGTTCGGGCAGGTACACCGTGTCCGTATCCCGGAGGCCGAGCCAGGCCTTCATGCCGCGCGCAGCCTTGCGCCCGGCACCCATCGCCTCGATCACGGTGGCAGCGCCGGTCACGATGTCGCCGCCGGCAAAGACCCCGGCCATCGAGGTGGCGAGGTTCTCGTCCACTTCGATGTAACCGCGGCGGTTCAGCTTCAATTTCGAGGTCTGGCCGATGATCGGGTTGGCATTGGTGCCGATGGCGATCACCACCGTGTCGGCCTCGAATTTGAACTCGCTGCCCGGGACCGGCACCGGGCCGCGCCGCCCCGATTCGTCCGGCTCCGCCAGCTCCATGCGGATACAGCGCATCCCGCGCACGTTGCCCTTCCCGTCGTCCAGGATCTCGATCGGGTTGGTGAGCCAGTGGAATTCGACGCCTTCCTCCTCGGCGTGGTGTACTTCTTCGACGCGGGCGGGGCTTTCGGCCTTGGTGCGGCGGTAGATGCAGTAGACCTTCTCGGCGCCGAGCCGCTTGCAGACGCGGGTCGCGTCCATCGCCGTATTGCCGGCGCCGATCACCGCCACGCGCCGGCCGAGCGGCAGCGGGGTGTCGAAGCCTGAATCGCGGGCGTTCATCATGTTGCACCGGGTGAGCAGCTCGTTCGCCGACAACACGTTGTTGAGCGAATCGCCCGGAATGCCCATGAACTTGGGGTAACCCGCTCCGGTGCCGACGAAGACGGCATCGAATCCCATCTCGCCGATCATCTGCTCGATCGTGAACAGCCGCCCCACCAGGGTGTTGCACTCGAACCGGACGCCGAGCTTCCTCAGGTTGTCGATTTCGGCGTCGATCACGTCGTTGGGCAGCCGGAAATCGGGAATGCCGTAACGCAGCACCCCGCCGGGCACGTGAAACGCCTCGAACACCGTAACCTCGCAGCCGGCCTTGGCCATATCGGCCGCGCACGCCATGCCGGCCGGGCCCGAACCGACGATCCCGACCCGAAAGCCGCTGGGCTCGATATACGGTACGTTGGTCCAACGCTCCTTGATCGCCATGTCGCCGACGAAGCGCTCGAGGCGGCCGATCGCGACCGGCTCCAGCTTCTCGCCGACGGGGCATGGGCCCTCGCACTGCGATTCCTGCGGGCAGACGCGGCCGCAGACGGACGCGAGCAGGTTGGCATCGGTGATGACGCCGTAGGCGCCCCGGAAGTCTTTCTCCCCGATCTTCCGGATGAAGCCGGGAATGTCGATGCTGACCGGGCAGCCTTCGACGCACGCGGGGTCCGGGCAAAACAGGCAACGCTCGGATTCCTGCAGCGCATCCTCGACACTGAAAACGCACGTCACTTCGGCGAAATTCTTCGCGCGCTCCCGAGGATCCTGCTCGCGCGGGCGCGTGCGTTCCTGCGGAATCGTGCGTATCGTCCGTTTCTTGGCCATGCTAGCCGCCTCCTACCTCTTCGAACGGGTCGGGCAGCGCCAGCGAATCGGCCGGCATCTTCATCCGGCAGCTTTCCGACCACCGTTCGAGCGCCGATTTTTCCTCCGCGGCGAAGCGCTTGAGCCGCGTCGTAAGATCCTCGAAGTCGACCTGGTGGCCGTCGAAATCGGGCCCGTCCACGCACGCGAACTTCACCTGCCCGCCGATCCGTACGCGGCAGCCGCCGCACATCCCGGTGCCGTCCACCATCACCGGGTTCAAGCTGACCACCGTCTTGATCTTGTGGGGGCGCGTCGCCTCCGCGCACGCCTTCATCATCACGGGCGGGCCGATGGCGACGACCTCGTCGATGTCTGGATGCGCGGCAATCGCGCGCTTGATGCCTTCCGTTACCGGCCCTTTCATGCCGACCGACCCGTCGTCGGTGCACACGATCAGCTCATCACAGCAACTACGAAACTTCTCTTCCCAGAAAATGAGCTTGCAGTTGCGGAAGCCGATCACGCCGATCACGTATGCGCCGGCCTGCTTGTAGGCGCGCGCTTGGGGAAACATCGGGGCCACTCCCAGCCCGCCGCCGACGCAAACGACCTTGTTGGCGCCGCGCGTGTGGCTCGGGATGCCCATAGGCCCCACCAGCGCGTAGAGTGAGGTGCCGACCTGGCACGTCTGCTGCATTTCCCGGGTGGTCTTGCCGACCGCCTGGATGACGAGCGTGATCGTGCCCTTGGCGCAGTCGAAATCGGCGATGGTGAGCGGAATGCGCTCGCCCTCCGCATGGGACATGACGATGACGAACTGGCCGGGTTGCGCGGCCTTCGCCATCAGCGGATGGTGGATTTCCAGTAGAAGCGTGACGTCCGAGAAGTCCTCTCGCGCCACGATCTCGAACTTTGTCGGGTCTTTTCTTGTGGCAGCCATTGCTCTGTTACCCGCGTGCTGGTCGCTTTCGGCCGGCGTGCGGGAGCCTTTCGCGCAATCTATTGGCTTTCAGGCAGCGGTGATTTGATCTAACTCAATAAGATCGCAATTACCCTGAAGGCAGCGATTTCGTAAGCCTCTCTGGAGGAATGGGACGGTGCAAGCAGGCAGCAGCCATCGATCGTCTCAGCAACTTACGCAATGCTGATCGACTTTGACCTAGGCGTCATTTTCTCGCTTTGCGAGGTCGTTCAGATAGCGCTCGCGTGCCGCCCGCGTCTGCTTTTCGCGGCGCACGCGTTCGCGCTTGGCTCTTTCCGAGGCTTGGCGCTGCTCGTTTCAGCGCGCTCTCGGGCAGCCTTTAGTATTGCTCGTTTCTTATCTTCCGAACCAGATTTAACGCAGCAGAAAAAATAAAGGCCTGCGAACTCGCAAGCCTTTAAATTGGGTGGCGCGCCCGGCGGGATGAATCTGGGCACTGGGAGGAACGGCTTGCCTTGATCTGACCTATTGGGGGGATTTCCATTGAGCGGACCCAGTGTCCGCTTTCGACCCCGAAGCGGACGGTCAGGCATCGCCAAGCCTGCTCATTGAGCCGCCCGTACAAACAACACTCGCGGTAACGCCCTTGGCAGTCACTGGGAAGGCCGTCATTACTGATCTATCCGTATGAGCACAGCGCCATCGACCAGCAGCTCGCCGAGGTCACGCTTTAACGCTAGTGCTGCCTCCCGGTTCTCCATCGTCACCCATGCTAGGGTCTTGAACTGTGCATAATTGTGTATGGTGACGCGTGCCACTGGGCCGAATCGAGAACAGCGTTCTACCACCAGCTTTTCGAGTTCCTCACGCGAGAACGGCTCCGAACCCAACCTAATCATTTCTTTCCCCCTGGGGCGCGTTGACGGTATCATACATTGAGTGGATATCGTGCACCCAGGCTGCAACGATCCGGTTGCATACTGCCGGGGGCAAGTGGTTAAGCGTGGCCCCGGAAACATGGCGTTGCTTGTGCTGGACGCTGGCAATTCCATTAACATAACCAAAAGGTCGCGCGATGAAATTCAGGGGAGCGGGTTTCACGCTTGTCGAGTTGATGGTGGTCGTAGCCATCATCGGCATTCTTGCCGCGGTGGTCCTTCCCCAATACCAGAATTACACGAAACGCACCAGGATGTCGGAGGTGGTATTGGCGGCTTCCGCGTGTAGAAGTGCAGTCAGCGAGATATATCTATTGCAAACCAGTCCGCCCGGCGAGGGAAATTGGGGCTGCGAATTCTCTGCTCCCGACCCTCAAGGGAAAGGCCAAGCAAAAGGCAAAGACAAGGCCGGCAGCGCCTATGTTCAGTCGGTCGCGATCGACTCAGATGGCAAAGTGATTGCGACAGCCAGAGGGTTCAGCGATACAGCTATTGACGGCAAGGTTCTCACGCTGGCCCCGCTGATCAACGGCATCCCGGCTGTGTCCGCCACAGATATGGGTAAGGCCATCACCAGCTGGCGGTGCGGCAGCCCCGAAAACGGCACGACCATACCCCTAAAATACCTGCCCAGCTCCTGCCAAGGGCTTTGAAGTGCGCTGGCGCCGAACAATATGAATTCTTCGCTTCAAACTAAAAAGCCATGCAGGCGATAAAGTGTGCAATGCTTAGATCACGGGTGCCAA
>JBQTJV010000070.1:0-2193 GCA_052386775.1 Betaproteobacteria bacterium
CGGCCGGCTTCCGCGGGCCGGGTGTGCTCCGGAACTTCTGGAAGATCGTCGAGCGCCATGGCATCAACTATCTCAGCGGGGGGCCGGCCGTGTACTCGAGCCTGCTCGACGCCCCGATCGGCGATGCGGACATCACTTCGCTGCGCTTCGGCGTGTCCGGCGCCGCGCCGTTGTCGCCGGAGCTGACGCGGCGTTTCGAGGCCGCGACGGGGATCCGGTTGCTCGAGGGCTGGGGCCTGACCGAAGCCGCGTGCGCCAGCACGGTCAATCCGCTTCACGGCGAGCGCCGCGTGGGCTCGATCGGGCGGGCGCTGCCAGGCATCGAGGTGAAGGCGGTGGAGCTCGACGCCGGCGGGCGCCATGTGCGCGATTGCGCCGACGACGCCGTCGGCGAGCTGGTGATCCGGGGCGCGACGGTGTTCCCCGGCTACCTCGACGAGGCCGGCAACGCCGGGCTCTTCCTGGACGGTGGATGGCTCAAGACCGGCGATCTCGGGCGGCGGGACGCGCAGGGCTACTTCTGGCTTGCCGGCCGTGCCAAGGACCTCAAAGTCCCGCAAGGGCATGTCAGCCCTGGCTGCGGCTCTCCCGGTGAACCGGGACCGCTATTCGGGCGTTAAGAAAGGCACCAAGTGGCGATACTGTATGGTTATACAGTTGCTACAATATTGTCAACGGGCAGGAGTAACCGCATATGCCGAAACGAAAATTCGCACCAGTACACCCGGGAATCGTACTGACCGAGGACTATCTGAAGCCGATGAAAATCGGCCCCAGCCAGCTCGCCAGGCGTCTCGGCGTGCCGCCCAGCCGCATTGAAGGAATCGTAAATGGGAACAGCGGCATTTCGGCGGATACGGCGTTGCGGCTCGGCAGGTTCTTCGGGATGGATGCACAGGAATGGATGAACCTGCAATCACTGTACGACCTGGAGGTCGCGAAGGACGCACTGGCCGGAAAGCTCGAACACGAAGTCCAGGCCCTGAAGACTGCATAGCCGAAAACCCGCGATGCTTTCGAGCGATTTCAAATCGACTGTAGCGACACGCGTAAAACGCGATCCGAAGTACAGGGCCGCATTGCTTGCCGAAGCTCTCAATGCCTGTCTTTCGGGCGACACAGGCACGGGCAAGGCCGTAATTCGCGACATCGTCGGTGCCACCGTGGGCATTGACGGTCTCGCCGCAAAAATGAAAAGGCCGAGCAATGGCGTACGCCGAATGCTCGCCCGGAGCGGCGTCCTTACCGCCAGGGACTTCTTTGCCATGGTCAATGCGCTGCGGCAGACAACGCGCATCCGCATCCGTGTTACGGCCCGCCGGCTTACGAAAACCGGCAATCTGGGATAATGAACCGATGAACAAACGGGCTGATGCAGCTGAAGTGCTTTTCGATCCGGCTGAACATCTGCCCGAAGGCCTCGGCGAGATCCGCAACCACCAGACCGAGCTTCCCCGGATTGCCAGGGACAAGAAGCTTGTCGCGCAGATCGAGGCCAAGCTCGAGCAGCTGCCGACGCATCACGATCTCTACCGGCGCGACTCCCGCAAGATCGACTTTCTTGCGCCCGAGAGCGTGCACCTGGTTATCACGTCGCCGCCCTACTGGACGCTGAAGGACTACAACGTCAGCGAAGGGCAGATGGGCTACATCGAGGACTATGACAAGTTCCTCGACGAGCTGGACAAGGTCTGGAAGGCCTGCTTTCACGCCCTGGTCCCGGGCGGGCGCCTGATTTGCGTGGTCGGCGACGTGTGCCTCTCCCGCCGCAAGAACAAGGGAGAGCACCTGGTCATGCCCTTGCATGCGTCCATCCAGGAGCACTGCAGGGCCATCGGCTACAACAACCTCGCGCCGATCATCTGGCACAAGATCGCCAACGCCGTCTACGAGGCGACCGGCAACGGCGGCGGGTTCCTCGGTAAGCCTTATGAGCCCAACGCGGTTATCAAGAACGATATTGAATTCATCCTCATGGAGCGCAAGCCGGGCGGATACCGCAGCCCGAGCGTGGCCACCCGCGTTCTCAGCGTCATCCCCGGCGATCTGCATAAGGCCTGGTTCCAGCAAATCTGGACCGGCGTAACCGGCGCGTCCACGAAGGAACACCCGGCCCCGTACCCGCTGCAGCTCGCGGAACGGCTGATTCGAATGTTCAGCTTCGTCGGCGATACCGTTCTCGACCCATTCATG
>JBQTJV010000071.1:0-23099 GCA_052386775.1 Betaproteobacteria bacterium
GGTTGCAGCCACAACGGCCGCTCACTTTGTCGGGCGGCTTGCTCATATTCGCGATATGAGCTGCGCCACCATTCGCGTGATCAATCCGTTCTGGCTACAACGCACACGTGGTTCATTTTGTTAGGCACTCTTAGATGACCCAGATCGATTTCTACACCCACGTCGAAGACAAACTGCGCACGGCGTGCCGGCTCGCCGCCAAGGCCTATAGCACCGACCAGCGCGTGCTCGTGTGCTGCCCGGATGCAGACATCGCCGGGCGTTTGGATCGCCTGCTGTGGACGACGCCCGCGATCGGCTTCATCCCGCATTGCCTCGCAAGCGACGCGCTCGCGCCGGAGACGCCGATCCTCATCGATTATCTCGGCGGCGAGCCCGCCCACGATCAGATTCTGCTCAACCTTCGCCCCGAGTGGCCGCCGCTCTTCAGCCGGTTTCAGCGGCTGATCGAGGTGGTGAGTCTGGACGACGAAGACCGGCGGCTTGCGCGCGCGCGCTTCAAGTTCTATCGCGATCGCGGCTACGAAATCCGCACTCATGACCTGTCCAAGTCCGATGCCTGACGAAGACGGCGAAGATCTGCTGAAACGGGCCGACGCACTGCTCGCGCGCCACCGCCCGCCCGCGACGACACCCGTGGCGCCGCTCCTCGCGGAGGCCGCCGATATCCCGACGCTGACCGATATCGTCGTGGAGGACGAACAGGCGGCCGTGCGTCCCGTGGACGAGGGGGATTCCGGCCCGCAGGCGAACCTGGAAACCGAGCAAGCGGGCACCGAGGCGGGCACGTCCGAGGTTGGACCGGCACCGGCTTCCGAAGAACCGGACGCGGCCGCCCCGGAAGTCGAGGTGATCTCGCGGGTGCAGGCGCAGAACCTCGAGCACACGGTGTACCTCAAGCTCAAGAAGGAACTGGACGATCAGATCGCCGGCATCGTGCATGGCCGTTTCATGCCCGAAATCGGCGCGGTGCTCGACCAGGCGCTCACCAAGATTTCGCAGGACCTCAATGTCAATATCGCCAACATCGTGCGCGCCTCGGTTGAGGATACCTTGCGCCGGGAACTGGGCGAACGGAAGCTCGCGCTGGAAGACAAACGCAGCGAAGACGAACTCGCTGAAACCGCTGCCCGGGAAATCGAGACTTCATCGAATGCGGCTCCGCTCGAGGAGGCGGCGAACTCATTGCTTGCACCGCCAGAGCTTTCCGAGCCGGAAACACCGCCAGCCTCCGCTATAATTCCGCCTTTTCCGCAAGCGCCACCCCCCCCGCCGCGCATGGAACTGGCCAAGAGCTTTGAGCCGGCAGCGATCGAAGCCCGCTGGTATCCCCGGTGGGAGAAAAGCGGCTCCTTTCGCGCCGGACACGACGGCGACAATCCCCGGAACTACTGCATCCTGCTGCCGCCGCCCAATGTTACGGGCACGCTGCACATGGGCCATGCCTTTCAGCACACGCTGATGGATGCGCTCATCCGCTACCACCGGATGCGCGGCTACAACACGCTGTGGCAGGCGGGAACCGATCATGCCGGGATTGCGACGCAGATCGTCGTCGAACGCCAGCTCGAGGCGGAGGGCACCTCCAGCCGCGCCATCGGCCGCGACGCGTTCGAGCAGCGCGTGTGGCAATGGAAAGAGCAGTCCGGATCGACCATCACGCGGCAGATGCGCCGCCTCGGCGCATCCTGCGATTGGGAGCGCGAGCGCTTCACGATGGACGAGGGTCTCTCGCGCACCGTGACGGAAGTCTTCGTGCGGCTCTACGAAGACGGTCTCATCTACCGCGGGAAGCGGCTCGTCAACTGGGATCCGGTGTTGAAGACGGCGGTGTCCGACCTGGAAGTCGAATCGCGGGAGGAGGAAAGCCATCTCTGGTTCATCCGCTATCCGTTCGAATCGGGCGAGGGCGAAGTGGTCGTCGCGACCACGCGCCCGGAGACCATGCTCGGCGACGTCGCGGTCGCAGTAAACCCCGAGGACGAGCGCTACCGGCACCTCATCGGCATGCGGGTCGTGCTGCCCCTCAGCGGACGCACCATCCCCGTGATCGCCGACGCCTACGTCGATCCGGCATTCGGCACGGGCTGCGTCAAGATCACACCCGCGCACGACTTCAACGACTACCAGGTCGGTCTGCGCCACGGGCTCCAGCCGCTCAACGTCCTGACGCTGGACGCGAAGATCAACGACAACGCGCCGTCCGTATACCGGGGACTCGATCGCTTCGAGGCACGGGTTCAGATCCTCTCGGACCTCCAGGAACAGGGGCTGCTCTACGAGGCCAAGCCGCACCGCCTGATGGTCCCGCGGTGCGGGCGCACCGACGCGGTGGTCGAGCCGATGCTCAACGAACAGTGGTTCGTCAGGATGGAGAGCCTGGCCCGTGCCGGCCTGGACGCTGTCGCGCGCGGCGAGGTTCGCTTCGTACCGGAGAACTGGACCAACACCTACAACCAGTGGCTCACGAATATCGAGGATTGGTGCATCTCGCGCCAGTTGTGGTGGGGTCATCGCATCCCCGCGTGGTACGACGCGGAAGGCAACATTTACGTCGCGCGCAGCAGGGACGAGGCTTATCTCAAGTACAAGGAAGCGTTGGCCCAACGCCTCGCCGCCGGCGAGCCCGTCAGCAGCGGTGAGCTGCGCCGGGATGAAGACGTGCTCGATACGTGGTTCTCGTCGGCGCTGTGGCCGTTCTCCACGCTTGACTGGACGCCGGAGTATCCGCAGAAATCAAATTCCGCGCTGGCGCTCTACCTGCCCTCCTCGGTACTGGTCACGGGATTCGACATCATCTTCTTCTGGGTGGCGCGGATGGTGATGATGACGCTGTATTGCACCGGCAAGGTGCCTTTCCGCGAGGTCTACGTGCACGGCCTCATCCGTGACGCGGAAGGCCAGAAAATGTCGAAATCCAAGGGCAACGTGCTGGACCCCATCGATCTCATCGACGGCATCGACCTCGAGGCGCTGGTTGCGAAGCGCACCTCGGGCTTGATGGATCCGCGGCAGGCGGAAGCGATCGAGCAGCGCACGCGCAAGGAGTTCCCCAAAGGCATCCCGGCGTTCGGCACCGACGCGCTGCGTTTCACGTTCGCGAGCCTCGCTTCGCCGGGGCGCGACATCAAGTTCGATTTGAGCCGCTGCGACGGTTACCGCAACTTCTGCAACAAGCTGTGGAACGCGACGCGTTTCGTCCTGATGAACTGCGAAGGCGCGGACACCGGCCGCGACGAAAACCTGCCGCTCGCTCCGTCGTCCGTCGACCGCTGGATGGTAAGCCGCCTGCAGCGGGCGGAAGGCGAAGCGCGGGAAGCGTTGGGCGAGTACCGGTTCGACAACTACGCGCGCGCGATCTACCAGTTGGTGTGGGACGAATACTGCGACTGGTACGTCGAGCTCGCCAAGGTGCAACTGGCACAGGGCGAGGAAGCCCTGGCGCGGGCGACGCGCCGCACGCTAACCCGCGTGCTGGAGTCCACGCTGAGGCTGGCGCACCCGGTCATTCCGTTCATCACCGAAGAGCTGTGGCAGCGCGTTGCGCCGCTCGCCGGCAAAACGGGCGAGTCGATCATGCTGCAGCCTTATCCCGAGCCGGACCCGGGGCGCATCGATGAGCCGGCAGAGCGCGAAATCGAAATGCTGAAAGCGATGGTCACCGCCTGTCGTGCGTTGCGCACCGACATGGGCATCAGTCCGGCACAGAAAGTGCCGCTGCTCGTCCAGGGAGATCGCGAGCGCCTCGCCGCGTTTGTCCCTTATCTGACGGCGCTGGCGCGGCTTTCGGAAGTCCTGATCGTGCCGGAGCTGCCGGCGGTGGACGCGCCGGTCTCCATCGTCGGAGACTACAAGCTCATGCTGAGAGTCGAAATCGACGTGGCGGCGGAACGCGCCCGGCTGCAAAAGGAGATCGCGCGCCTGGAAAACGAAATCGGCAAGGCCCAGGCCAAGCTCGCCAACGCCAATTTCGTGGAGCGCGCACCGGCCGCCGTGGTCGCCCAGGAAAAACAGCGTCTCGCAAACCACACGGCGACGCTGGAACAGCTCAGCGCCCAGTTCGCGAAGTTCGCCGAGCGCGTCAGCTAAGAATCAATTATTTCGCGCGAGGAGCGGGCGCCCCGCAGCGCGGCGTACGAGGCCGATGAAGTCTTCGGGGCCGAGACCCGGAATCTCGACCGGCCGGCTCCTGAAAAACCATTCCATCCTGCGCGCGAGACGGCTGATTGGGGTATCGCGTAACGCCGCTTCCAGATCGGGCAGGGCCCGCGCCGGTTTGGCAGCGATATCGCCGGTAAACCACACCTGGCGGATCGTTTGCGTGCCCGTCTCCCACATCAGCGAGGCCCGCAACAAGCCGCCGGAATACGGCTGCACCGCTTCGGCGATCGGCATTCCGGAAGCGGGCCTCGAGATGAAGTTCACCCAATCCGGAGCATCGATCTCGCGCAACGATTTCTGGTAGCGTGCATGCTCCGACAAGGTGACATCGCCTTCGGTAAATTCGACGCCGAATTCGCTTTCATAGGCCTCTGTCAGGTAGCGCTTGATCAGCGCCGTATCGGGCGCCTTGCCCAGCAGGATCTTGAGGGTGGTCTCGCGCTTCTGGACGATCGAAAGGGCGCTCGCCGGCGGCTTGCCCGCACTGAAACGCAGCACTTGCAGCGCAGTGGGGAAATCGCAATCCACGGCCAGCGTCGCCTGGAACAGCACCACGTCGCGGTCCGTCACCACCCCCGATGTGGCGATCCTGCGGCCATCGACTTCGATGTCGCCGCCCGGACGAAAGCGCGCCTCTACGCCGAGCGCGCTGATCGCTGTGGCGGCGGCGTGGCATGAGCGCCGGGTGAGCGCCTGCGCGCTGCACTCGCCGGCATCCCGGGCGTGCAGGTGAAGCTCCCAGCCAAGCTGGGACTCGTCGGTATAGAGCGCTGAGCCGCCGCTGATGCGCCGCTGTACCGTTATACCGCGGGCCCGGCAGTAATCGAGATCGAATTCCTGTTCGGCACTGTGCCGCGCCGCGAGCAGGGCCGAGGACGTATAGCGCAGAAAGCGCAGCGTGCCGGGCGATTCATCGGCGCGGCGCCCCTCGAGCAACGCGCGGCTCAGCGCGACATTCTGCGCGGCTGGCCGCAGCCCGGTATCCAAGACCCGCCAGTTGTCTTTCAACTAAGCCCCCGCATGAACCGGCATTTGCCCGCGCGAACGATGCGTGCACTCGTTAACGCGCGGCGTTATTGCGGCGGTATTCCGTCCGCGATAACGCTATTTCTTCTTCATGAAAAAAACGAACTCGCTCCCCCCCGTCTCGGACGACAGCAGCGTGTTCCCCGTCTGGCGGGAAAACGCCTGGAAGTCCTTGACCGAACCGGGGTCGGTCGCGACCACTTTCAGCACCTGGCCCGGTGTCATGTCGGTGAGCGCCTTCTTGGTTCGCAGAATGGGCAGCGGGCAATTGAGCCCCCGCGCGTCCAGCTCCTTGTCGAAATTCATGTCAGTGCCTGCATGGATTTGAAGATCGGAGCCGATTATAAGGCCTGATAAGCCTTTGTGCCTTATACGAAATACCGGCGGCACGCCGACGCCGTTCGTTTCTTATTATCATAGCCTGCAAACCATACTGCTCGGCGCGCGGCACCGCTCCCGACGACCAGCTGCTCGCAGAAGCGCTGAAGATCTTCGATTATCTCTACAGTGCCTAACAGGAGCGCAAGGCCGAATGAAAAACGACGACGTGAAAAATACCGACGGCCCGCCGCGCGTTACGCTCGGCGAAGCCTTCGCATACTGGCTCAAGCTGGGCTTCATCAGCTTCGGCGGCCCCACCGGACAGATCGCAATCATGCACCAGGAGCTGGTGGAGCGCCGGCGCTGGATCTCCGAGCGGCGCTTCCTGCACGCGCTCAATTACTGCATGGTATTGCCGGGACCGGAGGCAACGCAGCTCGCCACCTACATCGGCTGGCTGATGCACAGAACGCTCGGCGGCATCATCGCCGGCACGCTCTTCGTGCTGCCGTCACTCTTCATCCTCATCGCGCTGGCGTGGGTCTACATGGCCTACGGCAACGTTCCCGCCATCGCCGGCATCCTCTACGGCATCAAGCCGGCTGTAACGGCGATCGTGGTATTTGCGGCCTATCGCATCGGCTCGCGCGCGCTGAAGAACGGGCTGTTGTGGATGGTCGCCGCAGCCGCCTTCGTCGCGATCTTCGCTTTCGACGTGCCGTTTCCCTACATCGTGCTGGGCGCCGGCATCCTCGGTTACATCGGAGGCCGGATTGCCCCGGACAAGTTTGCCGTGGGCGGTGGTCACGGGACGGCGCAAAAACACTATGGCGCCGCGCTGATCGACGATGACACGCCGACGCCGCCGCACGCGCGTTTTACCTGGACGCGCCTCGCACTGGTATGCGCCGTGAGCTTCGGGCTGTGGCTGGGCGTCATCGGCGCGCTGTACGCGCTATACGGGTGGGACGCGACGCTGACGCAGATGGGCTGGTTCTTCACCAAGGCCGCGCTCCTCACTTTCGGCGGCGCGTACGCCGTGCTGCCTTATGTGTACCAGGGCGCCGTCGAGCATTACGAATGGCTGACCGCCACGCAGATGATCGACGGCCTCGCGCTGGGTGAGACCACGCCGGGCCCCTTGATCATGGTGGTCACCTTCATCGGTTTCGTCGGCGGATGGGTGAAGGAAATCTTCGGATCCGACGCGCTGTTCCTGGGCGGCGCAGTGGCGGCGACGCTCGTGACGTACTTCACTTTCCTGCCCAGCTTCGTGTTCATCTTCGCCGGCGCGCCGCTCATCGAATCGACGCACGGCAATCTCAAGTTCACCGCGCCGCTCACCGGCATTACCGCGGCGGTGGTGGGCGTCATTCTCAATCTCGCGGTGTTTTTCGCCTGGCACGTGCTGTGGCCCGAGGCGAACGCAGGCGCGCCGTTCTCCGGGCGCTTCGAGTGGGCGACGCTCGTCATCGGCATCGCCTCCGGCTTCGCCCTGTTCCGTTTCGGTGTCGGCATCATCCCGCTCATCGGTGCGTGCGGGCTCGCGGGACTCGTCTACACCCTGGCCAAGCCGCTGTTGGGAATATAAGGAGGAATCATGAGCCGCAGCATCACCGCAGTCGAATTGAAGTCGCTCCTGGCGCGCAACCTCCCGCTCACCGTGCTCGATCTTCGACGCAAAGCCGATTACGACGCCGAACCGCGGCTCGTCCCCGGAGCACGCAAGCTCGAGCACAAGGAAATCGACGAGTGGAGCAAGACGCTGCCCCGCGACCGGGACATCGTGCTCTATTGCGCGCACGGCAAGACCATCAGCAACGCCGCCCTGGATCGCCTGCTCGCCCTCGGCTTCAAGGCGCGCTTCATCGAGGGCGGCATGGACGGCTGGATAGAGGCCAACGGCACGACAGTGCCGCGCTGATCCCGTTTCCATCAAACAGGAAAGTCAGCGCTCCGGCGGCTTGCCTGCCTCTTTGCGCAGCTCGTCGTTCAACCGGCGCAGCTCGCGCAGCCGCGCTTCGGTTGCGGAAAGCTGATAGAAGTCGCCGTCGCCGCTCTTCACCGCGATCTGAAGCTGTTCCACCGCACCGGGGATGTTGCCCATGCGCGCGTAGGCCTCGCCCTGTGCACGGTGCTGCGCGAGCCGCCGGTTGAGCATGGCGTAGCTGCGGGCCTGCAGCAGATAGAGCTTGTAGTCCTCGGTGTAGACCTGCAGCCGGCCTTCCACCAGCTTGAGTGCCGCATCCGCACGCCCGGCTTGCAGCAGCGCGTTGGCATAGTCGTACGTCAACGCGCGGTAATTGGGGTAGGTCTTGAGCGCCTCCTGGTAGCAGGCGAACCCCTTTTCGCCCGCTTTTGCGGCCACGCGGATATGGCAATCCAGCGTTTCCAGCACGGGGCTCGGCTCGGGCGCCAGCTTGCGGGCCGCGGCCAGTTCCTTCGCGGCCTTTGCATGATCGCCGGTGCGCAGCAGGCTCACGGCAAGCCCGTAGCGGCTCGCGATCTCGCTCAGGAACTTGCGCTCGGCGAGACTCTGTTGAAACCACGCCACCGCCTCGTGCGGCGGCTGCGACTCCGCGCGCAGCTTAGCACGGATCAGCTGAAAGGCGAGACTGTCCGGCACCTGGCGGTACGGCAGCCGCTCCACCCGATTCTGGACATCGGCGATGCGCTCGAAGGTGAGCGGATGCGTGCGCAGGTACGACGGGGCGCCGCCCTCGTATACGCGCGTGGCGCGCTGCAGCCGCTCGAAGAACGTCACCATCGCGTGCGGATCGAATCCCGCGTCCTGCAGGATCTGCACCCCGACGCGGTCGGCCTCGCGCTCGTGCTCGCGCGTGAAATTGAGCTGGGTCTGGATCGCAGTCGCCGTGCCGAAAGCCGCCGCGGCTTCGGCCGCCTGCGAACTCGCGCGCGAGGCGAGAATCGCGATGGCGAGCGCCGCCAGGGACGTGAGCTGGCTCGCCTTCTGCCCGGCGATCATGCGGGCGATATGGCGCTGCGTGACGTGCGCGATCTCGTGGGCGAGCACGCTCGCCACCTCGGACTCGCCCTGGGCGTTCAGGATGAGTCCGGTGTTGACGCCGATGAATCCGCCGGGCAGCGCGAACGCATTGATCTGGCCATCCTGAATCAGGAAGAAATCGAAGCTCTGCCGCGCATCGGGACTGCGCGCCACCAGCCGCTCGCCCAGCGTGCTGATATAGTCGGTCGCCTCCGCGTCGTCATTGAAGCTGCGGTCGGCGCGGATTTCGCGCATGATGCGCTCGCCCAGCCGTCTTTCCTGCAGCGGGGAGAAGTCGGCCTGGGCGACGTCTCCCAGGTCGGGCAGGCCCTGCGCCGGTGCACGCGGCACGGCGAGCAGCAATGCGATAAAGAGGTAACGCCAGCGCATGATGCTATGATAAACGCGGTACTTTGCGGGTTCCGCACCACGATGTCAAAACGGCAGGGTTCCCTCACGCATTTCGATGCGCGGGGACAGGCTTGGATGGTCGATGTCGCGTCCAAGGACGAGACGCACCGCGTTGCGATCGCGCGCGGCCGCATCCGCATGCTGCCCGCCACGCTCCGGCAGGTCCGCAGCGGAACGGCAAAGAAAGGCGACGTATTGGGCGTGGCCCGCCTGGCGGCGATCCAGGCTGCGAAACGTACCGCGGATCTGATTCCGCTGTGCCATCCGCTTGCGCTGACGCGCGTCGAGGTCGCGTTCACCCTCGATGGCAAGGCGCCTGCCGTCGAGTGCACGGCGACGGTGGAGACGGTGGGCCGCACGGGGGTGGAGATGGAAGCGTTGACCGCGGTAAGCGTAGGTCTGCTGTCCATATACGACATGTGCAAGGCGGTCGACCGCGGGATGCGGGTCGAAGAGGTGCAGTTGCTCGAAAAAATGGGCGGCAATTCAGGCCCCTGGCGAGCGAAGTCCCGGCGCACGGCGCCGGCATAGAACCAGCTTCCCGGGCGCGCTGTTGGATAGCGCAGCGGAATATATTATATTTCGCTAATATAGCCGGGAGTCCCCGACGAGTCCTACAGGAGGTAACGTGAACAGACGACGCAGAAGTTTTCTCAAGCTGGGCGGCGGCGCAGGCGCCCTGGCGGTTGCCGCGGCGGCAGGCCTGCTGAAGACCGGAACGGCTGCCGCGGCCGAATGGAACCAGAACGCGTTCTCCGCCAAGGCCGTCAACGACGCGTTGAAGGGCCTGGGGGCGGCAAACATGGTCGAGAGCAAGGACATCGTCATCACGGCACCCGAAATCGCCGAGAACGGCGCCGTCGTGCCGGTCGCCGTCACCAGCAAGATTCCCAACACGCAGAGCATTGCCATCATCGCGGAGAAGAACCCGTTTCCGCTCGCCGCATCGTTCAACGTGGCAGGCGGGGGAGACGGCTATGTTTCAACGCGATTGAAGATGGGCGAAACGTCCAACGTGCGCGCGGTGGTGAAAGCCGATGGCAAATTTTATACGGCGGTGAAAGAGGTCAAGGTCACCATAGGCGGCTGCGGCTGATGCCCTCCCCGGCAGAAACCGACAAGACGACAGCGAGGAGGAAGCATGGCCGAACCGATGAGAATACGCGCAACGCTGCAAGGCGACGTGGCAGACGTGCGCATCCTGATGATGCATCCCATGGAAACGGGTCAGCGCAAGGATTCCAAGGGCCAGCTCGTCCCTCAGCACTTCATCAAAACGGTGGTGGTTGCCCATAATGGCAAAGTGGTGCTCGATGCCCAGTGGAGCCAGGCCGTATCGCGCAATCCTTTTCTCGGCGTGCGCGTGAAGGGCGCCAAAGTCGGCGACAAGATCAGCGTCACCTGGGAGGACAACAAGGGCGACAAGCGGACCGACGAAGTGACAGTCACCGCGCCATCGTAATACGCTGGATTGTCGGGCAGGGGCGCCCGCGCACTTTTGCAGTCCGCAGCAGACGGACCCCAAATAGAACGGAGGAAGGAATGACCAAACGGCGGTTCAATTTCATCGCAGCCGCGTGCTTCTCGGCGGCCGTGGCTGCGGCGCACGCCCAGTCCAACGACCCGCTCGGCGTCGGACGCAAGATGCTCGAACAGGACAATCCGGGCGAGCTGTGGATCGACAAGGGCAAGCAGCTTTTTCACCAGAAGCGCGGCCCGAAGAACGTGTCGCTCGAGCAGTGCGACTTCGGCATGGGGCCCGGCAGGCTCGAAGGCGCTTCCGTACGGCTCCCGCGTTACTTTGCGGACACCGACAAGGTCCAGGATCTCGAATCGCGGCTCGTGACCTGCCTGGTGGACCTGCAGGGCTTCAAGCGCGAAGACGTGGTGAAGCGCGCCATCAGCCCCGGTGGCAGCAGCGGCTCCGACATCGAGGCGCTCGCGCTCTACATCACCTCGCGCTCCAACGGCATGAAGATAAACGTCTCGCTCAACCACCCGAAAGAGCAGGAGATGTACAAGGCGGGCGAGTATCTGTTCTTCCGCCGCAGCGGCCAGACCGATTTCGGGTGCGTCACCTGCCACGGCGAAGCCAACAAACGCATTCGGTTGCAGGACCTGATCCACATGACGAGCAAGGAAGGCGTGCAAAGCGTGGTTTCAACCTGGCCCGCGTATCGCGGCGCGCATTTCGTCGTGCGCACCATGCAGTGGCGGTTGTACGACTGCTTCTGGCAGATGCGGCTACCGGAACTGGCGTATCTGTCCGATGCGTCCATCGCGCTGACGACGTATCTGCACTACCAGGGCAACGGCGCGGTCACCCGGGTGCCGGGCTTCAAGCGCTAGGTGCAAATTGAGAAAAATCAGACCGTTCGCCCTGAGTTTGTCGAGGGGCAACGGCCAGGAGGAAACATGCAAAGGATGCTGATAGGGATTGCGGGAGCCGTTCCCGTTCTGATCATCGGTTGTGCAAGCGGACCGGATGAAGCCACCACCCGCCAGATCGCGGAAAAGATGGTGCAGACGAGCTTCACCGCACCCGCGCCGCACCTGCTGAAGCGCCTCGAACAGGATCGCGCGCAGCAGATCTGCAGCAAGATCGGCGACGCCAAGCTCACGCAGGAAGAGGCCGCCGAAGTCGTGAAGCTTGCGCGCGCCTCGTTCAAGTATCCCGCGTCCGGCAAGTTGGTGGGTGAATGGAAGGTCGGCGAGAAACTGGCGCACGACGGCGCCGGCGACCGCATTCAGAGCGGCAGACTCGAAAAGCGCAAGGAAAACGGCGGGCTGTGCCAGAACTGCCATGGGCTGGCACCGGGCGAAGTCAATGTCGGCAACGTCGGCCCGAGCCTCACGCATTACGGCGTGCAGCGCGGCAATTCCGAGCCGGTCGCCAAGCTGACCTACGAGCGCATCTACAACGGCTGGGCCTACGCGCCGTGCTCCAATATGCCGCGGCTGGGTGCGACCGGGCATCTCACGCCGGAGCAGATCACACACCTGGTCGCGTATCTGATCGACCCCCAGTCGCCGATCAACAGGAAATAGTGACCTGGAATCAGGAACTAGCGGCACGCCACGAAAATTCGTCTTGCCGGCGAAAGCCGGCATCCAGAGCGGCGCGGTCAGTATCTAAATTGTTTACTGGACCCCGGCTTTCGCCGGGGAGACGATCTGTCATGGGTCTTCGAGGAAACATCTCACCATGACCCTTTCCCGCCGCGAGTTCCTCCAGCTCCTTGCCCTCGCCGCCGCCTACGGCGCGCCGCTTGGCGGCCGGGCGCTTGCCGCTGACAAAGCCGACAGCCTCTACAACCTGCCCAAGCGCACCGGCAACGTCACGCTGCTGCATTTCACCGACTGCCACGCCCAGCTTCTCCCGGTCCATTTTCGCGAGCCGGATGTCAACATCGGGCTGAACGAGGCGTTCGGGCGGCCGCCGCACCTCGTGGGCGAGGCGTTGCTCAGGCATTTCCGGATCCAGCCGAAATCGCCGCGGGCGCATGCGTTCACCTACCTCGACTTCGAGAACGCCGCGCGCACCTACGGCAAGGTCGGGGGCTTCGCCCACCTCGCGACGCTGGTGAAACGCGTGCGCGCGCAGCGGCCCGGTGCGCTGCTGCTGGATGGCGGCGACAGTTGGCAGGGTTCCGCCACCGCGCTGTGGACCAAGGGGCAGGACATGATCGATGCCAGCAAGCTCCTCGGCGTCGAGATCATGACCGCACACTGGGAATTCACGTACGGCGCTGCCCGCGTGCAGGAGGCGGTCAAGAAGGATTTCGCCGGAAAAATCGAATTTCTCGCGCAGAACGTCAAGACCGCCGACTTCGGCGACCCGGTATTCAAGTCGTACACGGTGCGCGAGATCAGCGGTGTTCCGGTCGCCATCATTGGCCAGGCGTTCCCTTATACGCCGATCGCGAACCCGCGCTACTTCGTCTCCGAATGGACGTTCGGCATCCAGGAAGACAACCTGCAGCGCACGGTGAACGAGGCGCGCAAGAAAGGTGCCCAGGCGGTCATCCTCCTCTCGCACAACGGCATGGACGTCGATCTCAAGCTCGCCTCGCGCGTCACGGGCATCGACGCCATCCTCGGGGGTCACACCCATGACGGGGTGCCCGAGCCGGTCGTCGTAAAAAACACGGGCGGGGCGACGCTGGTCACCAACGCCGGATCGAACGGCAAGTTTCTCGCGGTGCTCGATCTCGACGTGCGGGGCGGCGCGGTGAAGGCGCACGACTACCGCCTGCTGCCGGTGTTCTCCAACCTGCTCGATGCGGACAAAGAGATGAGCGCGTTGATCGCGAAGCATCGGGCGCCCTACGAGGCGAAGCTGGGTGAGAAGCTGGCGGTCAGCGAGGCGCTGCTCTACCGCCGCGGCAACTTCACCGGCACCTTCGACCAGGTGATCCTCGATGCGCTGATGGCGGTCAAAGGCACCGACATCGCGTTCACGCCCGGGTTCCGCTGGGGCACGACGATCCTGCCCGGAGATTCGATCACGCTCGAACACGTGATGGACCAGACGGCGATCACCTATCCCTACACGACCGTCAACTCGCTCACCGGCGAGGCACTCAAGAACATCCTCGAGGACGTGTGCGACAATCTCTTCAATCCCGATCCCTACTACCAGCAGGGCGGCGACATGGTCCGCGTCGGCGGCATGCAGTTCACCTGCGAGCCGACACAGAAGATCGGAAGCCGCATCAGCAACATGACGCTGAAAGGCAAGCCGGTCGAGGCGAAGAAGACCTACAGGGTCGCAAGCTGGGCGCCGGTGGCAGAGGGCGCGTCGGGCGAACCGATCTGGGACGTGGTGACGAAGTACCTGCGCGACCGGAAGGTGATCCGCCCGCCGCAACTCAACCGCCCGCGGCTGATCGGGGTCAAGGACAATCCCGGCATCGGCTAGAGAAACCCTGCTTCTCCTTACGTGCCTCCTTCAAGGAGAAGTTCGGGATGCAGATGGGGTTCCCTCCTTCATCCTCACTGCGGCTACCGCCAGCAGCAGCCGATTCTCGATCGGTATTGCGTCGCCTTTTTGCACCCGTCGGCCATACTGTTGCCATAACGCATCGGCGTGCGCGTAAGCGCCGTCGACCACGGACCCTAGCATCGCGGCATTCAGGGCGAACTGCCAGAGCCTTCGGTCGGCATCCTGCGGCAGTTTTTTCAGCAGCGCTTCTCCCTCCGTGCGCATGGCTTTGGCATCCCGCTCGATGACGACTTTGACCAATTCTCGTACCGCCGTCCCCACATCGCCCATCCGCGCAAGACATTTGGTCTGCAGAGCGGAAAAGCCGAGGCGCGACTCTTCCCGCGTCAGGTACGGGACGACCGACCCGGCCACCCCGACGAACGCAGTCATCGCCTCCTTGTCATCGAAGAGGTTTTTGTCGTCGCAATAGCTCGCCATGACGGCGAGATCCGACTTTGTGTCCCGCAACAAGCCGTCGGGGGACTTCTCTCCCCGCAGAACCCGATACGCCGCCATGGCATCGCGCGTCGCCACCGCGCGGTGTACGAAGGCGGTCTGCGCGAGGCGGGTTTCGCGATGCCGCGGCTCATAGCCTTCCAGCATCTCCACCAGCGGCAAGGAAGCGGTGCGGATAGTATTCAGGCCGTCTGCGCTGTGCCTCAAGAATCTTGCGCGCGGCGCCCGGTCGTCGAGGTACGGAAAATAGTCCGAGTTCTCGGGCACGGGGTAGGAACGAAAAAGCGGATGCAGCACGACCTTGCCACCGATTCTTCGAGCGTCGAGATCCTGAAGCGTATCGACGCCAACGCGCCGCCATTCGGGCTTAAGCTCCGGCCAGTCGAGCACGCGGCCATCAGGCTCGCGCATCTGCTTTTCCTTCCATGCCACCACCAGCAGATCTACGCCATTGGTCGAATAGACGGCGTAGTTGCCAAAGGCAGAACCCAGCGCCCGAATCACGGACGACACGGACTCCATGTCGATTTCGTAGCCCTGAAGCCACTGCACGAAGACCCCGCGCTCATTCAAATGATCCAGCATGCGACGGTAGAATTCCCCGGTGAACAAGGAGGCGACTCCGCTCACCCATGGGTTCGAGGGCTCTGCGACGACGATGTCGTAGCGGGCGCGACGGGCCGCGAAAAACGTTTTGGCGTCATCCACGATGATCCTGCTGCGCGGATCGCTGAAAACGACCTCGACTTCGTCTCTCAGGTGCTGCACCGCATCCACCACCTTCTGTTCGATCTCGATGCTGTGCACGTACTGCAGCCGCGGATTGCGCAGCAACACGCGGCTCGTGAGCCCGGTACCGAGCCCGATGTTGGCCGCACTTCTCGCATCCGGGTGAAACGCCATACCGAGCGCGCCGAGCAAGGTCGTCGTCACGTCATCGCCTGATGGCGCATCCTTGAAGGCGGAAATCCGGCCGTCGGGTTTACCGTTGGTTGCCAGCGTTCGGTCGCCACCCTTGTCCCAGTAGAGGGAAATGCTCGCTGTCTTCCCGTCCTCATAGAACAGGATTTGCGTATCCCCGGCCAAAGTCGCGCGCGCGTAGCGGTAAACCCCGGAATTCAGTTGCAGCGGATCCAGAGTCACGCGGAACACGGCAGCGACTATGCCAGCGAAGGCGAGTCCGGAAACCAGCGCCGGCCTCAGCGTTCCCGTCGTCGTCCTCAACATGAAAAGCAGGATGATGCCGATGGCGATATCGAGCCCGCCGCCGATGATCAACGACGTTTTAAGTCCCGTGAGCGGAATCGCAATGTGCTGGGCAAAGGCCACGCCGCCGATGCTTCCTACGGTATTCGAGGCATACACCGCCCCGAGCGCGCGCTCGCCATAGCCGTCACGCAGCAGACCGTTGGTGATGAGCGGCAGTGTCATTCCCGCCATGAAGGTTGCCGGCAGCATCACGGCAAAGCAGATGGCATGACTCGCGAGCAGGAAGAGCGCGTACCCCTGTTCCGTGCGCGCGACAGCATTCATCACCGTCGCCATCCAGTGGAACGACTCGCTGTACACCCACAGCGAGCCGAGCGCAAACAATCCCATCACGACCTGGATATAACCCAGTACTCGATAGGGCTCGGCGATCCGGTCTATGTGCCGCCTTATCGCCCAGCTTCCCAGCGCGAGGCCGGTGATGAACGCGCTCAGCATCAGCTCGAAGGAGTGCGTCGAGGCGCCGAGCACGAGGCTCAGCATGCGGATCCACACTACTTCGTAGACGAACGAGGCCATTCCGGTGAACGCTGCGACGAGCAGCAGCACCCACGGGGCAAGCGGCGTCCAGGACGGCGCCGTCCCGGGAAACACGGGCTGCGGTTCAGATGCTTTTGCAGTTGAAGCGCTGCCGCGCATCTCTTCGTTCCGAGCGATAAGCCATACGGCGAGCCCCACCAGTATGCTGATGAGCCCCGCGGCGAGCATCGTCCCCGGCAGACCGGCGCGCGGTATGAGGACGAATGCGCTCGCCAGCACGCCACCCGCGGCGCCGATGCTGTTGGAAAAGTAGAGCAGCGAGATGCTCTGCCCCGATGAGCGCGACAGTGCGCGCAGCACACCCGCCGTCATCAGCGGGAACGTCGCTCCGAGCAGAACCGTCTGCGGCCCGATGAGAAGCATGGCGAGCAGGCCCTTCACCGCTGTGGCAGCAACCGGGTCGGTCGTGAGGGGCAACAGCGACTGGTAGTGAAACTCCACGACCCGCGTGAAAACCGCGTGAAACACCAACGCCAGCACGCCTACGATTACTTCGACCAACGCGTAGACCCGCAGCGGGTGTCGAATCCTTTCGGTATAGCGGGCGGCCAGCCAAGCGCCGAGCGCGAGCCCGCCCATGAAGATGCACAGCACCATGGTCTGCGCGTATGCGGCGTGGCCGAGGAAGAGCTTCAGGTACTGCGCCCATACCGATTCGTAGAACAGCCCGGAAAATCCGGACGCGACAAATGCTGTCAACAGGAGATAGAACGGGCGCGCGACTTGCGTCATCGTCATGCCTTTAGCGGTTTGTTTGAACTACGAAAGCGGAAAACATTTTCTCCATGACAGACGAAGTTGCTCGAATACTACAGGACTTAATGCATTTACGGTGCCCCCTATGCGCGTGTGATAATTGCCACATGCTTCATGCGACTCCGATATACCCGGCGCGATGGGCCGGCCTCCAAAAAATTGTCTGGATCGCTATTCTCAGCATGGTCCCTTCCATAGCATGGACCATTGTCTGCGGACAGGATATTAATTTTGACCTCATAACCTATCACTACTACCTCGGCTACAGCGGTTTCGTGCCGCGGTTCCAACTGGATTTCCTGGCTGCATGGGTCTATGGCTACCAGTCTCCCGTACCATTCTTGTTGTTGTACTGGCTCGATCACATCGGCACGCCGGCAGTCATCATCGGCACGCTCCATGCCGCGTTTCACTCGCTCACTCTCATTTTCTTGTATCTACTAACCGAATTGCTGATCTGCAGGGTCGGTGCTGCGCCGAAACGGGCCAAGCTGATCGGATTCTGGTTGATGGGTGCAATCGCGCCGATCTATTGGACTCTGGTCGGCACATCGTTCGCCGATCTACTGACCAGCGTCCTCATTCTCGCCGGGCTATGGCTGGCCGCTCGCACCCTCACGGAAGACGGTAGGCTTCGGATGAATGGGATCGCATGGATCGCTGCGGCAGGAGCCCTCATGGGCGCCGCAGCGGGTGTGAGAATACACAATAGTATTTATGTTGCCGGCCTGCTGTGCGCGCTTCTTCTTACGCCTTTGTCAGATCGAAGCGCTGCATTTCGCGTGATAGCAGCGTACTCGCTTACCGCATTTGCCGCGTGGTCTCTGTGCTTTGTTCCGTGGGCGTACCGTCTTTACGCCGAGTTCGGCAGTCCGCTGTTTCCGCTCTTCAACGGTGTGTTTCGATCTCCTGATTTCCCGGCTTCAAACCTGCCGCTGCTTTCGTTTTCTCCTGGCAATATTTGGTAATTCATCACGCTACCGTTCTGGATGGGCACGGACGCCCCGTGGGTCTACGTTGAGCTGCCGCTCCCGGACGTTCGGCCGGCATTGCTTGTCCTGAGCCTGATCGCATGCGGTCTGTTGTGGCTGTTCCACCACGCGCGATGGCAGAGTGTCGCCACCAGGCGATCGGGAACCATTGATGGCGGTAGCGAGACGCCTCGAGGCAGGCGGTTGATACTAATTTTTTTTGCGGCGAGCGCGGGGCTCTGGCTGGCAACTTCAGCCAACGGCCGCTTCGGCGTGGCGCTTTTCCTGCTCGGCGGCCCGGTATGCGGCGTGGTCTTATCTCGGGTACTGCCACCGCGTTATCTGCTCGTACTGGTCGCGGCCGTGGTGCTCTGGCAGGCGCTGCAGCAGCAAGTGTTCTTTCGTCAGTACCGATTCAATTCGGTGCCCTGGACCACCCGCTATTTCGACTGGGCACTGCCGGAGCGCCTGACGCGCGAACCCGCCACGTTTTTTTCGCTCGGATTTCAACCGGCTTCCACTCTCGCACCGCGTCTACATCCGGAATCCTCGCACATCAATCTCGCCGGATATCCTGCTGTCGATGCGCCGGGCGGCGACCGGATTAGGCGGATCATTAGCATTCCGAACCGGCCGATTTACGGAGTCGTAGATGTGCGGCATACCGACCCTAGGACGGTAAAAACGCATTACCGAAACCAGCTCGCACTCTGGGGTTTGACGTTTACCAACGACCGCTGCGACCTCATTAACCTCATGCCGCCATCCCCGAACTGGGCCTGGCTCAACACAATCGCGGGAGTCGGGTCCCGTCATCAACCACCCGCCTTCCTTGCCTGCAGCCTTCAGCCCAGCGCGCCGGCGCAGCACCAGCGCGCGCTTTCGGAATACCGGCACTTTGCAGACAAAATCGCGCGCTTTGGCGCGAACTGTCCGCAATACTTTGGGCAGGCGCTCGGCTACACCTATACCGATAAAGGTTGGGCCGTAACGAGCTTCGCATCGGCCAAAGTAAGACTGGATTTTTATGATGACGGGCCGTTCTACGTGCGGCAGGTGGTTCCTCCCCATGTTTCTCTCAAAGTGGGGCGAGTAACCCGCGACAAAATCATCGCCGATGAGCCGGACTGCAGAAGATGGTTTTCGCGTCTGTCACGACTCGCCACACAAGCTGCCCGCCATAGCGGCGAGGTCCCCAAGCGATAACGGGGGTGCACCTTTAGTTCATTTGAGTAAGGCCTGAATCTCTGTAGCCTTCCGGTCGGCGTATTCGACCACTTTTCTCGCCTGTTCGATATCGCCGCCTGCCGTAGAACCCATCGCAACATTTATGGCGTCAACCAGGACCTTGCGCCAGTAAGAGATCTTTAGGAGGTTGCGCGTCCGCTCGTCCACTTCACCTATTTTTGCCCTCACGAAAACCAGGCCGTTCGGATCGCCCGCAACGAGGCGCCAGTCGTCTCTGTTCGCTAATTCGTAGGGAAGCCAGCGGATATGTCCGCGAGGTACGGTCAGAACCGGCTGGTAAACCGCCTGGATATTCCACTTATCGATCAACGTCAGTCCCTTGTCCGGGAAATCTTGGATTTCATAGTACGCCTTCCATGCGCCGGAATTGGCGTCCACCAAATGCCCATCGATGGCGACAAAATACTTTGGACCCAGATGCCATCGCAGATACGCACCTGTGGGATGCCAATTGAATATTCGACCTCCATCTGGCATGTTTTCACGAAGCGCCTGCAGCACTTGCTCATCCGCCGCGGTGGGCCAATATCCCACCCCCCATCTACCTCCTTCCTTGTTGTAGACCACGCCGCCAACCCAAAAACAGCACATGGCGACGAATCCGTTGATAAGCGCTCCCCGCCCTTTCGCCTCCAGCGTTGATACCGCCTTTTGCAGCATCGGTATTATTACAGCGCCCAGAGGAATCATCAAAAAAACGGCCCAGAGCGCCATTGCCCGGACATGCAACAGGGATAGCAGTATGCCGATAGTCAGAAACAGTGCATTTGCAATGCGATGCGAACGGTCGCGCCCAATAATCACGATAGAGCACGCGAGGAAAAGAGCCGCGGCTGGCCATGCGCCGCGAACCTCAACAAGTCGTTGATATTCCAGAATTCCATGAACTGACCCCGCTCCCCATTCGCCGAGGAATATGCCGCGGAGTACGTCTCTGAGCCCCGCAAGCAATGGCATCGCCTGATCCACCCCGTTCGGGTTTAGCCATGGCAGTACCACAGCGGCAAGGATAGATATCAGCCAAGGCCATGAACGCATCCGCAGAAACCCCAATAGTCCCTCAGATCCTGCGTTGCACAGCGCATTGAATGCCGCCTGCGCCAGGTATCCAGAGAGAAGCAGTACCATGAATATGGAGGAGGTGTGTAACCAGCCCAGCGCCCACGACAGCAGCGGTACCGCGATGAGGAATCGTCGCTGACGCCGTACATCACTGGCAATGTCCACTGACAAATAGATCGCTGCAGCCCAGGCAAGATAAAGCGTAACTTCCGCCCTGAGGGCGGCCCTTTCAACCAGATACTGGTAGGCCACACTCGTTGCAATCAATGCGGCCAACACCAATGCTTTCCTTGAATACCTTGTATCGGCGGTCGCTTCATGGGTGCCTCTTGCAAGAATGGCTGCCGTAGCGGTCACGAATATCGCTCCCCAAATTAAAGCGTTAAAGAGCGAGACCGACACGTAGCCACCGGCCAGCCAGGCAAGATAGAGCAGAAGTCCCCACAGCCACCCAACGAAGACCGATGGTTCGCCCAAAACGGGATAAATGTAGAACTCGGCTTTTGGTACAGCCACCGTCCTCACGGTCTCCTGGCCCGCGAGGAGTTGAAACCAAACGTCATAATCCAGTAATTGTCGGAGACTCGATAGAAAAAACATGACAAAGACAAAACACAGCAGGTTCGCAGGCCATCTCAAGATTTTTCCGTTCACTAAAGGACTCCTGCATGTCTTGCTGTTCCGAAGGCTCGAAGTTGAAAGCCCAAACGATCGAGATATAGTGACCAATTTGCTTTAACGATGCGGCGCGAAAGGCGCTGGCAATTTTGATCGCCGGAGCATCTGGCTCCGTGTTAGCCACAACGGTTTGCCTCGTACTCGGCATCAACAATGGCCTGGCCCAGCAGATGTTCGCGCTGTTCTCGATCTTTTTCCAAGTCTGCAGATCAGGTATTTCCTTCCAGAGACGGTCCCTCTGAGCCGCCTGGCTTGCGCTACCATTTCAGCGGTTCAGTTTCCAACTACCTCGTCACGGCCGGAAGAACCGGCGTCGTATCTGAATGAGAAAGTCTTGTGGCCAAGAAAGCTGAGGATGACCTGCACACCTAAGACCAACGCACCGGCAATATACGGGGCAATACGTGGTTCGCTTGTGAGAAAGCCAATGACAAATACTGTTGGTGGCAGCAGAGCCAATCCAAAAATAATGCCGCTGCTGTACACCATAATGCACCGGCTCCATTCTCGTAAATAATTACCTTTGGTTTTAAATACCAACCACTTGTAGCCTAGAAACGATACCGTAATATTTAGCACGCTGGATACAACGCTAGCCACAATGTAGCTAGCTGGCATGTAGCGGTCTAACAACATAGTAAACACAACAAAGGTTGAGTATGCAAAAGCCGTGTTCCATAAACCTACGGCGAGATACCGGCCAAATTGGCCCGAGGGAATTTGCTGAGTAATCCTGCCTAAAGGTCGAGTCATCACATGAATGCGGCATACGACCGCTGTTCGTGTATAAGATTTGCGGGACAACCACTATGCCAACGCCACTGACCTGGTAGCGGGGACTTGCCACGGCACTCTAACTCCTGGGCCAACTCACCTGTGAGGCGGCACCTATAAAGGAGAGAGACTGAGTGCGCCCTGTCTCGCCGGCTGTAGTCAATGCTTTCTTGAACCAAGACGGGAGAAGGGTCGAACTCCACTGTAGCGCCTAACTCGATTCGAGCAACACTGCAAATCCGCGTAGCCGCCATCTCCTTGTACCGAACGATACCACCGGGAACGTGCCAGCCGGGACCGAAAAACGCATCGCTTCTCCAAGTCAGTAGGGTGCGCTTCCGCTGATCTTGTATTAGCAGATCGACGTTCACAAGCGGCGTAATCCGACTAACGAAAAGAAACAGATCCTCCGGTAGTCCACTCTGTGGAAGTTCGATTGCACGATCAAGTTCACTTATTAACTGTACGGTACTTAGCAAACGCTCAGCCATAAGATGACTTACCTAAATCGTGACACACACGACAAATGACCAGTCTCGCGACATAACTCTCCAGGCGCGTATCATATGTTGTCTTCAAACTTACTCGTATGTGCAAATGAATTTCCTAAAGCTCTCTCTACTCAGGCTTGGCATCAACCCACGCTATATTCCGATCAAAGATATACCAGACGCCAAGCTCTACGCGCCACTCTTCAGCCCATGGCTGGCAAGGCCCTACTCCGAGATACGGCATACGGTGGTTTCGCCTGACCGTTGTTATATTCTGCATACTCTGGCCTCCCAGACAACTGGACCTATAGTCGAGTGCGGTGTCTACAGGGGCGGCACGGCGATGTTGCTTTCTACGTTAAAACGGGAACTCCATTTGTATGACACGTTCGAAGGAATGCCAGAAACAGGAACAATGGATATTCATAAGAGGGGAGACTTCAGCGATACCAGTGTTGAGGCAGTACGAAAACTGGTTCCATCTGCTTTCTTTCACAAAGGATTGATCCCCGAGACGTTCACTGACCTTCCCGGAGAAATTGGTTTTGCTCACATCGATGTAGATATCTACAAGTCCGTTAAAGACTGCTGCGAGCATCTTTATCCCCGGTTGACCGGGTTCATGGTATTTGACGACTATGGTTTCCCAAGTTGCCCCGGGGCCAGACGGGCAGTTGACGAGTTCTTTAACGACAAGCCGGAAAAACCCGTCGTCATTCCGACGGGCCAGGCTATAATCTTCAAACGTAAATGAATCACGACGACAACCCATCTCCCGGCGAGTCAAAATTTATTCTTTCCCTTTCGATAACAAGCGGACGGCGAAGAACCTGTGTGTGGATGGCCCCGATGTATTCACCTAGGAGCCCAACGAATACAAGCTGCACAGCGCCTATGAAGAACATTCCGATAACTAATGGCGCCAGTCCTAACTGAAAACT
>JBQTJV010000072.1:0-4412 GCA_052386775.1 Betaproteobacteria bacterium
GTTAAATGGTCCAGTTCTTCGACGTAAGAATTAGCGACCACTGCGGCCCGCTTGGGATCCGTGTCATCGAATTCGACGGTAATGAATCCATCCTTACCAGCAGAGATCCGTGTGTTATCCCCCAAGACCCTGCGGGCATCATCCAGTGTCTTGGATTCATACAAACTCTTCAATTCAAAACGCGAAATCAACTTATCAGCTACCGTACGGCTCTTGAGCATGCCTACGTATAAATCTGCTGGGTTCTTAATCCCGAGTTGGCCGCCCGCTAGGCCGGCAAGCCCCCCCAAGCTACCAATCAGGGCGGCAGCACTTGAGGATTGGCTCTGCTGAGGCGGGAGTATTCTTGCGGTGCCGGTGTAGATGTTGGGAAGGAGAAGACTGATGCCAGCGGCTATGACGGCAGCAATTAAGGGAAGTCCGAGAATTAGCTTCTTGTGCTTCGCAAGGACGATGGCGATGTCGAGGAGGCTGATTTCATCGTCGTCACGGGTAGTGGCGGTTTCCGTAGCAGTCGATGTTTCAGACATAGGACTGGATCCCGGCTTTCGCCGGGAAGACGGTTTTCTGGGTCCCGGCGTACGCCGGGAAGACGATAGCTTTAAAGGTCACGGAGGACTTTGAGGCCGGCGACGCCGAGGGCGAATTGGTAGAAGATCTGCGACCAGTCCTTCAGTTCTTTGGTGAAGCGGAATCGGTCGAGGTCCTCAGGAACAACGATCGTGTCGCCCGGCATCAAGCGCTCCCCGCGCACACCGCTTCCCAGCCATGAAGAAGTTCCGCCGCCGATGACGGCACCGTCGGCGCGCACGACATAGACCCGCGCAGTGTCCGCGTCGCGCGTAGGCCCACCAGCTTGCGCGAGATATTCGGAGACCCGCTTGCCAGGCTGATAGAGGAAACTATTCTGGTTGTAGACGGCGCCTAGAACGCCAACGGTGGAGGGACGCGAGGGCACGAGGAAGCGGTCGCCATCTTCCAGCACGACATCCGGCAGCGCTGCTGTTGCACCGTCCGGTTGCATCTCCAGGATTATTCGGCCGGAAGCTCTAATCTCTCGCAGCCGTGTCAGAAGGCGGCGTTGGCCTTCGGATTGCAGCTTCGCACTTTCGGCATCCTCCCTGGTCAACGCGCCTTGCGCGGCCACTACCGAGCTTCGCTCGATCTCCTGGGAAAGGCGATCCAGAGCTTCGTCAAGACGCTGCTGCTGGAGCTTCCGTGTCGCTTCCCTACTGAATTCGGAACCGAAGACGTATGCGTTCTCGCTGAAGCCGCCTGTGCGAACGATCAGTTGACGCAGCGTCTCTCCCGGAAGCAATTGATAGACCCCGGGGTTACGCAGTTCGCCTTCCAGTTTCACGTATTTGGTTTGCTTTTCTATCGGAACCTGGATGTCGTCTTTGGAAAAAATGGTGATGACATCTCCGGGCGAAAGCGGCAAGTTATGCTGCGGATCGCCCTCAAGAATCGCTCTGCTGAGGTTGAATGGCAGCAGTTGCGTGGTGAGATCGTCTGATTTGATGCGCTCGACGACCGCATACTCCCAGTTGATCTCGGAGCTGCGCTTGAGGTCTGCCCGGAGCTGCGATTGGTCGAAGGCCTGATTCGCCGCACTGCGTGCTGCAAGTTGTGCGCTCGTACCCACACCAAATCGGCCGGGAGTAGCAGCTTGTGTCTCACTGAGTGGGCGGCGCAGCCAATCTTCCGCCCGAATGAGCGCGTTGCGTCTCAGCCAGTAATCCGGCGAGATCAACGCCTCGCGATCCGGAATGAGATCCCGCACGCGAAGGCCATCACGCCAAGGAAACCGCGCCGGCTGCGCGACGAAACCTCGGAGCGACACGGCATTCTGGATGCGGGGCGAAACTGCATATACCGTCACGACGTCGCCGCTGCTGATCTCGCGCGAGAGCCCTTCCCTGTCCAGCATGAATTGATCGACCTGGCGGGCGGTGCGCCCCATGCTGCGCTCTACCGTGACCCGCTGCCCGGCGGCCGTCGCCGCCAGCCCGCCGGACCAGTCGATGAGATCCTGCAGCGAAGCCTTATCCTTCAATTCATAGATGGCGGGCACATTGATGCTGCCGACGATCGCCACGAGTTGCCCTACGGGTGGGATGTAGATGACGTCCCCCGGCAACAGTTTCGCGTCCTTCGATTTGTCTCCCTTGAGGAGCAAATCGTAAAGATCGAACTCCGTCACTACATCGGCGCCCCGCTTCAACTGGATGCGGCGCATGGAGCCTTTCGGCGAGGGCCCGCCGGCGGCAAACAGGGCGTTTACGAGCGTGCTGAGGGAACTGACGGTATAGGTGCCGGGCCGATTCGCCTGGCCGACGATATAGACCTGGATTGACCGGAGCTGGCCGAGATTGACGTTGAGATCGAAATTGCGAAAGACGCGCCCGATGGCGTTCCTCAAGAAGCCATTGAGCTCCTGGTAACGCAAGCCGCCGACGGTGACGGTGCCCACCTGGGGAATGTGTATTGTGCCGTTGCGGTCGACCACGGCGCGATAGTCGATATCGACCTGGCCCCATGCGCGGATGAGGATTTCGTCTCCGGGTCCCACCACGTAATCGGCGGTGACCGGAATGCGGTCGAGCGGCGCGAAGGTCGAGGGGACATCGGCGAAAAGGGTGTGCCCGAAGAGCGGGACATCCTTACCGACGGATTGCGCGATGAAGTCCTGGAATTCGTTGCGCTCTACCCGAGCCGGGACAGGTTGCTGGAAAGGAGGATACTGGCCTTCGCGCGGCGCCAACTGATCCTGAACAGCAGGCGGATATTGGCCCGGACGCACATCGGCCGGTAACTGGCCTGGGCGCGCTTGGCCCGGTCGTGCCTGACCCTGAGGCTGCTGATTCGTTATCTGCGGGGTAGAAACGCCACCCTGGAAGAGCGGCTGGCTAAGATCCGGGTTTCTGGAGTTCGGGTACTGCGCGGCGGCAACGAGCGGCGATATCGCCAATGCGGCGACGCCTGCCCACACGAGCGAGCGATACAGACATGCAAACAGCCGCGTCACTGTACGTGATTCCCCTTCTTATTGTGCCTCTAACCATGGGATTGGTGCGGCGGTACTTATTGTTGATGCGCAGCTCCCAGCGGGCGCTGGCCTGTCACTAGGGACAACTCGAGGACTGCTTCAACACCCTCCCGCAGGGATTCTAGCACTATTCGGGGGGAGGAAAACACGCCGTTTAGGGCGGCCGGATGACCGTTCATCCCCTTCGATTTCACTCAGGGCGGGCTTAAACCCTCGACGCTGTTCACCCTTCGACTGTCTCGCATAGCGTGCCTGCCCTGAGTTCCATCGAAGGGCTCAGGGCGAACGGGGCTTAGCGCGCTCGGAGCGAGCGGGTCCGCCTCTATCGCAGCACTTTCCCGTCTGCAAGGCTGCGCAAGAACGCATTTAAAGGCAGCACCATGATGGGACCTGCCTTAAGCGGCCTGTCACCAAGATAGACTCCGTAGCACGCGGTCAAGACACCGGCGCGGTGCAACTCCGCAGCGGAGCGCCCATATTCCTCCCTCCAACGCGCACTGGCCTTGACTTCAATACCGACGGCACGTTTGCCGCGCGTCCAGACAAAATCGACTTCCGAGCCCGCCGGGGTGCGGTAGTATGAAAACTCGCCGCCGCACTGGGAATATTGAACGTGTGCGCGCAATTCATGGTACACCAGCGTTTCCAGCAGCGTTCCCCGTTCAGCGTTGTCGAGCGGCTCGCGCAGCCGGCGCAAAAGTGCACGCACCACCCCGGCATCGAAAAGATAAAACTTGGGATGGCTCGTTTCCTTGACCTTGGCCCGTGGCCGCCATGCCGGCAGCCAGGAGCCAATCAGGGTGTCAACGAGAACGTCAAAGTATCCCTGCACGGTCGGGCGGGCCACGGCGGCGTCGCGGGCGAGTGAGGCAACACTGGTGACCTGGCCGTTAGCAAGCGCCGCGACTTCCAGAAAGCGCGTGAAGGATTCGAGGCTGCGGACCAGGGCCTCCGCACGGATCTCTTGGGCGAGATAGGTTTCAACGTAGGCCTCCAGCAGATCGATCCGGGCGGCAGCCGTGCGTTCGCTGCGCACAAGCGGCAATCCTCCGTAGCGAAGCCAATCGTCAGCGGGCACTGCATATCCCACTTCAGCCGCGGTGAGCGGCGCCATGCGGCGGCTAACGACACGCCCGCCCAGCAGGTTCACATCTTCCCGGCGCCGGCGCCGCGCCGAAGACCCGGTACGTGCGAAGCGCCAGCGCCGCGGCGCTGAAGCGAGTGCGTCGTGAACCTCGTTCAGGAGCGAGGGCAGCTTCTGCACTTCATCCACCACGATCCAGGATCCGCGGGGCAGCGCTTCCACCTCCTGCCGGAATGTCCCGGGGTCTCGCATGAGCCTCAGCAGCTCCCGGTCCAGAAG
>JBQTJV010000073.1:0-6915 GCA_052386775.1 Betaproteobacteria bacterium
GGAGCTTAAGAAGAATCCCAATCGGCCACAGGAACTGGAAGCCGAGGTACGGAAGCTGCGTAGGGAACTAGATCGATTCCTTCGCCTGATTGCCGAAGGCAAGGCACCCGACAGCGTATTAGTCGAAATACAGAAGCGTGAACAGCGACTGAAAGAATTGGAACAGGAGCGTTCGTCGCTATCAGAACCGCCACCGGAATGGTCGTCTGCGCAAATCCGGACCATGTGCGGTGATCGTCTGCGACGATTCGATGAGCTGCTGCTAGGTAACGTGCCTGTCGCGCGTAGAGCGCTGGACGTACTGATCCCTGCACCGCTGCTCGTCTATCCTGACGACCACCGGAAAACGTTAGGGTTCAGAGGTGAGACCGTGCTCGGTCCGCTATTCGACCAGACTTATAAAGGTCTGGCGTCCCCACGGGGATTCGAACCCCGGTTACCGCCGTGAAAGGGCGATGTCCTAGGCCTCTAGACGATGGGGACTTTCGGACTGCTATCTTCTGCGGGAAGCCGTTCCCTTTATCAGGTGGAAACGTACTGGAGCCCGGTTACTGGTGGAGGTAACCGGGATCGAACCGGTGACCTCTTGCATGCCATGCAAGCGCTCTCCCAGCTGAGCTATACCCCCACAAGAGAGGGCGAATTATACCGACCGCGCCCTACCCTGTAAAACGCTTCATTGCGCCGGAAACGCCTGTAATTGCTCGGAAAGGCGGCTCAATACCCGATCGCGGCCGATCAGCTCCAGGGTCGCGTCTATCGAGGGCGTCTGTGCCTCGCCGGTCACCATCACGCGCAGCGGCATCGCGATCTTCGGGAGCTTCAGCTTGTGCTCGGCGAGGACGGCCTTGATCGACGCGTTGATGTTCTCCCGATTCCAGTCGATCGAAGCGAGCTTTGCGCACAGATTTTCCAGCGCAGGCCTGATTTCTGCCGTGTAGTGCTGGCGTTTGAGCTCGTGGGACGGCTCCAGGGCACGATAGAAGTACACCGCCGCATCCGCCAGCTCTTCAATCGTGTTGACGCGCTCCTTGAGCAGCGCCACGACCCGCGCGAACGGCGGCCCGTCAGCGACCTTGCAGCCGTTGGCCGCCAGAAAAGGCAGCGCCAGCGCGGCAAGGCGTTCGTCGTCGGTTTCCTTGATGTACTGCTGGTTGAGCCACGCGAGTTTCTCGGGGTTGAAGCGCGCCGGCGATCGGCTGATGTGCTCCAGATCGAACCATGCCACCAACTGCTCGCGGGAAAATTTCTCCTCGTCGCCGTGGGACCAGCCGAGCCGCGCGAGGTAGTTCAACAGCGCCTCGGGGAGATAGCCCTCTTCCTGATACTGCATCACGCTGACCGCGCCATGGCGCTTCGACAGGCGCTCGCCGTCCTGCCCGAGGATCATCGGCACGTGCGCGAACTGCGGCACGCCCTTACCGAGAGCGCGGTAGATGTTGATCTGGCGCGGCGTGTTGTTGACGTGATCGTCGCCGCGGATGACGTGCGTGATGGCCATGTCGATGTCGTCGACCACCACGCCGAAGTTGTAGGTCGGGATGCCATCGGCGCGCAGGATGACGAGATCGTCGAGTTCCTCGTTCGAGACGGTGATGGGTCCCTTGACGAGGTCGTTGAAGGAAACTTCCCCGTGGTCCGGGTTGCGAAAGCGCACCACCGGTTGCACAGCGCCGGGCGGCATGCGGCTGTCGCGCTGCGCCACTTCGGGACGCCAGCGCCCGTCGTAGCGCGGCTTCTCGCCCCGCGCGCGCTGGGCTTCGCGCAACGCTTCGAGTTCTTCTTTGCTGGCGTAGCAGTAATACGCCTTGTCCTCGCGCACCAGCTCGTCGGCGATCGCGCGATAGCGGTCGAGGCGCTCCATCTGGAAGTACGGGCCCTCGTAGTCGAGCCCGAGCCACGCCATGCTGTCGAGTATCGCCTGCACCGACTGTTGCGTGGAGCGTTCGCGATCGGTGTCCTCGATGCGCAGGATGAACGTGCCGCCGTGTTGCTTCGCATAGGCCCAGCAGAACAGCGCGGTGCGCGCGCCACCGATGTGGAGATAACCGGTGGGGCTCGGCGCGAAACGGGTGCGGATCATTCAGGAATCGATGCAAAAGGCGGATTTTACGCGAACAGCACCCCGGTGCGACAATCGTGGCGGTGGCGTTCTTCATTCCGGGCATCGTGTATCTCGCCGACCCGATCGGCACGCTCTTTCCGTGGCTGCTCTCCAGGCTGGGACGCGATCCCGCGTTCGGCAGCGGGCCGATCGGGACGATCCTGCAGGATGTGTTGAGCCTCCTGATCTACTTCGTCACGATTTCGCTGCTGGTGCTGTAGAGGCAGGGAACCGGTTTCTATACTCGTCGGCGGTCGCGTCCGTGCGCTGAAAGACGGCGCCTTCGTCTTTCAACCGCATGATGAGCCGCTCCAGCATCATCATGCGATGCCCGCGGCCGATGATGAAGGGATGGCAGGTGTAGGTGAGCACGCCCCACTCCGTCGTGTCGCGCATGTAGAGGAAGTCATTCACCCAGTTTCCGAGCACGTCGTTGGCGTTCTTCAAGCCCTGCCGGATGCTGGTTTCGGTGCGCACGAATTCGAAGTGCGGCGAGTCGTCCGTCGACCAGTGGATCGGCAGCTCGACGAGCGCGCTGCGAGGGCCGAAGACGGCGGGTTTTTTCAGCTCGATGACATCTCCCTGGCGCGCATAGTACGGCATGTAGTCGTCGCCCATCATGCTGCTGTCGTAGCGAAATCCGTGCTTGAGCATCAGTTCGACGGAGTGCGGGCTGAGGTCCCAGGATGGCGAGCGGTAGCCGCGCGCGTACTGGCCGGTGATGCGCTTGATCGCTTCGTTGCCGCGCTCAAGTTCCGCTTCCTCCTCCTCCCGCGTGAGACTCGCCGGCGGCCGGTGCGTCCAGCCGTGGTGGGCGATCTCGTGCCCTGCGTCCATCACGGCTTTCACCGCGTCGGGAAAGGTTTCGATGGTGTGACCCGGGACATACCAGGAGCTCTCGATGTGGTGCTTCCGGAACAGCGCGAGGAGCCGCGGCGCACCCACGCGCGGCCCGAATTCACCGCGGGAAATCCAGCTCGCCGTGGTCTGGCCGCGGGCGATGAAACCCGACATGGCATCGAAGTCGAAAGTCAGGCAGACGATGTGCTTGCTCAATTCACCTCCCGGATAGGCTCAAGTGTCGCGGCGATAGCTCGTCCCGCCGACAATTATTTATTGGCTCGTCTTCCCGGCGAAAGCCGGGATCCAGGCGCTTTGTGGATTCCGGCGTACGCCGGAATGACGAAGTAGGTGTACCCGAAACGCCGCAGTGTTAGGCACGGCGCCATGTAGTCCCCTGGGGCGTGTCTTCGAGAATGACGCCGGCGTCGAGCAATTCCTTGCGGATGCGATCCGACTCGGCGAAGTTCTTCGCCTTCCGCGCAGCCGAACGATTAGCTATGAGTTCTTCAATCCGCTCCGATGAAAACTCAACCTTTAGGGACGCCTCACCGCCTTTGATTTCAAGGCGCCCCGATTCCGGGACGATCACATGCCGACCTTGTAAAAAATCTGTGGGATCGCGCTGCAGCACGCCCAAAATGCCGGCGAGGGATTTCAACACGCAGGCGTCGCTGCCGGAGCGCGTCCTGTTCACCTCGTTCGCCAGCTCGAACAGCACCGCGACCGCTTCCGGCGTATTGAAGTCGTCGTTCATCGCATCGCGAAAACGCGCAGCGTAGGCGTTGTTCCAGTCGATCGGTTTGGCAGCGGCGTCGAGGCCGCGCAGCGCCGTATAGAGCCGTGTGAGCGCTTGTCCCGCGTCGTCGAGATGCTGATCCGAGTAGTTCAGCGGGCTTCGATACTGAGCCCGAATAATGAAGAAACGGACCACTTCAGCAGCCTTCTCACGATCGCCATGGTACTTCCGGGCTAACGCGGCCAGTATGTCGCGCACGGTGAAGAAGTTGCCGAGCGACTTCGACATCTTTTCGTTGTCGACGCGCACGAAGCCGTTGTGCATCCAGTAATTGACGAAGGGCTGCTGATGCGCGCCCTCCGACTGCGCGATCTCGTTTTCGTGATGCGGGAATTGCAGGTCCTGGCCGCCGCAATGGATGTCGAAGTGGGTGCCGAGCAGCGCGCTCGACATCGCGGAGCACTCGATGTGCCAGCCCGGGCGGCCCCTGCCCCACGGTGACTCCCAGTACGGTTCGCCTTCCTTCGCGCTTTTCCACAACGCGAAGTCGAGCGGATCGTGCTTGGCCGCGTCCACTTCGACGCGTTCGCCCGCCCGCAACTCGTCCAGCGATTTCCCGGACAGCTTGCCATAGCCGGCAAACTTGCGAACAGCGTAATTGACATCGCCATTCCCGGCGCGATAAGCGAGCCCGCGCTGCTCCAGAAGCCGGATCAAGTCCAGCATTCCCGGCACGTATTGCGTGGCGCGCGGCTCGAAGTCGGGTTTCTCCACGCCGAGCGCCGCGTTGTCCTCGTCCATCGCCGCGATGAAGCGCGCCGTAAGCGCGTCGATCGGCTCGTTGTTCTCCTGCGCGCGCCGGATGATCTTGTCGTCGATATCGGTGATGTTGCGGACGTAGGTCACCGCGAAACCGAGGGTGCGCAGCCAGCGCCGCACCACGCCGAACACGACCATCACCCGCGCGTGCCCGAGGTGGCAATAGTCGTACACCGTCATGCCGCACACGTACATGCGCACCTTGCCGGCCGCGATCGGCACGAATTGCTGCTTGTCTCGCGTCAGCGTGTTATAGATCCTGAGCATGATTCAGCGGCGTGGTGGCGCGGATGGAACCGGGGACGGTGCTCCGGCAACCGTGCAAATTTTGAATCGCTGCGGATTCTTGATAGAATTTCAAAGAGTTATGTTGCATTGTGCCGCGCAAAAAGTATAGCACATGATCCGTTCCCACCCTGCCCCGCCGCTGGCCGCCGTCATCGCGCTGGCGTTCGGATTGAGCGTCCCGGCATCGGCTGAGCGCCCCGACGTGCTGAAGCAGGTGGAGTTTCTGATCGAGAAAGGCAACCATGCGGGCGCGCTCGACAATCTAGAGGCATACCTCAAGTCCAATCCGCGCGATGCGCGCGGCCGTTTTCTGAAAGGCGTGATACTGAGCGAGCAGAAAAGGACGCAGGAGGCGATCCGGATCTACACCGACCTGACCCACGACCATCCCGACCTGCCGGAGCCGTACAACAATCTCGCGGTACTGCAGGCCGGGCTGGGGCAGTACGAACCGGCACGCCTCTCGCTGGAGATGGCGATACGGGTCAAGCCGGACTATGCGGTGGCGCACGAGAATCTCGGCGACATCTACGCACGCATGGCGGCGCAGGCCTACGAGAAGGCTTCCAAGCTCGACCGCGCTAACAAGTCGGCGCCGGTTAAACTCAGGCAGGTTACGGAGATGCTCTCCAGCGCGCGCCGATGACGCTTCCCAATCCCGCCGGCGGCCAGCCGGCACCTCACAACGGAAAGACCATGCTCAAAACCGTGATCGCAGGCCTCGCCCTGGTGGCGAGTTCAGTCGTCGGCGCAGCAGCACCCCAGGTGGAACTGAAGACCAGCGCGGGGACGATCGTCCTCGAACTTTATCCGGATCGCGCGCCCGAGACGGTGAAAAACTTCCAGCACTACGTGGAGAGCGGCCACTACAACGGCACCGTATTCCATCGCGTCATTCCGGGCTTCATGATCCAGGGCGGCGGCTTTACCGCCGACCTGGGGCACAAGCCCACCCGCGAACCGATCAAGAACGAAGCGAACAACGGCCTGAAGAACGTGGTCGGCACGATCGCCATGGCGCGCACGCGCGAGCCGCATTCCGCGACCTCGCAGTTTTTCATCAACGTGGCGGATAATCCCGCGCTCGACTTCCAGGACGGGAACTTTGGCTACTGGGTCTTTGGCAAAGTGGTATCGGGAATGGACGTGGTCCAGCGCATCGTCGCCGTCCCGACCACCGCCCGCGGGCCGCACCAGAACGTGCCGGTCAAGCCGGTCGTGATCGAAAGCGCGCGCATGCTCGAAGCCGCCGGCGCCAAGCCCGCCAGGAAACCTGCCAAATAGAGGAACGGACATGATCAAGCTTCACACCAACATGGGCACCATCACGCTGGAACTCGACGAGCGGAACGCGCCCGATACCGTGGCCAATTTCGTGCAGTACGTGAAAGACGGTCACTACGCCAACACGATTTTCCACCGCGTCATCGACGGGTTCATGATCCAGGGCGGCGGCTTCGAGCCGGGCATGAAGCAGAAGCCCACGCGCACGCCCATCAAGAACGAGGCGGATAACCAGCTCAAGAACGACGTCTACACCGTCGCGATGGCGCGGACCAACGATCCCCATTCGGCGACGGCGCAGTTCTTCATCAACGTCTCGGACAACGAGTTCCTCAACCATACCGCTCCGACTTCGCAGGGCTGGGGATACTGCGTTTTCGGCAGGGTGACGGAAGGCACCGAAGTCATCGACCAGATCCGCAAGGTCAAAACCGGCAGCCGCGGCGTGCACCAGGACGTGCCCGTCTCCGACGTCGTGATCGAAAAAGCCGAAGTCGTGTGAAGCACACGCTGTTCGTCTCGGATCTGCATCTCGCCAGCGAGCGGCCGCATATCTGCGACGTGTTCTTCGATTTCGTGGCCGGGACCGCCGCGCAGGCAGACGCGCTGTACATCCTGGGCGATCTCTTCGAATACTGGATCGGCGACGACGATCTCGACGAACCGCTCAATGCGGCAGTGGCGAAAGCGCTGGCCGACGCCAGTTCGCGAGGCGTCGCAGTCCACTTCCTGCACGGCAACCGGGATTTCCTGGTCGGGCGGGAGTTCGCGGCGCGGGCGAGGGCAAGCCTGATTCCAGACCCGACCGTCGTCGATTTGTACGGCGCGCGGACGCTCCTCA
>JBQTJV010000074.1:0-13819 GCA_052386775.1 Betaproteobacteria bacterium
TGGACCAAGCCGAAGATCCGCCAGTTTCTCTGGGAAAACTCGAAGATCCCGATGGAGCAGCTCAGGCGCGCCGGCGGGCCGGCGTGGATCGAGATCGATTCCAATCCGGTCACGCGCGAGAGCATCAAGCTCGACCCGTGGCCGATCTGCCTCAAGCCGGACAACATCGTCCTGGTCGTCGCCGGCGGTTCGCATCCTACACACAGCTACTGGCTGCAGGCGCATTCGCCAAGCGTGGTCGGAAGGCCGATCCGGCTGCCGGAGACTTTCGATCGGCTGCTGGCCGACGCCAAGCGCGATCTCGGAACGAGCGGCAACGACTGACGCGCGGCAAAAGAAGCGCGTCATATTTCACTGTTGCCCGGCGGTTGGCGGTGGTACGATGGCGCGCGTTCACCTACGGCGATGACGGAAGCGCGGTGCGGAAGGGAGCGGAAAAGGGAGCAGGGGTGTGAGCGACGGGCAGCCGGCGTTCATACCGACCAGCGCACAACTCGAGCGGACGCTACGGGCGCTGCAGGAGTGCTATCCCCGACGCACCCTGGACGAGTGCCGCAACGCCGTGGCGGCCATGTACGGCCATGCGGACTGGCAGCAGTTCCTGTCTGCGGCGCAGAGCGTCTGCGCTGCCAGCCCGTGCGACGAGGAAATGCCGCGCGAGCTGGTGAACGCGCGCTTTCACCAGCAGTACGACGCGGTGCTCGCCGGCCTTGGGTGCATCACCGACGAGGCGATGCTCGCGGCGCAGGCGCTGGACCAGGAACTGCTCGCGGTGGACCGCGAGTCGATCACCGGGCGCTACGATCCGGCGTTCAAAGGCAAGCGTTTGCAGCGGGCCCACTACGCCTGGAACCTGCTCTATGCGCGCCATGTCGTTCTCGATGTCCGGCCGACGGCGCGGGAGGCGGCCCGCATCCCGCCCGATCGCGAAGACATCGACCTCAGTTTTTGCATCGATCTGCTGCCCCGTGCCTTGCGCGCCTGGATTGCCCACCATCGGCCGCTGCTGCGCGAGTGGGGCGAGCGCGTCGGCCGGATCGAGGTGCGTCAGCATGCGCCGACTGACCTGCTGCGGTTCTCGTACTGCTGGGGAGAAGCCTGCCTCGAGTGCGCCGTCGACATCCCGAAGCCGCTGCAGATCTATCCCATCGCCCTGAGCGCGAAATGGTTCGGCTGGATCGCCCGTTCGCGCATGCCGCGGCTCCAGAACGCATTCGCCGAGCTGCGCAGCGATGCCGGCAACGAAGCCGAGCGCAGGTCCGCTGACAACGCGATTTCGGAAGCCATCCGTGAGGAAGAGACGCGATTCATCCTCGCCCAGCCGCGCGAAGACTTCCGCGGACACAGCGCCTCGGCCCGTGAGCAGCATATCCACGCCGGCTACGCGCTGGTGCGTCGCTGGATAAGCGAGGCGGCGACCCGCAGCACCGTCAGGGAGATCATGAGTCGCGGCACCTGGACTCCGCTTTCTCCCGCCCTGCCTGGCGGCTGACCGGCTTTCCGGCGCATGGCCAGCCGGGCTGTGGCTGCACGCTTCTGCAGTATGATCGGCGTTAAGCACCATCCGCAAACCGTCGAACTCATGGAGGGGACATGGCAAGACAAAACAGTTCTTTAGGCGTGAGATCAGCAAGGGGCGTGCGCCGCGCGCTGACCGCGACGTGCGCGTGTCTCGCGCTGCTCGGCATGACTCACGGCGCGGTGACCGCCAGCGAGCCGGCTTCGAGTTACCCCACGAAACCGGTGCGACTGATCGTTGCCCAGGGCGCCGGAAGCTCGGTCGACACGCTGGGCCGGATCATGTCGGTGCGGCTCACGGAGGACTGGGGCAAGCAGGTGATCGTCGACAACCGCCCCGGCGCCGGCGGCATCATCGGTGCCGAGATCGCCTCGCGCGCCGCGCCCGACGGCTACACGCTGCTGATGTCGTCCACTGCGATGCAGGTGATCTCACCGCAGCTCTACAAGAAGCTCTCGTATCATCCGACCAGGGACTTCGAGGCGTTCACGCTGATCGCCAGCACGCACAACGTCCTGGTCGTCACACCGAATGTTCCGCTGAAGAGCGTGCAGGACCTCCTCGCTTACGCCAAGGCGAATCCGGGCAAGCTCAACATGGCGAACGCGGGGTCGGGATTTCAAAGCCATCTCGCTGCCGTACTGTTCACCCACATGGCGAACATCAACGTTCACCATATCCCGTACAAGGGCGGCACTTCGGTGAACGCGGTTGCTGCCGGTGAATCCCACCTCACCATCGTTCCCGCACCGTCGGTCATGGGTCATATCCGGGCGGGACGCGTGCGGCCGATCGGGGTCGGCGGGGAGAAGCGCTCGCCGCTGCTGCCCGACGTGCCGACGATCACCGAGTCGGGCGTGCCGGGTTTCGTGTCCACCGGCTGGGCGGGGATCATGGCGCCGAAAGGCTTGCCGCGACCGATTTACGACCGGATTTACGCGTCGCTCACCAAGATGATGAACGACAAGACGACCCGCGAGCAGTTTGAACGGCAGGGTGCGGAACCGTTGACCAGCACGCCGGCAGAAATGCTGAAACTGATCAGCGTCGAGCAGGGGCGCTTTGCGCAGGCGATCAAACTCGCGGGGCTCACCATACAATGAACCTCGCCTTGCGAGGTGCGCGCGTCCTGTGTCGACGGGGCGCGACGGCGCTCACCCTCGCCTGCAGTGCGCTTTATCCACTGCACGCTACGGCGCAATCTGCGTCGCCGGGCACGGCGTTTCCCGGAAAGCCGGTGCGGCTGGTGGTGCCGTATGCCGCCTGCGGGCCGGTGGACACGGTGGCGCGCCTTGCCGCGCAAAAGCTCACCACGAGGTGGGGGCAGCAGGTGCTGGTTGAGAATCGCGCCGGCAGCGGCGGTGCCATCGGCACCCAGGCGGTGGTGAAATCCGCGCCTGACGGTTACACGCTGCTCGTCGGCAACAGCGGTCCGATCACGGTGTATCCGCATCTGCGCAAATCGCTGCTCTACGATTTCGAGCGCGATCTTGCGCCCGTGGGCATGATGGTGAAGTCGTGCATGGTGCTGGTCGCACATCCGTCGCTGCCGTCGAAAACCGTCTCCGAACTGGTGCGCCTTGCGAAGCGGCAGCCGGGCGCCCTGAGCTATGCGAGCTCGGGTGTCGGCGGCGTGCAGCATCTCGGCATGGTGCTGCTGGAATCGCGCGCGGGCGTGAAGATGGTGCACGTTCCGTACAAGGGTGCGGCACCGGCACTGGTCGATCTCATCAGCGGACACGTCCATGTGCAGTTCAACAATGTGGTAGGCGCGCTCGGCCATGTGCAGTCGGGGAAACTGCGCGCGCTCGGCGTGTCGACGGCGACGCCGTCCAGCGTATTGCCCGACGTGCCGCCGGTGGCGAAGACCTATCCCGGATTCGATGTGGCGAGCTGGATGGGCGTCTACGCGCCTGCCGGCACGGCGCCGCCGATCATCGATCAGGTCACGCGCGATGTGGCATGGGCACTCAATCAGCCGGACGCGAAGAAACGCCTCAACGAAGCCGGCGCCGAAGTCATCGCGTCCGGACCGGCGGAATTGAGCGCGTATGCGCGCAGCGAAAGCGTGCTGTTCGGCAAGCTCATCGGTGCCGCGGGCATCCCGAAAGAGTAAGCAGGCTCACTGAACTTTTATACCCGCGGCTTTCGCAACCTCGGTCCACTTCCTGACGTCATTGCGGATCAGCTTGCGCATCTCGGCCGGGGTCATGATGCGCGGCTCGGCTGCGTCCGTGACGAGCCGCTTTTTCGTTTCCGGGTCCTGAAGGATGGCGGTCAGCTCCTTGCGCAGCCTGTTCTGCGCCGGGGCTGGCGTGCCGTGCGGCACGACAATGCCCCACCATACCGAAACGTCATAACCGGGGAACCCGGATTCAGCGACAGTCGGAACATCGGGAAGCGGCGCCGCGCGCTTGTCCGCCCCGACGGCGAGCACCTTCAAGCGGTTGTTGCGCACGTGCGGCAACACCTGCGTCACCGAGCTGAACATGACCGGCACCTGCCCCGCGATCACGTCGGTCATGGCCGGGGCTCCGCCCTTGTACGGAACCATCACCATGTTGATCTTCGCCACTTTCTTGAACAACTCGCCACCGAAATGATTGAACCCGCCGACGCCGGTCGCTGCGTAATGGATCGTTCCGGGCTTCGCTTTCGCGCGCTCGACCAGATCTTTCAGCGTGCTGAACCCGCCATTCGGATTTACCACGATGCAGTTCGGCGCCTGTCCGATGTAGGAGACCGGATCGAACGATTTCTCGACGTCGTACGGCAGTTTGCGCACCGCTGCGTTCATCACGTAGGAAGTCGAAACGATCAGCATGGTGTAGCCGTCGTTCGGCGCCTGCGAAGCGAGTTCCGTGCCGATGATGCCGTTCGCGCCGGCGCGGTTGTCGATGACGACCTGCTGGCCGATGCGGTCGGTCAGCTTGATGCCAAGGTAGCGGCTCAGGACATCGTTGCTGCCGCCCGGCGGGAACGGGACGATGAAGCGGATCGGCTTATTCGGAAAGTCGCCGGCCGGTGCGGATGTCTGAGCGGCATACGCGACCGGCAAAGGACTCGCGAGCAACACCAGTACGACTGGAACGCGCCAGCTTTTGGCCTTCATGCTTCCTCCTCGGTAGAGCCGTGATGCTCACGGCGATGTCGTTTTCGAGGAGTCTAGTCCGCATCGTGGGCGCTTTCAAGCGCGCCCGCTGCGCCGACGTGGTCGGCAGGATCAGGCGGCGTCGTGGGAGGCGATCGCCACCACCGCCGGCCGGGTGGAGCGGTTGCTCCAGGCGTGATGCGTGCCGCGTTGCACCACGATATCGCCGGTTTTCAGCGCGACTTCCTGGGCATCGAGGATCAGCACGATTTCGCCGTCGAGCACGATGCAGAAATCGAGCGTGCGCATTTTCTGCATGTAGGGATGCGGCGCGAGCGGTGAATAGGTCGACGCGCCCGGAGAGCCGATGTCGCGGTAAAAGGCCTGCACTTGCGGACTTCCAACTTTGCCTTTCCAGACCTCGTCGGGCGGAAAGGTTTCGACGCGGCAGACCGAACCGCGCGGTGGGGGCTCAAGGGTGTACGGCAGGTGGAGCGTTTCGTATACGATTTTCGCGGGCGTGCTGTCGGTGACCCATAAGCGGGCGCAGGCGTAACCGGGGCGCGCGGGATCGATTCGTACATCCGGTGCGGGGCCATCGGCCACGAGCGATGACTTGCCGGGCTCGCGGTCGATGGTGACGATGCGGCGCGTGGGCCGCACACCGTCGGGCAGCCTCGGCACGGTGCGCATCGGCTGGTCATTCCCCTGCGCCAGCCCGGCCGCGCCATCGACAAAATGCGCGCCGATCATGTCGAAGGCCATCATCGCGCCCTTGGGCATGGTCCACTGATGCCACGCGCCCACCTGGATCACGATGTCGCCCGGTTTCATCGTGAGTTCACAGTCGTCTAGGATCAGTCCGCGCTCGCCGGCCATGACGATGCCGTAATCGATCGTCTCGGTCTTGTGCATGGCAGAGGAGTAGGCATTGTTGCCGCCGCGGTCCCAGGTACCTCTGCCGCCGGGACGCAGCTTTGGCGGGTGCGGCGGCACGACGTCCCGGTCCTTCGCCGCATCGTAGTCGTCCGGACGGGGCCGCGCCTGCACCACCCGGAAATGGCCGCCGTTGGCCGGACCGCAGAACGCGTACTGGAGATTGCCGTCGTCATGCGTTCCGGAAAGCGGCGCCGGCGCTTCGTTCCAGACCCACAGATCGGTGTGTCCGCGGCCGCTTCCCATCGAAGCTTCGTGCGAATTCGGCGCCGGCCCGTCCCATACCACTCTGGAACGGCCGCGCTCGTCGTTGCCGGTGACCACGCGCCGGATCGCTTTCAGTCCGCCTGTCATGGCGCTCCTTTCCTGTAAGGATTGGTGAGACTGCCCCCGCTCGGGCGGGTAGAGATCGGCCAACGATTATGCCACACGGACATGGACGCACCGGCGGTATAACGACGTGCTACGCGCCGTGCCGCCACAGGGTACGTTACGCAAAGGTACTTGCGCGCCACGGCATAGGCGGTACGCTGCGCACTTATGACCCCCGGACCCGGACCTGGTAAGTCGCGTAACGATACACGGCCGGCCCGCTTGCGCCTTTATGCGGGGCTGCTTGCGTCCTTCGCCACCCTGTTTGCGCTGCGCGTGGCAGCACAGGCGCTGCAGCGCTGGGCGCCTCAGCCGTTGCTGCCACCCTTCGAGGAATTTCAGGGCAGCACGATTCCCTACGGCGTTCTCCTGTGCTCGCAGCTCGTCATCCTGACCGCGATGGCCTACTACACCTTTCGACTGCGAAGCGGCACGCTGACCGCCAGTCGCTGTGCCGGAATGGTGCTTGCGTGGCTGGGGGGACTCTACATGACCGTATCGGTTGGCCGTGTCGCGATCGGCCTCGCGGTTGCAGATGCCGGCGCATGGTTCAGCGCCTGGATACCGGCCGCACTTCACGTCATCCTTGCGGCATTCGTCGTGACGCTGGCGTACTACCATGTTGTAGAATCGCCGCCGCGGTAGAGGGAGCGAAGGGCATGACATTCAGGGCGGCATTGCCCTATCTGTGGTACCCGCTTTTAGCGGGTGGCGCCGTTGTGGTGTTCGGCATGATGCTGACCGCGGGATTCGGCAGCGCGCCGGCGGCCTACCTGCCGGTCATCGCCATCGGCGTCGTGATCGTGTTGCTGGAGTGGCAATTTCCGGAACGCTCCGACTGGCGCGCCACGCGTTCCGATGTGACGGCGGACGCCCTGTTCATGGCCCTGGTGCAGGTGGCGCTTCCCCAACTGCTCACGCTGCTCGCGCTGCTGCTGGTTGCCGGATGGATGCATGAGAACGCGCCGAGCGCAGGGTGGCCGCACGATTGGCCGCTGGCGGCACAGGCGGTGGCGATGGTGCTCGCGATCGATTTCGTGCGCTACTGGCTGCACCGCGCCTGCCACAAGTACGATCTGCTGTGGCGCCTGCACGAGGTCCATCACTCCCCGGATATTCTCTACGTGCTGAACGTCGGGCGCTTTCATCCCTTCGAGAAAGTGCTGCACTTCAGCCTCGACACGGTGCCGTTTCTGCTGCTCGGTGTCGCACCGGAAGTGCTCGCCGCCTATTTCCTGCTCTATTCCGTGAACGGGCTTTTTCAGCACAGCAACGTCAAGCTGCGTTACGGCTGGCTCAATTACGTGGTTGGCAGCGCGGAGACGCACCGCTGGCACCATGCGCGCGATCCCAAGACCGCGAACTGCAACTTCAGCAACACGACGATCGTCTGGGATCTCGTGTTCCGGACCTGGTATCTGCCCGGGCCCGTCGGCGACATCGGCATCATGGACCGCGCTTATCCCAAGGATTTCTGGTCGCAGATGGTTACGCCATTCGGGTCGCGCGGCGGCCGGCGGGCTGCACTCCGGGCGAAAATTGCCGATGGCCTCATTGCATTGCGCCTGCGCCTTACATGGCTGATCGAGGCGCCGCGCATCGTCCGGGCGTTGCGCGACCCCATGACGGCGCAGCGCGCGCTTTTGGCGCGTATCGTGCGCGAGAATCGCGCCACGGTCTTCGGCCGGCGCCACGGCTTCGAGCGCATCGCGTCCTACGAGGATTTTGCGCAACGCGTGCCGGTCAGCGAGTTCGAGGCGCTGCGCCCCCATATCGAGGCGGAAATCGAGCAGGGCGAGCGCGCGTTGACGGCGGCATCGCCCGTGCGCTACGTGCGCACCAGCGGCACCACCGGCAAACCGAAAGACATTCCGCTCACCGCGGCGCACTTGAGCGCGCTGCAGCGCGTGCACCGCCTGTCGGTAGCGTGTCAGCACCGCGTATGTCCGGAAGCCTTTCGCGGCAGCGTTCTCGTCATCGTGAGCCCTGCTTACGAAGGTACCCTTGCGAACGGACGCCCTTACGGTTCGGCCTCCGGCATCGTGGCGGGCAACACGCCGCGCGCGGTGCTCGAGAAATTCGTCATACCGCCGCCGGTGCTGAGCATCGCCGACAGCCGCGTCAAGTATCTCCTGGTCCTGCGTCTTGCGCTGGCGCGGCCCGACGTGACGTATCTCGGTTCCGCCAACTCGACCACGCTGCTCACGCTGATCAAGCTCTACCGCGAACACGCCACCGTGCTGATCGATGATCTGCGCGCCGGAACGTTCTTCCTCATGAGCCAGGTGCCGCCAGACGTGCAGGCGGCGATACGTGAGCGGCTCGCCCCGCAGGCGGAACGGGCGGAACAGCTTGCCGCCTTGCAGGCCGGACAGGCGGCCCGCCTCGCGGATCTCTTTCCGCAATTGAAACTCGTCGTCACATGGACTTGCGCCAGCGCGGGCATAACGGTTGCGGCCTTGCGGCGGGAACTCTCGCCCCGCACGCGCATCCTGGAGCTGGGCTACGTGTCGAGCGAATTCCGCGGCACCATCCCGATCGGCCGCCGCGCGGGAAGCGGCCTGCCGACCTGGGACACGCATTTCTTCGAGTTCGTCGAGCGCGACCGATGGGATCGCGGCGAGCCGGAGTTCCTGACGCTCGACCGCGTGCAGAAGGGGCACGACTACTACATCATCGTCACCACCCCCTCGGGTCTATACCGTTACTTCATCAACGACCTCGTGCGCGTAACCGGGTTTCTGCATGCGATGCCGCTGCTCAAATTTCTGCAGAAAGGGAAGGGCGTGACCAACATCACCGGCGAGAAGCTGTACGAAACGCAGGTGCTCGCGGCGGTGAACGAGGTGATGGTGCATGCGGGCCTCGATCCGCGCTTCGTCATGATGCTCGCCGACGAGGAGGCGCGCCGCTATCGGCTCTATGTCGAGCCGGGCACGGGTGCCAGACCGGCCGCTGCGAAACTGGCCGGGGCGGTGGACGACAAGCTGCAGGCGCTCAACGTGGAGTACCACGCCAAGCGCGAAAGCGGGCGGCTCGGCGCGCCGGAGGCGACGTGGCTGCAGTCGGGGACGGGCGAGGCGTACAAGAAATTCTGCGTGGACCAGGGCCAGCGCGAAGGCCAATTCAAGACGCTCGCGCTGGCATATCGGCGAACGTTTGCATTCGACCTCGATGCGCACAGGGAGCCGCATTGAGGCTCGCCTCCCTCGCTGCCGTACCGCTCGCGATTCCGTTCAACGTCGCTTTCCGCCATGCGTCGGCCGAGCGCAGCGCGATGCAATCGCTGTGGGTGGAGGCGCGCGCGCCGGACGGCCGGAGCGGCTACGGCGAAGGCTGTCCGCGCGAGTACGTCACGTCCGAGAGCCTCTCCGGCGCCCAGGCCTTCGTCAGCACCCGCATTTCCGGCTGGATGGAAGCGATAAGCGATGTCGATACGCTGGCCGCATGGGTGGGAAGCCAGCGCGACGAGATCGACGCCAATCCTGCCGCGTGGACGGCGGTGGAACTCGCGCTGCTCGATCTCATCGGCAAGTGTGAAGGCAAGTCGGTCGAGTCGCTGCTGGGATTGCCGGCGATTTCGGGTCATTTTCGCTATACCGCCGTGCTGGGCGATGCAGGGCCCGAACAGTTTGCCGCGCAGCTCGCGCACTATCGGAAGGCCGGCTTCGGTACCTTCAAGATCAAGTTGTCCGGCGAGATCGCGCGGGATCGCGCAAAGCTCGACATGCTCGCCGCGGCTGGCGTGCCGCCGCACAACGTGCGCGCCGATGCGAACAACCTGTGGCGCAGTGCAGATGATGCGATCGCAGCCATACAGGCGCTGCGCTGTCCGTTCTTCGCGATCGAGGAGCCGTTACCCGCAGGTGATTACGCCGGCATGAGCCGTCTCGCCGAATCGCTGGGAACCCGCATCATTCTCGACGAGAGTCTGCTGCGGCCCGATCAGCTCGATCGATTGCCGGGGCCGCCGGAACGCTGGATTGCCAACCTGCGGGTCTCGAAAATGGGCGGTCTGCTGCGCGCGCTGGAGCTGGTGCGTTCGCTTCGCCAGCGCAACATCCGGCTCATCATCGGCGCCCACGTCGGGGAGACCAGCGTGCTCACCCGTGCCGCGCTGACCGTGGCGCAGGCCGCGCGCGCGATCCTCATCGCGCAGGAAGGCGCTTTCGGGACGCATCTGCTCCAGTACGACGTCGCGGAGCCGCCGCTCATGTTCGGCGCGGGCGGCGTACTGGACGCCGCGATGCTGAAGGCGGATGCGCCGGGCTTCGGTCTGGCGATCACGCGCGCGCCAAAAGCTACTTGAGCAATCCCAGGTCGCCGAGCACGCCTCGCAGTCTTCCGTCCAGCTCTTCCTGGTACTTGAGCGTTTCGCGGCCGTTGAGGAGTACGCGGTCCAGTTGCGTCTTTTCCAGGTGCGCGCGCCAGGTCTCGTCGCGATCGAGCGCCGCCAGCACGCCTTCCCAATAGGCGACCTGCGCCGAACTCAAACCTTTCGGCCCGATGACCCCGCGGTAATTGGAGAACTCCGTGTCGGCGCCGACTTCCCGCCACGTCGGAAATTGCGCCATCTCGCCGCCGAGACGCCGTGGTGCGGTGACGCCCAGCACGCGCACCTTGCCCCCCTGCACCTGGCGCAGCGCGGCCGTGATGCTCGTCGCCGCGACATCGACGTGGCCGCCCAGCGCGGCGGTCATCACCTTGCCCGCCGAGTCGAACACGACGGTGCGGACTTTCTTGATGTCGATGCCAGCGGTCCGGTAGACCAATCCCGCTGCCATGTGGTTGGCGCCGCCCGCGACGGACGAAACCCCGAGGCTGGCTGACGCCGGGTCTTTCTTCAGTCTCGCCAGGAGGTCCTTGCCGTCCTTGATCGGCGAGTCCGAGGCCACGGACAAGGCGATGTATTCGTGGAACAGAATCCCGAGCGCGGTGAAGTCGCGAAAGCTGAAAGTCGTCGTGCCGGTGAGATGGCCGGCAGACAGGTTGATGTTGGAAATCATGAGGAAATGACCGTCGCCCGGCCGCTGGTTCAGGAACGACCACGCGATCGTGTTGCCGCCGCCCACCCGGTTCATTACGGTGGCGGGCACCTCGATGAGGCGCTTTTCCTGCCAGATGCGCTGGATCACGCGTGCCATGGTGTCGGGGCTGCTGCCCGCCGCCGAGCCGACGATGATTTCGACTTGCTGCTGCGGCTTCCAGGCCTGGGCGAGCGCCGGGCCTGTTGTGCCCAGCAACAGCGCCGCAAGAAGACCGCCTGCGCGTACGGATGGAAATCCTGAGCGGTTCACGGTAGCTCCTCCTCCATTTAGGGCTTCGGCACTTTACCAGAATGCCGGCGATGCGAGGCCGCCCGGCCGTCGTGCGAAGCGCAGACCGCGATTTCCGGAAGCCGGCGTAGAATGCTGCTTCCCCGGGCCGGCTTCTGGTGCGGCCGGCAGCAGGAGGCAACCTTCATGGGCGAGATTCTGGGCCTCGGCATCACGCACTATCCCAACCTGTCGGCCAAGCGCAACATGAGCTGGCGCATGCAGCAGTGCCTGGCGGACCCGGCGCTTCCCGAGCGTTTCCGCGCGCCGGAAAACTGGCATCCCGCCATGCGCGCGCAGTGGGCAGATGACGCCGGGCAGGCGCATTCCGATGTCCACCGCCGCGAGCTCATCGAGCAATTTCGCAGAGTGCGTGCGGAGCTCGATACCTTCCAGCCGGACTTCATCCTGATGTGGGGCGACGACCAGTACGAAAACTTTCGCGAGGACTGTGTTCCCGCGTTTGCCGTTCTCGCCTACGACAGCGTGTCGTTTCAGCCGTGGCAGGGCTACCGGCGGGGCCCCAACGCCTGGGACGAGCCCGAAGACCGGACCTTCACCGTGAAAGGGCATCGCGCCGGCGGAAAGTACCTGGCCACCGCGCTGCTCGGCGAAGGGTTCGACATCGCCTACGCGTATCAGCCGCTGCATCGGCCGCTGGGCCACGCGTTCTCGAATTCGGTGCTGTATCTCGATTACGACCGCAAGGGCTTTCCGTACGCCGTCGTGCCGTTTGCGATCAACGCTTACGGGCGGTGGCTGATCGCGGCGCGCGGTGCGCCGATGGACCCGTCGCAGGCTGCGGAACAGCTCGCGGACGGGGAGAGCGTGCTGGATCCGCCCGCACCCCAACCGTGGCGCTGCTTCGACATAGGCGCCGCGGTTGCGCGCGCGTTGCAGCGCAGCCCGTGGCGCGTGGCGCTGATCGCCTCCTCGAGCTGGAGCCATTCGTTTCTTGTGCAGAAGCACGCGCTCATGTTTCCGGACGTCGAGGCGGATCGCCGCTACTACGAAGCACTCAAGCGCGGAGACTGGGAATTCTGGCGGAAAACCACGCTCGACGAGGTCGAGGACCGCGGCCACCACGAATTGCTAAACTGGTTCTGCCTCGCTGGTGCGATGCACGAACTGGGACGCAAAGCGCCGGACGAATCGGTATTTCTCGAATCCTGGATCACCAATTCCGACAAGGTGTTCGCCGTGTTCCGGCCCAATGGCGCCGGCGCTGCACGGCCTGCAAGCCAACTAAAGGAGCAAGCATGAGGTTGATACGGCACGTGGTGGTGGCGATTTTTGCTGCGCTGACCGGCGCAGCGGGCGCGCAAGGCTGGACGCCGCAGAAAAACGTGGAGCTGGTCGTGCCCAATCCGCCGGGCGGCAGTAACGACAAGACGGCGCGCACCGTGGAACGCATACTGAAAGCGAACAATCTCGTCACCTCCACCATGACGGTGGTCAACAAGCCGGGCGGGGGCGGCAGCATCGCGTATACCTACGTGCAGCAGCACGCGGGCGACCCGCATTACCTGGTGGTGGCGGGCCCCGCGCTGCTCACCAATCACATTACCGGTGCCAGCAAGCTGCGGCACAGCGATCTCACGCCGATCGCCGCGCTGTTCGACGACTACACGGCCTTCGCGGTGGCCGCAGGCTCCTCGCTCAAGTCGGGCAAGGACCTGATCGACCGCCTCAAGAAGGATCCGAAGTCGGTGACGATAGGGTTTTCGCCGCTGCTGGGCAGCCACAATCATATTGCAGCCGGTCTGCTGATGAAGGCGATCGGCGGCAGCGCGCGCGACCTGAAAGTCGTGGCTTACAAGGGTTCGGCCGATGCGATCCCCAATCTCATGGGCGGGCATATCGATCTGGTGACCACCGCGGTCGGCAACGTGGCGGGGCACGTCGCCAACGGCAAGCTCGCCATCGTGGCGGTCACCGCGACGCAGCGCTTCGCAGGCCCGCTCGCCAGCGTGCCGACCTGGAAGGAACAGGGCGTCGATCACGTGTTCGGCGCATGGCGCGCCATATTCGCGCCCAGGGGGATCACGCCCGAGCAGGCGGCCTACTGGGCCGGGGTGCTGCGCAAGGCGACCGAAGCGCCGGAATGGAAACAGGATCTCGAGCGCAATTACTGGGCGAACGTCTTTACTTCCGGAGATGCGTTCGCGAAGGAACTCGAGCGCGACTACGCCGCGATGAAAGCGGTGCTGGGGGATATCGGACTCGCAAAGTAGAACGCCGCGGCTCGCCAGCCGCAGGAGGGGGACATGGGTTCATTGGTGGGCAGGCTCGCAGGCTTTGCGCTCGCGCTGGGGCTTTGCGCGCCGTTGGCCGTGCCGGCTCAAGGCCAGTATCCCAGCAAGCCGATCCGCTTCCTGGTCGGCGTGGTGCCGGGCGGCGCGGCGGATCTGCTCGCGCGCGCGATCGGGCAACGGCTCGGCGAGCGGCTCGGCACGCAAGTCATCGTCGATAACCGCCCGGGTGCAAACCAGACGATCGCTGCGTACCTCACCGCAACGGCCACGCCGGACGGGCACACGATCCTGATCGTGCCGTCGGGGCACGCCATCAGTCCCTCGATGTACC
>JBQTJV010000075.1:0-6461 GCA_052386775.1 Betaproteobacteria bacterium
CGATTCCAGCGCCGGTACCGAAAAAGCGGGATATCGAAGGACCGACCCGAACGGGATCGCCGCCGAAGCGGATAGAACCGCCGAACCGCATCGTGCCGGGGATAGCGGCAAAGCGCAGGCGCAGGCAGTATGGAACGATACCAAGGCGAGCGTCCGATCCGCGCTGAATGAAACCCAGCAGTCAACGGCGGCGGACATCCACGATTTTGCCGCGGCACTGAAAATCGCCGCGCGCAGCCTCGAGCGGCGCGGTCCCGCGGGCCGGGTCGCGGAACAGGCGGCCGACAGCCTGGAGCGCCTCTCCGGTAAGTTGCGCAGCAAGGACTTTGACGGGTTAGTCCACGATGTCGAGGCGTTCGCTCGCAGCCAGCCCGCGGTTTTTCTCGGCATGGCGGTTGCTGCGGGCTTTCTCGCCGCGCGCTTTCTGAAGAGCAGCAGTCCCTATTCCGCGGACCGGCCGGAAGAAGGTCTGATCGGCCGCAGCCCGGCGGGTCCGCAGCAGGCGCCGAACGCGGTGGCATCGACTTTTCCTTACGATTCCGGGAGACCATGATGGAAATGAGTGCGCGCAACGAGGCCGCCGAGCGGCGGTCCCTGATGGGGCTGGTTTCCGACCTGTGGCGGGAGACCTCCGCGCTGTTCCGGGCGGAGACGGAACTGGCCAAGGCCGAACTCGCGGAAAAAGTATCGCAAGTTCAGACGGCCCTCATCTCGCTTGCCATCGGCGGGGCGATCGTGCTCGCGGCGGTGCTGCTGTTGCTGGATGCGGCGGTTAACGCGCTGGCTCAAGCGTTGCCCCCCGAGCACGCGCCCTGGCTGGCGCCGCTGATCGTGGGCGCCGTCGTTGGCGTGATCGGCCTGATCGCGCTGGCGAAAGGGCGTCGCGACCTGGAGGCCGGTAAGCTGGCGCCCACCCGTACCATGCGTTCATTGCAGCGTGATGCCGAACTGACCCGGGAGCACCTGCGATGAGACACGATCGCCAAAGATCGCCCGCTGAAATTGAAGGCGAAATCGCCCGCGTGCGCCGAAGCATGGACGCGACGCTGCACGAGATCGAGAGCCGGCTCACGACGGGACAGCTCGTCGATCAAGGGATCGACTACTTGCGCAACAGCGGTGCGCGCGAGTTTGTCTCGAATTTGGGCGCCTCCGTGAAGCACAACCCGCTTTCCGTGACGCTGGTCGGCATCGGTCTCGCCTGGCTCATGTTCTCCGGACGTCGCAGCGCGCCAGGCGCGGGAATGGGCTACGCAGACGTGACGGGCGCTTCCGAATCGTCGAGCCTCACAGAGCGTGCGGCGGATGCGCTGGACCGCGTCTCCGACACGGCGGCCGCGACCCGCGACAGCGCGTCCCGGTCGATGCGTGCGGCCACGGAAACATGGGCCCAGACGGCAAGCAGTGTGCGCGATCGGGCGCGCCGGGCCGCTGCAACGGGACGACGCCAGGCCGAGCGCGCGCGCCAGGGATTCGACTACATGCTGCATGAACAGCCGCTCGCGCTCGGCGCGATCGGGCTCGCGGTCGGTGCGGCGGTGGCGGCGGCCGTCCCGCGCACGCGTCGGGAAGACGAGTGGATGGGCGCAGCGAGCGACCGCGTGACCGAACAGGCCAAGGAGCTTGGCAAGGAGCAGCTCGAAAAGGCGCGGCAGATGGCGAGCGAAAGCGGCACCGTCCGGACCGAGGAATCACCGCAGCCGGCGCCCGCTCCGGGGCCCTGACCACCCGGCTTCATGATCCGGTGTCAGGGCACCGGATCGTGGTCGTAGCGGCTCGGCGTAAAATACCGACGGATGCGGCAGGACCGAGTCCGCATCGGGCCGGCCTCGGAAGACGACCATGAAGATCATCAAATACGCGTTGCTCGGACTCGGCGTTGTGGTCGTGCTCGCGATCGCCGTGCTCGGCTATGTCGCGGCCACGTTCGATCCGAACCAGTACAAGCCGCAGATCGTGCAGGCGGTGAAGGAAAAAACGCAGCGCACCTTGACGCTCGCCGGGGATATCGAGCTTTCCGTGTTCCCTCGCATCGGGGCGCGGCTCGGCAAGGCGGCGCTGACGGAGCGTGCGAGCAGCAGGGAATTCGCTGCGGTCGAGGACCTGCGTCTTTCGGTCAAGCTGCTGCCGCTGCTGTCCCGCGAGGTCGTAGTCGACGCGGTAGAAATAAAAGGCCTCAAGGCGAACGTCGTGCGCTACAAGGACGGGCGCACCAATTTCGATGATCTGGCGGGTCCCCCCGCGAGCGGCAAGCCGGCCCCACAAAAGCCTGCGCCTCCGGCCGGCGTGAAGGTCGACATCGCTCGCGTCAAGGTGCATGACGCTTCCGTGACGTACAGCGATCAGGCGAGTGGTGCGAAGTACGAGATCACGCGCCTCAACCTCACCACGGGGCGCATCGCACCCGGTGTCCCGAGCGACATCGAATTGTCGTTTGCGGCACGCAGCGGCCAGCCCAAGCTCGACCTGGAAGCCACGCTGAAGACCCGCGTTGCGTTCGATCCCGCACAGCAGCGCCTGGTGCTGGAAGGTCTCGACTTCGGTGCGAAAGGCGCAGCGGCTGGCGTGAGCGACATCGCAGCGAATGCCAGGGGAAGTCTCGAAGCGCGCCTCGCAAACAATGAGTTTATCGCCTCCAGGCTGACGGTCGCCGCAAAAGGCAGGCGCGAGGGTGAGGATGTCAACCTCAAGTTCGACATGCCGCGGCTCAGCGTCACGCGAGACAAGGTGAGCGGCGACCGCATCACGCTGGACATGACGCTCGCCGCAGCCAAGCGCAAACTGACAGCGAAAGTCGAGGTCCCCGCGATCGAAGGCACCGCCCAGGCGTTCAAGGCCGGGCAGGTGACCGCCAGCCTCGACCTGCAGGACGACGGCGCCAGTACGCGCGCGAAGTTGACGAGCCCGCTTGCGGGCAGCATCGATCGCCAGCGCTTCGAGTTGCCGAAGCTCGCAGCGGCGATCACCGTGACCAATCCGAAACTGCCCAGGTCCCCGATCGAAGCTGCGGTGAACGGGGCGCTCGCGGTCGACATGGCGCAGCAGTCCGCCAATCTCACGTTTGCGACCCGGTTCGACGAAAGCACGATAAACGGCCGCGCCGGGCTGGCAAAATTCGCCCCCCCGTCCTACACCTTCGACGTCGATATCGACCGCCTGGACCTCGATCGTTACCTGACGAAAAGCATCCCCGCAAAAGGCACGTCCACGGCGCCGGCCAAGGGCTCGAGCGCCGAGCAGCCGATCGATCTCACGGCGCTTAAGGCTCTTAACGCGAATGGCACGCTGCGGATCGGCGCGCTCAAGGTCTCGAACGTGAAAACATCCAACGTGCGAATCGCTGCAAAGGCCGCCGGCGGGCGCATGGACCTCGATCCCGTCGCGGCGAATTTGTATCAGGGTTCGCTTGCGGGCGGACTCAGCGTCGATGCGACCGCGACGCCGTCGTTCGTAGTGCGGCAGAAATTGACCGGCGTCAATGTCGGCCCTCTGCTCCACGATCTGGCCGAGAACGACATGCTGGAGGGCAAAGGCAACGTGACGCTCGACGTGACGGCGCAGGGCAGTACCGTCGCGGCGCTGAAAAAGGCGCTCAACGGCGCGGCGGCGGTGCGGCTTACCGACGGCGCACTCAAGGGCATCAATATCGCCGGATCGATACGCAGCGCCAAGGCGAAGCTCGGCGTGCTGCGCGGCGAGCAGGTGCAGCAGGCGAACAAGGCAGAGAAAACCGATTTTTCCGAGCTGAGCGCGACGTTCAGCATCAAGAATGGGGTGGCGCACAACAACGATCTCGCGATGAAGTCGCCGCTGTTGCGCGTGGGCGGGGAGGGCACCATCAACATCGGCAACGACAGCATCGACTATCTCATCAAGGCCTCGATCGTCGGAACCACCAAGGGGCAGGGAGGGCGCGAGCTTGCCGATCTGCAGGGCGTGACCGTGCCCGTACGCGTCGCCGGGCCGCTCGATGCGCCCTCCTACAAGCTCGACTTCGCCGCGCTTGCGACCGATGCGGCGAAACAGAAGGTCGAAGCGACGGTGCGCGAGCAGGTCGAACGACGGCTGGGCGGCGGCAGCACGGAGGGAAAGAGCGGTGGCGGCGGCCTGGGCGATCGGTTGAAGGGTTTGTTCGGGCGGTGAGGCGGGTTGCGGCATGAGCGCTTTTGCCGCCCGGCTGATCGCCTGGCACAGCCGCCATGGCCGTCACGATTTGCCATGGCAGCAGTCTTCCGAGCCCTATCCCATCTGGATTTCCGAAATCATGCTGCAGCAAACACAGGTGGCGACGGTGATCCCGTACTACCAACGGTTTCTCCAGCGCTTTCCCGATATTGCAACGCTCGCCGCCGCTTCGCTGGATGCGGTCCTCACCCGGTGGAGCGGGCTCGGATACTATGCCCGCGCCCGCAACCTGCACCGTGCCGCCCAGGCCATCGTTCGCGATCACGGCGGGCGGTTTCCCGCCGACTTCGAGGCGGTGCGTGCGCTGCCCGGGGTGGGCCGCACGACGGCGGCGGCAATATGTGCCTTCGCCTACGGTGAGCGGCGCCCGATCCTGGACGGAAACGTCAAGCGCGTGCTGACGCGCCACTTCGGAATCCGTGGTTATCCCGGCGACAAGGCAGTGGAGGCTGCGCTGTGGACCACCGCGGAATCTTTGCTGCCGGATGCGGAGATCGGCACGTATACGCAGGCATTGATGGATCTCGGCGCCGGCGTGTGTACGAGGCGCACGCCGGCCTGCGCGGCCTGCCCAGTTGCCTCAGATTGTGTTGCTTGCGCCGGGGGCCTGGTCGACACCCTGCCTGCACCCAAACCGAAGAAGATGTTGCCGCAGCGCGAGACCGTGATGCTCGTGCTCGAGCACGCCGGACGGGTGTTGCTGGAGCGGCGGCCTGAAACCGGCATCTGGGGCGGATTGTGGTGCCTGCCGGAATGCGCGCGCGACGATGAACTGGAGGCCCTGTGCCTGAGCCGCTTTGGCGCCTGTGTCGCGAAGGCGTCCCCGCTGGCCGAAGTCGCGCACGGATTCACCCACTTTCGGCTCACCATCCATCCCCGCTACGTGCGGGTTGCGCAACTCGAACCGCGCGCCGCAGAACCGGGCGCGGCGTGGATGCTTCGCCACGAGGCGGTCGCGGCAGCGGTACCGGCGCCGGTGCGCCGCATCCTCGCCGCGCTGCCATAGCCGGTCACCACAGCTCGACCTTTCCCCCTTCGGCGCGGATCTTCTCCGCACGCGCCTGGAGGTAGCGCTGAAAGTTCGGTTCCCTGCGATAGGCGCCGCTCGCGACGTAGTCAAAGCTCGAGATGAAATGGAACGGCCGCAAATAGGCTTCGACGCGAAACGCTTCCTGCCCGCGCGTGTCAAAAAACACGATGGTCGGCGTGTACGCGATCTTCAGCTCGCGACCCCAGGCTTCTTCGCTGAGCCGCTTGCCGCCCGGGGTCACCACCGGTTGAGCGCCAAAAAGTTCGAGGCGCACGACGTCGAACCGGTCGATCAATGTCCGTGCAGCCCGGTCCCTGAACCCGGTGGCGTGCATTTCATCACAGGCCGCACAGTGCTTTTGCTCGAACACGACGGCAAGCGGTTTGGCGGCGGCATTGCGCGAGCGGTCCAGATCGTATGGCGGACGCATGAAGAACGGCTGTGGGTGCAGCGTCCCGCTTGCCGGTTCCTTAGCGTGCCGCCGGAGAAACTCGGCAAACGCGATCTTGCGCTCCTGCCGCCCGATCACGTAATCCAGTGCTGCGTGGAATTGATGGGGCGGATAATAGCCGTTCAGCCGCAGCGCGATTCCGCCTTTCTCGTCGAAGAACACGAGAGTGGGCGTAAACTGTACTTTGAGCTGCGCGGCAAACGCCTTTTCGGTATGTTGCCTGCCGTCGATTCCCCGGACTTCGCGATCGCCCCATATGTTCATCGCGATCGGCACGAAATGGCGGCGTGTCTTCTCGGCGATCCGTTTGTCGCTGAAGTTGGTGCGCATGAGTTCACGGCAGTACGGGCAGCCGTCCTGGCCAAAATAAACCATGACGCGCTTGCCGCTCCGCGCTGCCTCGCGAATGTCTTCGGGCAGATCGAGAAAGGTGTCCTGGAACCAGGACGGAATGTCGATCGCATGGGGACTGGGATTGAAGGCGCGCGCCTCGGCGGCGCCTGCCGGCGAGCAGGCGTTGCAGGCCAACGCCATGAGGGCGAACAACAGACGGGCGTATCGCACGCCCCTAGTATAGGACGAGCCGCACTCGGCGGGTTTCGAGGATTGGAATGAAAGACTGGAACGACATCAAGGCCTGGCGCAAGCAGAAGCGGGCGGAACTCATCGGGCGTCGTGAAGCAATCGATGCTGCGACCCGGCGGCAATGGAACGAGCGCATGACCGCGCTGCTCAGGCGCGGGTTTCCCGACTTTTCAGGCAAGGTGGTGGCCCTCTGCTGGCCGTATCGCGGCG
>JBQTJV010000076.1:0-6031 GCA_052386775.1 Betaproteobacteria bacterium
CACCGACGAGTGGGGAGTCGCCGATGCGCCCCGCCATTTTGTTGGTGTAGCCGCCGGTGGAAGTCGCGGCGGCGAGATGGCCGTGACGGTCGAGCGCGACCGCACCGACGGTGCCGTGTAGATCCGCCGCGCTCGCGCGTGTGCGCAGGCGTTTCCGTTCGCGTGCCCGCGCGCGTTCCAGGGCCGCTACGCGTTCGGGCGTCGTGAAGTACGCGAGCGGCGCGAGCGGCACGCCGGCGCGCTGTGCAAAGCGCTCGGCGGCGCGCCCCGCGAGGAGCACGTGTGGTGTTTTCTCCATCACTGCGCGCGCAGCAACGATCGGATTTCTGATCCGCCGCACGGCCACCACCCCGCCCGCGCGCAGCGTCGCGCCGTCCATTACCGCAGCATCGAGCTCGTGCTTGCCTTCGGCATTGAGCGTGGCGCCGCGGCCCGCGTTGAAGAGCGGTGCATCTTCCAGAACGATGACCGCGGCGATAACGGCGTCGAGGCTGCTGCCGCCTTCTTCGAGGATGGCGTAGCCGGCGCGCAGTGCCGCACCGAGGCCTTCGCGATAGGCTCGTTCGCGCTCCGGGCTCATTTCGCTGCGGGGCATCGTCCCGGCGCCGCCGTGCACGGCGAGGACGACACGCGCGTTCGATTTGCCCGTCAAGACGTCAGCCCGCGAGCGCGCGTAGCTCCTGATGGAGCGCATCGGAAATCACGACGCCCTCTTCACGCGCGCGAGTTGCGGCGTGCTGGCGGCGCGAGCCGGGAAGGCGCACGCCCTCGTCGGCGAGGAGCGTCGCGACGAGCGCTTCGACGCGCGCGAAATACACGTCGCGGCCGGCAAGCGCATCGGGGTCGATCGCGATGAGCGCGTGCCCGATGTCGGGTTTCCCGCCGGGCTCGAAGTACGAATCGTTCTCCAACCCGAACGCGGCACCGGTCATCGCGACGCACAGCAGCTCCACCATGAGCGCGAGCATGGTGCCCTTGGCACCGCCAATCGCCGCGAGACTGCCGGTGAGCGCGGCCTTGGGATCCGTCGTCGGCTTGCCGTCGCGATCGACCGCCCATCCGAGCGGAATCGGCTTCCCTTCCTTGGCGAAGAGCATGATCTTCCCGCGCACGACCTCGGTGAGCGAGAGATCGACGACGATCGGCGCGGCGTTCCTCCGCGGAAAGATCGCCGCGATCGGATTGGTGCCGAAGACGGGACGCTTGCCGCCCCAGGCGTTGATCGCGGCGGGCGAATTGCTGAACGCGAGTCCGACGAGTCCTGCCTCCGCCAGCGGCGCGAGATGATAGGCCGCCGCGCCGAAATGGTGGCTGCGGCGCACGCCGACGAAGGCGATGCCGTGCCGCTGCGCGCGGGCGATGCCTTCCTGCACCGCCATCGCCATAGCCTCGTACGCGAGCCCGCCGCCGGCATCGATCAGGCACGCGCCAGGCTTTTCATGCACGAGTGCGGGGCGCGCGTGTCCGTCGGCGCGGCCCTCGCGCACATGCTGGCAATAGAGCGCGACGCGCGAGACGCCGTGGCCGGTCAATCCTTCGCTTTCGGCCGCGATCAATGCGTCCGCGGTGGCTTTCGCCATTGCGCTCGACGCGCCCGCTTTTTCCAGTGCGCGCACCGTGAGCGCCGTCAATTCTTCCAGCGTAACTTTCGGCATGAGCTTGTCATTGAAAACCGGGGACACTCCCGAGTTTGTTCGCTTCGTCATTCCGGCGAAAGCCGGAATCCAGACTTCATTCCCGGATGCCGATTTTCATCGGCATGACGACAATAATCAGTCGAGGCGGGTGCCGGAGCGCTTCGCGACATCCGCCCACTTCTCGGCCTCCGCGCGATAGAACGCCGCGAATTCGCCCGGCGAGGTGCCGGCCGGCGTCGCGCCCTCCGCCTCAAACCGCTGTTTCACATCCGGCAGATGAACGGCTTTCGCCACCTCTCGATGCAGGCGGTCGATGATGGCGTGCGGCGTGCGGGCGGGCGCGAAAAAGCCGTTCCACTGCAGCGCGATGTGCCCTTCGACGCCCGACTCCTGCATCGTGGGCATGTCGGGGGCAGCGGTGGAACGCGTCGGTGCCGCCACGCCCAGTCCGCGCAGCTTGCCGGCCTTGATCTGCACCTGCGCAACCGGCATCACCAGGAAGGCGAGTTGCGTTTCGCCCGAGATCAGGCTGACCGATGCGGGCGCGGCGCCCTTGTACGGGAGATGCTGCACCCGTGTTCCGGTCTTGAGGCGCAGCATTTCCATCGCCATGTGCGACATCGTTCCCGCCCCGGCCGACGCGTACGCCAGCTGGTCCGGCCTCGCCTTTGCCAGCGCCACCAGTTCGCGGACGTTGCGCACCGGCAGCGACGGATGGACCGTCAATGCAAAGGGGTAGGAGGACGCCATGGAGATCGGCATCAGGTCCTGCGTGGGACTGTAGTTAAGCTTCTGGTAGACCGCCGGGCTGATGGACAATGAAGAATTGCCGAACAAAAGCGTATAGCCGTCAGGCGACGCTTTCGCGACGATTTCGGCGGCGATGTTCCCGCTCGCGCCCGCGCGATTGTCCACGACCACCGGCTGTCCGATGGCGGCGGCGAGCTTCTGTGTCACCAGACGCCCGATCAGATCGCTGCCCCCGCCCGCCGGAAACGGCAGCACCACCCGCACCGACCGCGCCGGATAAGCCTGCGCCCAGGCTGCGCCGGTCGCCGCGAAGAGCAAGGCCGCAGCAACCATGTGGATCGCTCCCCCTCGTGCCAACCGCGCTTTGCATCGCATCAATCGTCTCCCGATCCAGCACCACAAACGGAACTGCCTCTTCAGACTGCTCACCCCGTCAGCGCCGCTTCCTTAAGCAGCGTTTCGCCCGGTCTCACGCGAGTGAAACGCACCGGTTGCATCGATATGTCGAAACCCGTCTCGTGCAGCGTCACCGCCGTAAAGCGCGAGTTTTCCAAATCCCGCACCTCGGGGAAATCCTCGCGGAAGTGCGCACCCCGCGAGTCTTCGCGCGCCATCGCGGCGAAGCGGATTGCTTTCGAAACCAGGATCAGGCTCTTGAGATTCAGCCACTCATGCCAGGTGAGGTTGAACGCGAGCTCGCCTGCCGGCACACCGGTTTCATCCAGCCGCGCGTCGAGTTCGTCCAGCGCGCCTTCGGCGCGCCTCAATCCGGCCGCGTTGCGGAGGATTCCGACATCGTCCCACATGAGATCGTAAAGCTGCTCGCGTATCGCGTTGATGTCCCCCGGCGGCCTGGCGAGCGGGGCATTACAGCGCGCCACTGCCGCATCAATCGCCGCGACATCCGGTTCGTGATAGGCCCCGTACGCCTTGAGCCACCGCGGCATCGAATCTCCGGCGATGCCACCAAAAACCGTGGAGTTTGCGACCCCGTTGCCGCCCAGGCGATTCGCTCCGTGCACGCCGCCGGAATCCTCTCCGGCAACGAAAAGACCGCGCAACGCTGTGCTGCAGTCCGTTCCGAATACGACGCCGCCCATCATGTAATGCGCGGTCGGCACCACATCCACCAGGCCGGACACGAGGTCGAAGCCGCAATCGGCGCAGCGCTCGACCATGCCCTTGAACATTCTGCGGACCATGACCGGATCGAGATGACGCATGGTGATGTAAAGGCCGCCGCGCGGACCGACCTTGCCGGCCCGCATCTGGTCGAACATGGCACGGCTCACGATGTCGCGGGTCGCACGCTCCTCGCGCGGGTCGTAGAGGTGCATGAAGCGCTCTCCGGCACCGTTCAGCAGATGGCCACCCGCGCCGCGCAAACCCTCCTCGATGATGGTCCCGGTGATGCGGGTGTGCGGCCCGGCGATGAGCCCGGTCGGATGGAACTGCACCATCTCCATGTCGCGCAACGGCAGGCCGGCGCGCAGCGCCATCGCCATCCCGTCGCAGGTCTTGTCGCCGGAGGGCGTGTGGTACTTGTACATGGTGGGGCCGCCGCCGGTGGCGAGCAGCACCGCCTGCGCCTGCACGAACACGAATTGTCCGCTGCGGATGTCGATCATCAGGACCCCCGCAAGCGCGTCGCCCGCCCTGTTGCGCACCAGTTCGACCGCACGATGCTCCTCGAGGCGGTGAATGCCGCACGCCCATACTTGTTCCGCGAGGCGATTGATGATCTCGATACCCGTCAGATCGCCTTTGTGCACGGTGCGATCGAACGTCTGACCGGCAAATGCCTTCTGGTGGATGGTGCCATCGGGATTGCGGTCGAAAAAGCAACCCAGTTCGTTCTCCAGCTCGCGCACGCGCTCGACCGCGACGCTGACCAGCAGCCACGCGAGATCCTGGTCGGGCAGCCACTTGCCGCCTTCGATGGTATCCATGAAATGGCGCTCCACCGAATCGCCCTCGGCCAGCGCGACGTTGTAGCCGCCCTGCACCATGCGGGTGCAGCCGCACTTGCCGAGCAGCCCCTTCACCGCCACCGTGATGGAAAGTCCGGGATTGGCCTGATGCGCATGCAGCGCGGCAAATAGCCCGGCACCGCCCGAGCCCAGTATGAGGATGTCGGTCTTCAGTCGTCTCATTCCAGCCTTTCCACCGCAGGGCTCGCCGGCATTCGGATGCGATCGCGCTGACGGAACACACGCCAGGCCCAGCTTACGAGTATGCAGATTCCTTCAGGCAGCCCGGCGTGTCGGCGATGGTGCGGTTAACCGGCCTTTACGCCTAAAGTCGCGAGTGCGGCAGCCCGTCGATCGCGCGCTGATTGATCGACCCGGCTATAGAGGCTGCCGCCATGGCTGTCCATCGATACGAGCAGTGGACCGAAACCTTTCACGCGGAATTTCCATAGTGATTCCGGATTGAGGTCATCGAGGTCGACATCCTCGATCGCCTCCACCCACGTCGTCTCGAGCGCCGCCGCACCGCCCACGATCGCGAGATAGACGCCGCCCAGCTCCTTAAATGTGTCGAGCGAGCCCTGCGCCAGGCCACCCTTGCCGATCACGATGCGCACGCCGTATTCCCGCATCAGCGGGCGGGTGAAGCGCTCCATTCGCGCGCTGGTGGTGGTGCCGATGCAGATCGGCGCATAGCCGCTGGGTGTCGCCTGCGTCTCTCCGGCCCACCGGACATTGGGCGCGGTGTGGATGACGGCGTGGCCATTCATCTCGAAACGCGTCTTGCGGCCGTGGTCGAACATGTGGATCTGCGTCGCGTCCCGTATGCCGTAGAGCGTGCCGTTGAGCGTCACCGTATCGTTGACCCGCAACTGCCGCACCTCGACGTCGGTAACCGGCATGTTGAAATCGTAGTGGGCCATGCTCAATACCCGTATTCGAGACCGCGCGGCGTGAAGGTCGCCCGTGCGCGCCGTGCGGAATGACATTGCATGTTCACCGCAACCGGGTTCATCGTGATGTGGGTGGCGGCAATCTCGACATGGACGGCGAACGACGTGGAATCGCCGCCCAGGCCTTGCGGCCCGACGCCGAGCTGATTAACTGCCGTGCTGAGTTCCTGTTCCAGCTTCGCGCCCTCCGGATCGTCGCATTGCGAACCCAACGGTCGGGTCGCTGCGACCTTTGAGAGGTGCACGCAGAGATCGGCAGTGCCGCCGACGCCAACACCGACTATCGTGGGCGGACACGTTTTCCCGCCCGCGTCCAGCACGCAATCGATGACGAAGGTCTTGATGGCGTCGATGCCGTCGGCCGGCACTGCCATCTTGAGCCACGAGTTGTTCTCCGAGCCCGAGCCTTTCGGAATCATCTCGATCGAGAGCGTCTCGGCTTCCGGCGTGAAATCGATGTTGACCACCGGCACCGCGCGTCCGCAGGAGGTGTGCTCGTTGCGGCGGGTGACGGGATGCACGACGGACGAGCGCAGCGGGTGCTCGCGCGTGGCGCGCTCGCAGCCTTTCGCGATCGCCTGCTTCAACCCGTAGCCGTCCACCTCGACGCCGGCGCCGATGGTCACGTTGTAGATCGGGATCCCCGTGTCCTGGCACAGCAGGTTGTTGGTGTCCTCGGCGACCTGGATGTTGCGAATCATGGTGCCGAGGACCGCCTTTG
>JBQTJV010000077.1:0-8293 GCA_052386775.1 Betaproteobacteria bacterium
TACACCACGTAGAGCTTCGCGTCGTAGCCGTTGGTGATGAACTGCTTGCGGCCGTTGATCACCCACCGGTCGCCGCGCAGCTCCGCCCGCGTGTGCATCATCGCTTCGGGCACGTCGTAGGGCAGCCCGCGGTCGGAGGCGCCGCGCGGCTCGGTCAGGCAGTGCGCGAGCAAAAACGACGGGTCCTCCGCGATGCGCGGGAACCACTTTTCCTGCAGATGCCGGGGCGCGATATTGGCGAGGAGCTTGCAGATCTTCCAGATTTGCGTGAGCTTGTCGGCGAGCCCCGAGTCGCCGCGCGAGATCTCCTCCGCCACCATGGCGAACGTCTGCACTTCGTGCGCCGGGTCGACCGGCGTGCCGCCGAATTCCTCGGGAATCCCGAGCGTGCGGACCCCGATCTTGTGCGCCGCTTCGAGCAGTTCGCGCGACGGCCGGTTCTCCGGCTTCATGTCCCACTCCTTCTCCCAGTGCTTGCGGATGAAGGGGATGACTTCGCCGTCCACGAACGCGCGTATGGTGTCGCGCATCATGCGCTGCTCTTCGGAGAGCGCGCGGTCGATCATTTCATACATGGAATATCTCCCTTGTCTTCCCGGCGTACGCCGGGATCCAGACTTTACGTTGCATGCCGGACGATGAAATCGAGCGTGACCTGCGCGGTGGCGTCGGGATCCGAGCCCGCCGCATGATAGCCGTCGATCGGGATGATCGCCAGTTCGGAATCAGGAATCGTCTTCTGCCAGCTTTCGAATACCGCTTTCCCGCGTCGCGCCGTATCGGTACCGATGACGAGGGCAGGGCAACGAATGCGCTTGATATCTTCGCGAATGTCGATGGCGCTGACCCAGCGCAAGTAGGCATGCACCGTCGATAACGCCGTCGCACCCATCATGTCGGACCACCAGTCGATGCCCGCCTCCGGCATGCGGCTCCCCATGCGTTCGCGCTGCGTTCGCTTCGCCCAGCTCCGCACGCCATCGCGCGCCATCTCCTCGATCCAGCCATCCGCCCTGGGCGCTGTGACAGGCGAACACGCGACCGTGATGGTCCTCGTCAGTTCCGGGTGCGTCGCCGCGAGCATCAGCACGCTGATCCCGCCGCTCTTGCCGCCCACGACGTGCACCGGCTCCCCCGCGACCTGTCGGATCATCGCCGCGAGATCCGCCACGAACATTTCGGTCGTCAGCGGAAAATCCCGCGCCACCGGACCCGATTTTCCGAACCCGCGCTGATCGATGCGGATGACGCGATAGCGGCGGGAAAAATGCGGCACCCACGCGCGCCAGGCTTCGGTCGTTTCGGTGAAGCCGTGAACGAACAGCACGCTTTCCGGGCGGGTCCAAGCGTCGGTGTGGTCATCGACCGTGTAGTACAGCCGGCAGTCCGGGCGCTCGAGATAAGGCAAGGGTCAGACCCCTATTTCGGGGGGATGAGGGGCAGCAGCAGGTACGATTCGCGCCCGCCGCCTGCGTGCAGCGTCACCTTCCCGCCGAAGAGCGCCGCCGGCCGGTCGTCGGGATCGTTGTGCGTCATGCCGCCGGTGCCGCGGGTGCCGTAGTGGAATTTCTTGCCGAATTCCGACAGCTCGCCCTCGTACTCGTAGTCCTTGCCGCGCACCGTGAGCGCAACGCGCCAGCCCGCCGGCACGACGATGCAGCTTGTCACGATCTCCACCTCGCACTCGTAGATTTCGCCCGGGGTGAGCGGCTCCTTGCGGTCGTGCGGATGATACGGTCGGTACGGCGTGCTCTTTTTCGGATCGAGGCGGCGGTGCGAGGCGCGCAGCCAGCCGTTCGCGATCGGCGTATTGGGATCGGTCGAGCCCATGAAGGTGAGTTCCTTGCCCTGTGGATCGAACACGCGCACGATCAGGAAAAGATCGGCATCCGCGGTGGACGATGATACGAAGAGCTTCGCCGCCATCGGGCCGGTGATCTCGGTCTCCTTCTCGAGCGGCGGCATCCAGAACGTGACCCCGTCGCCAAGCGCGTCGTACTCGATCTTCGCCGCCTGCGCCAGCGGCTTGGCAGCGAGGGACTTGCTCGCGGGATCGAGGTAGAACTTCGTCCACTTTGTGCGCGCCAGCGGCCACTCGTTCTCGTGGCGCAGCACGAAGCGCTCGCCGGGATGGCGGACGTTGAGCTGCACGCGCGGCTGCCGGACCCAGCCGTTGGCGACACCCTTGAGATAGTGGTCGAAAAAACGCTTCTGCAGCGCGACGCCGTAGCCGCTCGAAAAAAGCGACCAGTGCGAATCCCCGTGCGCCTCCAGCCATTTCGGCGTGTCGTGCGGCGTCTCGGTGAACCCGTTGAAGGTGCCGCGCGGGTGGATGCCTTGCCCGCCCCAGTTGGCGCAGGTGAGGAGCGGCGTGCGCACGCGCGACAGATCCGCCGTGCGACCGCGGTGCCAGTCGTCGTCGAAGGGATGCTTCTTCAGCTCCTCGAACGCATCCACGCGATTCTTCGCCAGCTCCTCGTCGGAGAGCGTGACCGGCCCGGCAACCGATTCGCCGGTGTTGGGATTCTTCATCGCCCGCTCGCCGCGGCCGTACTGGATGTTCACCACCTGGTGCTTGGCCCAGCGTTTCTGAAACTCGCACAGGATCCCGCCGTGATAGCCGGAATCACGGTAGCGGTCGTTCTGGCCTTCCCAGGGGATGATCGCCGCGAGATGCGGCGGATGCATGCCGGCAACGCGCCACTGGTTGCTCGAGTAGTACGAAATCCCGAGCATGCCGACCTTGCCGTTGCTCCACGGCTGCGTGCCCGCCCACTCGATGCACTGATAGAGGTCCTCGATCTCGCGCGGAGAAGCCGGGTCCATGAAGCCCGGCGACCAGCCGGCGCCGCGCGAATCCACGCGCACCACCGCGTAGCCGTGGGGCACCCAGCACTCCGGATCGGTGGTCTCCCAGTTCTGGTACTTGTTGGACGACATCGTCAGGATTTCCGGATGGTCGGCGACCATCTTTTCCCACTGCAGCGGATAGCCGTCCTGGTAGGCAAGTCCCTTGCCGTATATGCCGTAGGTGAGGATCACCGGACAGGGCACGCCCTCGTCGATCGGCCGATACACGTCGGCGCGCAGCACCAACCCGTCATCGACGGGGATCGGCTGGTGCCACGTGATGCGCATGCCATCGCGGATTTCGGTGCGCCTGCAGGAGTCTTGTGCGGTGTTCATCGGGACAGCTCCAATCTGCGCATATGCGTTTGCGCAACGTTGCGAAGGGGCGCGCGAGCGGCGAGGCCGCCGATTCTAGCACCTGCGCCGCAGGCGGATATTCACAGCCAGTCCGGACAGGGCAGGCCTTTTTCCTTGAGAAACGAAGGATTGAAGAGCTTCGACTGATAGCGCGTGCCGGAATCCGCGAGTATGGTCACGACGGTGTGGCCCGGCCCCAGGTCCTGCGCGAGACGGATCGCGCCGGCGACATTGATGCCGCTCGAGCCGCCGAGGCACAACCCTTCCGAGCGCAGCAGGTCGAACACGATCGGCAGCGCTTCCTCGTCCGGTATCTGATAGGCGTCATCCACCGGCGCGCCTTCGATATTGCGGGTCACGCGGCCCTGGCCGATGCCTTCGGTGATCGAACTGCCCTCGGATTTCAACTCGCCGTGCTTGAACCAGTGGTACATCGCGGCGCCCATCGGGTCCGCAACTGCAGTGCGGACTTCGCGGCGCTGCTCCTTGAGAAAAGTCGCGGTGCCGGCAAGCGTCCCGCCGGTGCCGATCGCGCACGTGAAGCCGTCCACCTTGCCTTCGGTCTGCCGCCAGATCTCCGGGCCGGTTCTGCGGTAATGGCCATCGCGATTGGCGGTGTTGTCCCATTGATTGGCCCACAGCACGCCATTCGCTTCCGTCGCGGCGAGCGCGCGCGCCAGGCGCTCGGAAACGTGCACGTAATTGTTGGGGTCCTTGTAGGGCACCGCGGGCACCTCCTTCAGTTCGGCGCCGCAGAGCCGCAGCATGTCTTTCTTTTCCCGGCTCTGCGTATCGGGAATGACGATGACGGTGCGATAGCCGCGAGCATTGCCGACCAGCGCCAGGCCGATGCCGGTGTTGCCGGCGGTGCCTTCCACGATCACGCCGCCGGGCTTAAGCAGCCCGCGCCGCTCGGCATCGAGAATGATGTAGAGTGCCGCGCGATCTTTTACCGATCCGCCGGGATTCAGGAATTCAGCCTTGCCGAGGATCGTGCAGCCGGTGAGTTCCGACGCCTTGCGCAGCTTGATGAGCGGCGTATTGCCGATGGCGTCGACGAAGCCGTTGCGGAAGTCCATGCTGCAACTGTAGCGCGCGCGGGGAGCGGCGGTAAAGGTTTCACCGGGCGGGCAGCTTGCGACAGGTGTGCGGCTGAACGACCGCTTGCGGGCAGCGGCCCCGCCGGTGCTAAGCTGACGCTGCGTTTTTCGCTGTGCTCGCTTTTTTCCGACGCCTGACATGGTTCCCGACGCGTTTATCGGCCCTCTCGGTTACCTCGCCGTTTTTCTGGGCACCATGCTCGAAGGCGAGAGCGTGCTCGCGATGGCGGGCCTCGCGGCGCATCACGGCTATCTTTCGTTTCCCGCTGTCGTGGCCGTTGCGGTGGTCGGCGCATTTCTCGGCGACCAGGTTTTCTTCTTCATCGGCCGCCGCTACGGCAACCGCGTGCTCGCGCGCTTCCCTTCACTCGCGGCGCGGGCGCCTCGCATTCAGGCGCTGCTCAAGCGCTGGGACGTCCTCGCCGTCGTCCTGGTGCGCTTCCTCTACGGTATGCGCATTGCCGGCCCGATCGTCATCGGCTCGAGCGGCATCCCGGCGTGGCGGCTCGCGCTCTTCAACTTCATCGGTGCGCTCATCTGGGCGCCGCTGATCGCCGGCATCGGCTATTTCGCAGGCCGGGCGCTCGAGATCTGGGTCGGCCGCCTGCACCACGTCGGCATCATTGCCCTGATGCTGGTCGCGCTTGCCGGCGTGATCGCGTGGCTCGTGGTGCAGTCGCGGAAGCGCTGAACGGAAAAGGGGCTTGGCTGCCCCTTTTGTGCCTTTGGCTATTTGGTTTTCTTGGCGGGGCTATCCTTTGAATCCATATAGGTGATACCCCACGGTCCAGTTCCATGAAGTTGGGCAATCACCTCGCTATCCTTGGAGAAGGCGACCATGGGCTTGCCCTTGCCTATCGAAAAATAGCCACCTGGGCCGAATGCCTTGGCTGTCTTGGGATCCGGCTTATCTCCCGCAGCAAAATAAAGCGTTCCTGAAAGAATGGTGACGTTTTCATCGGCCGGGTGCGTGTGAGTCCGTATGGTTGTATTGGGAGGAATGCGAAGGCGCATCACAAACGGTCCGGCAGATTTGGGATCACCGTGTATGACGGCAGTCTTCGCGCCTGGGCCGATGGAAGGTGCGTCTTGCCATTTGATGTCTTTCTCCATGACGGCGGTATAGTAGGGCTCTGCCGCACTCAGTGGAGCGGCCATGCCGCTGGCTATTCCCAGACAAAAACCCATCGTCGCGACTTTAACGAGCTTCATGACACCTCCTTGGTTTGCTTAAAATCGTACTGGTTCTCCCCTCGATTGGGATCATATAAAGGTAATTCATCGATTTGTCATGTCGTTGTACCTGGACGGGTAGAGTAGTTGCCGACCTACAGCCAGCTGAGACAGCAACGCAAGCCTGCTCGCAAAAATGAAGGCCTGCCTCACAATCAGGCGTAAGCCTTCAACATCAGATAGCCCAGCGGCAGCGCTATCCCGTCCGCGTCCTCGTATTGAGCGAGTTCTCGGTCTACCTCCTCGTAGAATGCCGCGCGCTCCTCTTCGCGCACTTTAGCGATGGCAGCGCGGCTGGAAAGGCTGCCCGCAGCGAATGCATCGATGAAGTGCCTCGCGGAGGGGAAACGTGACGTGGTCAAGCCCGTATGGATATCGACATCACCGAACCCGGCTGTTGCACAAAGCTTTCTTATGTGTTCAGGTTCGCCCATTGAATAAGCCTTCGTGATCGAGGCGACGTCGATGTCCCGACGCTGCAAGGCACGTGAGAGGGCAAGCTGTCCCTTGCAGTCCTCCAGTGAACTCCACACTACCGCCACGAATCGTCCACCAGCGTTCATGACCCGGCGTATTTCGAGCAGTGCTGCCACACAATCCGGAAAATACTGCAAACCCTGAAGGCAGAGGGCAACATCGAATACGTCGTTCCCGAAGGGCATTTTCTGCGCGCTCGCGCAGTGCCACTCGAAGCGCACGCCGTCGCAATCGCTGACTGAGGAACTCGCTACTGCAAGCATCGCCGGATCAAAGTCGAGCCCTGCTACTGAACCGCCAGGAGACAGTTTCTGCGCCGCGATCCGGGCGACGACGCCGGTGCCACACGCCAGGTCGAGAACGCGTTCGCCAGGCCCAAGTGCCACAGCCCTGACGGCTTCCTCAGCGAGCCGTGCATTGAGCGCGGGAACAATGTACTTCTCGTATGCCTCTGCGGCGGTTGTATCGGGCAAGTCCTTCTCGATACTCACTATTTGAATGCCATGAAATTTGTTCCGCGCACGCCGTACTTGCGCGCCACCCGTTCCTTGCTGGTGCCCGCAAAACTATCGAAGAAGTGACACGCGCGCGCGTCACGGAAACCGGCTTGCTGGAGGGCTTCGATCATCTCTGCAACCTGCAGAGCACCTGCGATTCACCCGGTCCATAAATCAATGTCGTTGCGGGCGGCCTCGGACAGTTCGGCCTCGACCGTAATATCGGCAAACTGCAGCCGACCCCCGGGCTTTACCACGCGATACAGCTCCGCGAACAGCCCGGCCTTGTCGGGCGAGAGATTGAAAACGCCGTTCGATATCACGATGTCCATGCTTTGCGCGTCGAGCGGCAGGCGGTTGATGTCGCCCTTCTCGAATCGCACGTGCGCAAGCCCCGCCGCGCGCGCGCCTGTCCGCGCTCGTTCGAGCATCTCGTCGGTCATGTCGACGCCGACGACCGAGCCACGCTTGCCCACCCGCCGGCCGGCGAGCAGGCAATCCATGCCCGCGCCCGAACCGACATCGAGGACGGATGCGCCCTCGGGCAGGGGATCCATCAAGAACGGATTGCCGACGCCGGCAAACGGCGTCGTGGCGCCACTCGGCAGGGATTGCAATTCAGCGGGGTCGTAGCCCAGCAACCGGGCGGCGTATTCGGGGCCGCGGTGAAAATGAAACTCGCCGCCCGGCTCTCGGGCGACAGATGCGTAGGTCTGGCGTACCTCTTCCTTCAGGCGGGCAACATCGAATCCGACGGGACAAGCGATCGCCATAGTGGAATGCTCCTCGAAGATCGGTTGTATAACGGCCGTTGTGGTCGATACGTATAATACGTATAATGCGCATTGTCAATGGCCGGTGCGGCCTACAGTCGGGCGGTGCGGCAAAGCCGCTCAATAGAATTCCAAGGGACACGCGAATTGGCACGACTGAACATCACCATTTCCGACGAGCTTTACAACCGGATCGAGAGATGGCGCGACCGCATCAATCTGTCGCGGATCTGTCAGGATGCCATCGCCCGCGAAATGGAAAAGCTCGAACTCGTCCCCGAAGACGTGCGCGAGATGCAGAAAGCGCTGTCGCGTCTGGGAGAGCAGAAGGCGAAGGTCGAGCGATCGTGCTTCCGCAAGGGGGTTTATGATGGCCTGGAGTGGGCGCGCGAAGCGGACTATGCGGTGCTGAAGCGCTGGGGCGAGCAGCCCCCGGATGGCGCGGTGTGGGAGGGAGTGTTGCAGGGTCCGGCCTCGGAAAAGGTCGCAGCGCATCGCGATGCCGACGACTGGCATGCGCAGCCGTACGCGGAAGGGTGGATGGCCGGGGTGCAGCAGTTCTGGAATCGCGCCAAACGCAGACTATGAGGAGATCGCGGTGAACGTCAGGCACTATTCACGTTTCGAGGCGATCGATGCATCAGAGATCGAGGAGACCTACACTGGGATAACGATCCGGCGGGTGATCTCCGAAGTCGACGGGGCCGATTCCACGGTAATGGATGTGTTCGAGATCGCGCCGGGCGGTCAGTCTCCCTACCATAGCCACCCGTGGGATCACCAGGTGTTCGTGATCAGCGGCCATGGCTGGTGTCGAGGCGAAGCGGGGAAGCTCGAGTTCGGGGCCGGCGACGTGATCTACGTCAAGCCCGGCGAAATGCACAGCTTCGGAAATTCCGGGCCGGAGGCCGTGAAGCTGGTGTGCGTTATCCCGAAGGCGGCGCTCGCTGCCTACCACCTCACAAAAATCGCCGGCGAAGTTTAACAGCGCATCAAAGCTGCACGA
>JBQTJV010000078.1:0-13424 GCA_052386775.1 Betaproteobacteria bacterium
ATGCATAAGACCCATCCCGAGGACGGCTGCTATTGCGAGCGCACCGACTACGGCTAACACGATCAGAACCGCTTTCGCCATCCGCCCGTCTCCACCGCCGGCGCCCTCAGGAAGCAGCAGGCGGTGCTCCCGAACGCCTTCGGCTCAAGAGTCCGCCGTCGGTCGCGATGACGCGCAGCGGCCGAATGGCGATAATCTACGCCCACGTCATTTGGCGGAGCTTGCGCAGCGTGTTCAGTACCCGTGGCGCTTCTGCACTGCACGAAGGCCGGGAAAATGGCTGGTCCACTATCATATCCCGCACCACACTAAAAACGCCAATGTCGAGGTGCAGGGCGGAGGCGGGGTCACGGCTATTCTGTAGGTGATGGAATAAAATACTCCCCTTGGCAATCAACTATGACCGCTCCGCTTCGTAAGCTTGCGCTAACTGCGCACGTCACCGCATCGGTCGGTTGGCTCGGCGCGCTTGCCGTGTTTCTGGTGCACGCTATCATCAGCCTGATCAGCCAAGACGTGCAGATGGTGCGTGCTACATCTCTCGCGATGGGCTTGACCGCTTGGTTCGTAATCCTGCCGCTGTGCTTTGCCTCGCATTACCCCGTACTGGCGGCGCCCGAAACACGGAGTGATTAACACTACGATGGCATCGAGCGCCGAGTTGGCTATCGGCACGCCACGCTGGGTGAAGATCTTTGGTGCGATCGGCACGCTCCTTATCCTACTCGTGGCCGTCATGATATTGGCTGGTGGCCACGGTCCGGATGTTCACCAGTGACCGGCGATTGATGTGAAGCCGGCCCCATGGCCGGCTTCACATCTCTTGAAAGGGCGAGATCGCGGCGGTAACAGTGCGCGCTGCTGGCACAGGTCTGGCAGAGTTTGATGCAGGTGTTGAGATCGGTCTTGCGCTGACCGAGGCACTCGGCAGCGCACAGAACGCATAGCCTTAAACACTCCGTCAGCTGCTCAATCGCGTTGCTTTGCTGCCGATTCAGCTTTGCCATAGTGTTCTCAGCTGGAAATTTGCTGCACGGCAAAACATAAACCTTGGTCTCCAAGGTCAAGCTGAGCATGGCGGTTGACTTTGGAGTCCGGTCCAGGGTTTATGCTGCTTCTCGTCCTTCGAGTAGACACTTGCTATGGATACTAAAGTTCTTCAGTTTGAAGTGATTGGCGAAGAGAAGATCCACTGCGAGGGATGCGAGTCGCGCATCTCGAACGCGCTCCGCCGCCTGCCCGGTGTGGAAGACGTGCAGGCAAGCGCGGAGACGCAGCGGGTGAAAGTGACCATTGACTCTGCCAAGGTGAGCGCAGATGAGGTGCGGGCGAGGTTGGCGCTGATCGGGTATCACGCGGCGTAAGCAGCGAGCGACCAGGATTCGGGCGGAGGCTTGGCCGCGATGAACGAGTTCAGCTGGTTCCAGTTATTCATCCTGCCGGCCGGGCTCGGGCTGTTCGGGTTCATAGAGCCCTGCTCGGTGGGTTCGAGCCTGCTGTTCGTCAAGTATCTCGAGGACAGGGGCGCGACGGAGAAAATCCGGCAAACGGCACTATTCGCCGCCACGCGCGCGGTGTTCATCGGTTTGCTCGGCATTGTCGCCGTCGCGGTCGGCAGCGGCTTCATCGCTTTCCAGAAGAGCGCCTGGATCGTGCTGGGCGTGCTCTACGCTTTGATCGGCATCTTGCTTCTCGCCGGCCGCGGCGGCGCGTTGATGGTCGCCGCTGGTCCCGGGCTCGCCAGGCTTTCGGGGCTGCGTGGATCGGCCGGTCTTGGCGTGCTGTTCGGGCTCAACATCCCCGCCTGCGCGGCGCCGCTCCTTGCGGCGCTGCTCGCGGCTGCCGCGGTGAGCGGCGCTTCCGGCGCGACCGTCGCTGCCGGTTTCACCGCGCTCGCCGTGTTTGGCTTTTTCCTGTCGGCGCCGCTCATCGCCGCGGTATTTTCCGCACGAGCGCGGCGGCTCCTCGACTGGCTCGCACACCAGGCGCGGCGCTTTCCGAAATGGACCGGCGTAATTCTGATCGCGCTCGGCGCGTGGTCGATCGCGTTCGGACTCTTCGTCGAGGTGTCGCTGGCATGAGAGCGGTTTTTCTCAGGAACCGTCTATGAGCAAAAGCCCCACCACTGAACGGGTGCGAATGAATGCGCCAGAGGCGTATGCCCGCATGGCGGGGACCGAGAAGGTGCAATTCAAGATCGGCGGCATGGCCTGTTCGTTCTGCGTCGCGAGCATCACCAAGGCGCTGAGCAGGATGAAGGGCGTGCGCGACGTGAGCGTCAATCTTGCGCACGAGGAAACGCTGATCGAATACGAGCCGATGAATGTCGCTCCGGCCAAGCTCAAGCAAACGCTGCTCGATCTCGGATACACGGTTCGCGATGCCAACAAGGTGCGCAGCTTCGAAGAGGAAGAGGCGGAGATCAAGGAGCATCTCACCAATCTGCTGACCGCCGCCAGCTTCACCGCGGTGGCGCTCGGCGCGATGGCGCTCATGTGGCTCGATCTCATGCCGCCTGAGGGGATGGCGGCGATGTTCTGGCTGATGCCGATCCTCGCGCTCTCGACGGTTTTCGGCCCAGGCTGGCACATTCTCAGCATGGCGTGGGCAAGCCTGCGCCGCGGAATCCTCAATCAGCACGTGCTGCTCGAGTTCGGCGCGTTTGCCGGGCTCACCGGCGGCTTTCTCGGCTACCTCTATCCGAGCTTCCCGCTGCCCGATTTCTTCGGGGTGGCAGTCTTCATCACGGCCTATCACGTCCTTTCCGGGTACGTCTCGCTCCTCGTGCGCACACGCGCTTCCCAGGCGGTGCGCAGACTCCTCGGCCTCGTGCCGAATACTGCACGGATCGTGCGCGACGGCCGCGAAGAGGAAGTCGCCATCGAGCAGGTAAGACCGGGCGACTTGGTCCGCGTGCGCCCCGGAGAGTCGATCCCGGTGGACGGCGAGGTCGTCGAGGGCGCGTCCGGCGTCGACGAGAGTCTCGTCACCGGAGAATCGATGCCGGCGGAAAAAACGCAGGGCGATGCGGTGATCGGCGGCTCGATCAATCAGACTGGAACGCTGCTCCTGCACGTCACCAAGGTGGGCGAAGAAAGTTTCTTGAGCCAGGTCGCGCGGCAGGTGGAAGAAGCGCGGGCGCTGAAGCCCGGCATTCTGGCCCTCGTGGACCGCGTCCTGCAGGTCTACGTGCCGGGCGTGCTGGTCTTCGCCGGCGGTGCGCTTCTTGCTTGGACACTTGGCGCCTGGCTCTTCACCGGCGCGCCCGACTGGGACCGGGCCATCTTCGCGGCGCTCGCCGTGCTGGTGATGGGCTACCCCTGCGCGCTCGGCATGGCAACCCCGCTTGCGATGATCCGCGGCGGCGGCATGGCCGCCGAGCGCGGGATTCTGATGCGCTCTGGCGAGGCGTTCCAGGTGCTGAAAGATGTGAAGAAGGTCGTGCTCGACAAGACCGGGACGATTACACGCGGCGAGCCGGCGGTGGTCGAGTTGGTGGCGCTCGCGGGTTTTGAGAAGGGGGAAGCGCTGCGCTTCGCTGCCGCAGCCGAGGCGAACTCGGAGCACCCGCTGGCCCGCTCGGTAGTGACGCTCGCCGAAGTGCAGCAAATCCAGGTGCCGAAGGCGGAGGCCTTTCAGGCGACGGCGGGCAAGGGCGTGACAGCAACCGTCGAAGGCCGGCGCATCGCCATCGGCAGTCCCGCCTTCATCCAAGGCGAGCGGATGGATCTCGCCGCTGCCCGCTCTCAGCTGCAGGTCATGCAAGAGGCGGGAAATACGGTAATCGTGATGGCGGTCGATAAGACGCCCGCGGCGTTGATCGCCATCGCTGACCAGCTCAAGGCGGACGCGGTCGAAGCCATCGCGCGGCTCAGGGAGGCCGGGCTCGATCCGGTGATGCTCACCGGCGACAACCAGCGCACCGCCAAAGCGGTTGCAGAGAAGGTCGGCATCACCGAGTACCGGGCCGAGGTACTGCCACAGGACAAGGCAAAAGTGGTGCGAGATCTGCAGCGCCAGGGACACCGCGTGGCGATGGTGGGAGACGGCATCAACGATGCGCCGGCGCTGATGCAGGCCGACGTTGGCATCGCCATCGGCGCGGGTACCGATATCGCGATTGAGTCCGCCGACGTGGTGCTGATCGGCGAGCGCCTGGGGGCGGTGGTCGACGCCTACCACATCGGCAGAGCGTCCTACCGCAAGACGGTGCAGAACCTTTCGCTCGCCTTTGCCTTCAACGGCATCGGCGTGCCGCTCGCCACGACGGGCCTGGTGCACCCCGTTTGGGCGATGATCGCGATGGCGGCGAGCGTCAGCACCGTTCTCACCAATTCTTTTGCAGGAAAGCTGCTGCCGAAAGCGCGCCGCGGCAAACAAAGGCAGCTCACCTTCACGATCGCCAACATGCATTGCGAGCACTGCCTTGACACGATCCGCGAATCCGTCAGCCAGCTCAAAGGCGTGGACGAGGTAAGGGGCGATCCGGCCGGGCAGGTGGTGACCGTAACGTATAGAGAAGGAATGGTCGAGCCCGACGGTATTCGCGAGGCGATTGTCGAGAAGGGATTTCGTACGGCATAGGAGACATCAGGTCATGAAACGGAACTTGATCGTCACGGCGTTGATCGCCATCGTCATTGCCGGCTTCGTGCTTGGAGCGAGATACCTCTTCGGAAGCATTGTGCCGCCCGTCGACGGCTATACCGAAGGTCAGCGCATCCGCTTCATTCACACCGAAGCGTCCGATCCGGACGTCGCCGACCTGCTCACCAAGATGATGGGTTCGCCCGTCATTGTCGTGCCCGAGCTGGCGAAAGTGCCCAAGGAGGCGCTCGCCAACGTCTACGTATTCAAAAACGGCGTGAAAGGCAGCGGGCCGTTCGAATTCCAGGCCGACGTCTTCGACAATCCTCCAGGCACCAAAGGCTACACCCCGCTGCGCGCGGTCAACCTGGTTACGTGGAAAAACCAGGCTGCCGCACGGGAGCTGAGATCGGCGGCTGACGTGAAGAAGGCGATCGACGCGGGAGAACTGGAAGTGGAACGGCCAGGTGTAGTGGTCAACATGCCATTGCTCACTTGGCCGGGCGGCAATCGGTAGTTTCGCCGCTTCGTATAGTCGATGCACCGAATGGATTGGAGTAATGGTTTAGACAACCGTCACATGAGGAACCCTGTCAATGGCGATCAAGGTCGAAATATTTTCGGCGCCTGGCTGCGGCAAGTGCGCCGAGGCGAAAGAAGCGTTGAAGTCGGTGGTGGAGGACCTGGGTCAGGACCGGGTCGCGTGGCAGGAGCTCGATATCATCGACCAAATGGACTATGCGGTGGAGCTCGGCTTGATGTCTTCGGGCGGAATCGCCATTGACGGCAAGCTCGTGTTTCCCAAGTTACCGAGCGCCGAGAAACTGCGCGAAGAATTGATCAAGCGACTGAAGGGTGACCATCCCTAGTGCCGTGTCCCGCAAAAACCTTGTCCATCCCGTTCGATATTGGTAAGCAAGTCCTGCCATGAGCGCAGTGAGACGCGGATTTATCAACCCATTCAGGAACAAGGCGCGCGCCGTGGTGGTCGTGGTTCTGCTCTCGCTGGTTACGGGATTTCTTGCGCTGATGGTGCAAGCGACCTTCGCGAGCCGCGAGCAAATCGCGAGCATGGAAGCGCGGGTGCGCACGCTGATCGAGCTGCGCGAAGCGGGCGCTTTCGGCACGGGCGGCTTCGGCGGCGACAAGCCGATCGGACACGACCGCTTCTCCACCGATACGCTGGAAACCGTCCGCAAGATCCCGAGCGCATCGAGCCTCGCTCGCGTCGACGAGTATGTTTACACGCCGCAAGTCGACCCGTCCAAGAAGAACGCCTACGCCATGGTGATCGGCCTGCATCCCGGTGCGGCGCTACGCGCAATCGGAGAGGTTGATTACGAAAGCGCGCGTATCGTGGCTGGACGCAACTTGGTGAACGGCGATGAGAACGCTGATGTGGCGATCGTCGGGCGCCTGTATGCGGCGCAGCGTCTCGGCATTGCCGATCCGTCCAGACTCGCGCACGCCGAGAAGCATGTCGTGCTCAACGGGCGGCAATTCGAGGTTGTCGGCATCTACACCACGGCCAACGACTTCGGCGACAACCACGTGTTCATCCCCATAAACGCGTTCCGAGCCGCCTTCAACCCCGGCAAAAGGCTGTCGAAGATCTTCGTAACCGTGGATGCGGTAGGCAACGTAGAGCGTGTTGTCGCGGAGCTGAAGAAGGTGCTGTTCGAGGAAGCCGATGTCGTCACGGCACCCGAGGCGGTTTCCACTGCACGGACCTCTCTGGGCAGCATGGCGGTGGCGAGCGCCTACGCGGCCATACTGCTCTTCGCGATCGGGGCGGTGCTGACCGTATTTGTGATGATCCTCAGCACACGGGAGCGGATTCGCGAGATTGGCACGCTGAAAGCAATCGGCGCCTCGAATCGGGAAGTCGTGCTGCAGTTTCTCTCCGAAGCTATCGCTATGAGTACGCTCGCCGCCGTCGGGGCGCTGGTCCTCGCCCTGCCCTTCGCGCCATTGGTGAGCCAGGTGCTCGGCGTCCCGGTCGCATTCGACCATAATGTCGTGCTGCTGATTCTGGCCGGGTCGGCCACGTTTGCCGCACTCGGAAGCTTGTATCCCGTAATTCGAGGGGTGAGGCTTAGCCCAATAGATGCAATGCGGGGGGCAGCATGAGCAGGAAGCAGGGGCCCCAGTGGGGATGCGACCGGCCGCGAATGCTGCTCAGCCACCGACACCACGGAATGGAACTTCGCGAATACGTATCGGAGGTGGCAGCATGACGATGCTACGGATTGGCGCGCGTAACCTGTGGCGCAGCAAGCTGCGCCTCGTCCTCGTGGCCGCGCTCATCGGCGCGCCATTCTTCCTGCTGCTCGTCATGCAGTCGATCGGCGAGGCGGTGCAGCGGCAGACCGAGAGTTTGAAGCAGAGCGTGAACAACACGCTGCAGCTGCGTGCGCGCGGCTCGATGGGACACGTCAACATGGTGGGCAACGAAGACATCCTGCCCCACGACGCGCTGGCGAAAGTGAAGGCCGTCGAGCATGTCGCCAGAGTCGAGCCGTATCTGCTCGCCATGACGCCTACCGAAGGACACAACTTCGCCATGATCGTCGGCGTGGATCCCAAGGACACCCGCCGGCTGGAATCGCACGGCGAGGCCGGCAATCCGAAGATCCTGTTCGGCCGCGATCTCACCGACGAGGATCGCGGGAAGCGGATCGCGATCGTCGGGCAAGGCGTCGCGAAGTGGGCCGGCATCAAGCCGGAGGACGTCGGGCGGGCGACGCTGACGCTGGATCTGAAACGCACGCATCCGGCGATCTTCGCCCTCGACCGCCCTCCCGTAACGCATACCGTCGTGGGTATCTATGCGAGCGGATATGTCTTCGGCGATATGCAGCTCTTCATCCCGATCGATACCTTCCGCGAGGTCTACGGCGTAGCGGAGGGCATTTCCTGGCTTTACGTCCGGGCGGATTCCGCCGAAAACCTTCCGGCGGTCGAGCGACAACTGAGAGCAGCGCTTGGCGATGTCGCAGACATCATCTCGCCTACCACCGTCGCCGAGTTCCAGACCACCGCGACCGGTGCGGTACAGCGCCTGGCGGCGGGCGGAATCGGGCTTTCGGCAGCGCTGATGGTCGTCGTCGTGTTTTTTGTAATGCTGCTCGTCGTCCGCGAGCGCGCGTGGGAGATCGGCACGCTCAAGGCACTCGGCGCCTCGGATTCCGGCCTCGTGGCCGGCTTCCTGACGGAGGCAGTACTGCTGACTGCAATCGGCGCCGTGACCGCGGCGCTCCTTTTCGGGCTTTGGGGCGGGCGCCTCGCGCAGCTTGTTTTCGGCCTGGGCGTGAGCCCCTTCCTTCCGTCGCATTACAGCTCTCTCGCGAATTCGCTTTCGCTCGCACCGCAGTTCGGCGCGGCGACGCTCGGGATTCTGATCGGCGCATGTCTCTTCGCCGCGCTGGCGGGAAGCGCCTGGGGCATTCGGCAGATCGTGAGGCTCTCTCCGATGGAGGCCATTCGGCATGAATAAGAAGCACACTGGCGGCATGGCGGCATTGATCGATCTGCGGGATGTGAGCAAGATCTATCGGCGCGGCGACCAGGCAGTCCGGGCGCTCGACGGGATCGATCTCTTGGTGTCCGAGCGCGGCATGGTTGCCATTGTGGGGCCCAGCGGCAGCGGCAAATCTTCCTTGTTGCATCTGATCGGCGCGATGGATCGCCCCACGTCGGGCGAAGTCGTGGTTGCCGGACAGCTTCTCAGTACCCTGCCGGAATCCGGGCTTACTGCCTTTCGCCGCGATACGGTTGGATTCGTGTTCCAGAGCTTCAATCTGATTCCCAACCTCAGCGCCCTGGAGAACGTTATGCTGCCCATGGAATTCGCCGGGGTGGTGGCCGAAGAACGCAGGCGGCGGGCGGCGGCGCTCCTCGAAGAGGTCGATCTGTCGGCGCGGGTCACGCATCGGCCAGGAGAGCTTTCGGGGGGCGAGCAGCAGCGGGTCGCGATTGCGCGTGCGCTTGCCAATAATGCACCGGTAATCCTGGCCGACGAGCCTACCGGAAACCTGGATTCCAAGACCGGCCGGCTGATCTATGAACTGCTGAAGCAAATCGCGGCAACACGCACCGTCGTGGTGGTCACCCACGCTGAGGCGTTGGCGGAGCTGGCCGACCGGGTCGTGCACATCAACGACGGAACGCTGCTCGGAGCGTGAAGGGAACGTTAAATCGTTGAGTCTGTCAACGACGCAAGGCGAAAACCTGGGACAGATTGGTTGGAGAAAGCGATGAGCGTAGCAATGCTTACCATCGGCAAGGTAGCCAAGAGCGCAGAGGTGACCGCCGACAGCATTCGATTCTATGAGCGCGAAGGATTGCTCAGCCCGGCACAGAAGAGCGCGTCGGGTTACCGGCTCTACACCGACGAAGCGATACGCCGGCTCAATTTCATCAAACACGCGCAGCAATGCGGTTTTTCACTCTCGGAGATCCGCGACCTCCTCGAGCTCAAGGGTCATGATCGCTCGTGCTGCAACGACGTCTACCGTGTCGCCGTGGAGAAGAAGCTGCAGCTCGAAAGCAAGATCAAGGCGCTCAAGACCATGTCACAGGCGCTGAGCCGCCTGATCGAGATCTGCTCACACGACGCAAAACCATTGGATGCATGTCCGATACTGGGCGCACTCGAATCGAGCATGACGAAACAGAAAGCGCCGGACTCGCAAGGTAAACGTCAGGGAGTAGCTTGAATCTCCAGTAACTGGAGTACCTAAACTTGGAAGAGTCTGTGGTAAAGGGACCAATGGACCAAATGACGTTTTCGATCGGCGAAGCGGCCAAGCGCTCCGACCTCTCCGTCAAAGCGATCCGCTACTACGAGGAGATCGGTCTGATTCCAAAGCCAGACCGAACTAACGGCGGCGCGCACACCGGGGGCCATCGCGTCTATACCGAGGCCGATGTCGGCCGGCTCAGGTTCATCCAGCACGCGCGTATGTTCGGCCTGGCCCTCTCCGACGTGCGCGCGCTCGTCGCCGTCGCCGACGGCAAAGGCTGTCCGAGCAGCCAGCCGGAATACCGCGCGATCTTGCAACGGCATCTGCGCGCGATCGACGAGCGCATCAATCACCTTCTGGGCTTGCGTACTGCGATCGGCGGTCTGATGTCGCCCGCACGACGATCGCGAGGCGAGAAGTGCTCGTGGGAGACGTGCGGTTGCATGCAGAAAGTTGAGAATGCTGGCCGGAGACTGGATGCACCCGCCGAACGCTTCCCGCAAACGCCACAGCATGGGTGACACCAGCGTAACTTCACGCTCGCTGAATTCGTTCTTTGCGGCACTATTCACCTCCGCGCTTGTACTAAATTGGTTTTGGGAGATGTTACAGGCGCCGGCCTATGCCACCATGTCCAACTTTTTATGGGCCGAGTCGGTACGTATTTGCACGATCGCCGCTTTAGCGGACGCCATGATAACGCTTGGTATTTACGGTATCGGTGCGCTCGTGACAATGCGCATACGCTGGGCGATGGCAGGCGGCTGGAAATATTACCTGCTGTTCGCTTTCCTTGGTGCCGCTGCTGCCGCAACCATCGAATGGCTTGCGCTCGCTTCCGAGCGTTGGATTTACCACGACCGGATGCCAACTGTCCCCCTGTTGGGCATCGGGCTGTGGCCGTTCTTGCAACTGACGCTGCTCGTGCCCGCAGCGCTGTGGATAGGTGTGTGGTGGAGTGGGCGCAGATCGACCACTCTCGCTGCACACTCGGAGCAGTGACTCGCGCGATAGAGAGACGGCCTTGAACCTCCAGTGGCGGGAGGTGTTATCTTGGTCATCCTCTAGCAATGCGTAAAAGGAGCAAACCATGTGTGAGTTCTGTGGATGCGGGCTTTCCCCGGAGCCATCGGTTAAGCAAGCGAAACAGAAAGGCAAACGTCTCGACGTACGCATCGTTGCTGCTGGCGCGGACGCCAGAGCGCATCGCACGTCCGGCGCTCGGACTCAAGAACCGCGCATCGCGCGTCAGCGCTCAGCGGTCGAGCATGCCTCCCCGTACTTACCCCTTAAGCCCGATTGAACCGAAACGAATCCGTCGATGAACGCTGCGTTCTGGGCCGTACTGCGGCGGTGGATCGGCTATCGACGAGGGCGCATGCCGCCGGCGCGGCTGCCGGATCCGATCTGGTATTTCGCGTACGGCTCGAATATGAACGAGCGCCTGTTCCGCGAACGGCGGCACATGAAGTGGCTGGAGGCGCGGGTCGGCCGCATACATGGATACCGACTGGCCTTCACCCTGGCCGGCGGTATGCGCCCCGGCGTTTCGGCTCCGGCTAACATCGTTGCGGCGCCCGGCGGCGTCGTTTATGGCGCGCTCTATTTACTCCCCCTGCATAAGTTCGCCCGCCTCGACAACAGCGAGGGCAAGCAGTATGACTATGTCTGGACCGAGGCCGAGGACCTCGCCGGCAATCGCGTACCTGTCGTGACTTACAGGGTCCCGCATGCGGCCCCTGAAGGCCGGCCGGGACGAGCTTATCTCAACTTGATCCGCGAGGCGGTGCGCCAGCGGGGGCTGCCTGCCGATTACATTGCCTTCATCGATAGCGTCGAGGCGAGAGAGTGACGGAGGCCCCGGCGGAGAGCCGCTTGCGCCGGTGGTGGCCGTGGCTCGGCGCGCTCGTCGGCGCGGCGCTGCTCGCCTGGGTGCTGCGACGGCTCGATCTCGATCAACTAAAAGCCGTACTCGCCAGAGCCGACCTTCCCTTCCTCCTGCTGGTGCCGTTCTTCATCGCCGCCGAGCAGTGGGTACGGGCTTGGAAGTGGCGCCAGCTCCTGTTCCCGATGCGCCCCATTGGCACGCTTCCGCTGTTCGGGGCAATCATGGCGGGCTACCTGACGGGAATGCTCATTCCTTTCGGCTTCGCCATGCTGGCGCGGGCATGGCTCGTCGCCCGCCGCGAAGGCCTGAAGGTGAGCGCGGTGTTCGCCACCGTGGCGCTCGACCGGTTGACCGACGGCATAGTGTTCGCCCTCCTGGTGCCAATTGCGTTGCTTCTCGTAGCCTTTCCCGATCCGACGGGCAACATCTACGCTGGGCTGGCCTGGGGTGCGGCGGGCAGCCTTGTATTATTCGGTGCGTTGTTGCTCACCCTGGTAGCCTACAAGCGCGAAGCGCTGCGACCGGGCGACGTGATTCGCCTCGTCGAGCGTCTGCCGCCGCGTATCGCCGGTCCGATCCGGCGTGTCGGCGCGTCCTTTGCTGCCGGCATCAGCTGGCCGCACGAATTTTGGCGCGGCCTCGGCATCGTGCTTGCCAGTGTGCTGATCAAGCTTCTCGCCGCTACGCATTTCTTCTGGGCAGGCTTGGGCTTCGGTGTGACGCTGCGGCCGGCGGAGTACCTCTTCCTCATCGTCTTCCTGGGTTTCCTCGTCATCCTCGGCCACTTCGCTCGCATTGCCGGCAGCTTTATCATCGGCGCGATCTTCGCCCTCGGGCTGCTTGGCATCTCCGAGGAGCAGGCGCTCGCCATGGTGCTGGTCGTCCAGGGGGCGAGTCTGCTGACTGTCTCCGGCATTGGCGCGCTTGCGCTCTGGCGCCAGGGCGTTGCACTCGCAGATCTACGCCCCCGCGGCGGTGAAGATGCGGCGCAAAGCGGTTGAATCGAAACGTTGTTTCTGGCATTTTTCCTTCGCCGGAATTTTTTTTCAGGGCGGTGCGGCCGCAGTCGATTCCAACACCGTCGTTCCGGCGCTCGTCCACGGCCTCACGGGCAGCGCGGTCGCAGTCGGCGCCGCCGTCGGCACGGTGCACTTCGGCTGGCTCTTTCCGCAGCTCTTTGTCGCTTACTACGCGCAACGGCGCGCTCGGCGCCTGCCGTTCTACTCGCTCGGCGCTTTCGGGCGCGTGGCCTGTCTTGCGGTTCTCGCCGCGCTGCTCTGGTTCGCCGACAGCATGCCAGGCCTTCTGGTAGTGGTCGGGTTTTTCACGCTGTGGACGCTCTATTCTTTTGTGAGCGGCATCGTGGCCGTGCCTTATAACGACATCGTTGCGCGCTCGATTCCGTCGGGCGAACGCAGCCGCATGCTCGCGCTGCGCTTCTTCGGCGGTGGCTTGCTTGCGCTTGCCGTCGCTGTGGCCGCGCATCGGATACTGCAAGCACTTTCTTTTCCCGACGGGTATGGGGCGCTTCTCTTGCTCGGCACAGCACTGCTCCTCATATCAGCGCTGTTGTTCGTGACAGCCGGCGAGCCGCGAGCCCGCGTCGAGCCTTCACCGGCAGCGGGGTTCCTCAAGTTTCTGCGAGGCGGTATCGATGTACTCGTGGAAGATCGCCGCTTCCGCCTTTTCCTCGTAGCGCAGTGGCTCGGAGGCATCGCGGCGATGGCGCTCCCGTTCTATATTTTGCTGACTCAGCGCTCCACGCTGGACGTGGCTTTTTTGCTCGGGGCACAGACGGTGGGCGCTCTGCTGTCGAACCCGCTTTGGGGCTGGTGGGGCGATCGGCGCGGCAAGCGGGAACTGCTGGAGCTCGTCGCTGCAGCAGGCGCCGTGGCACCGCTCCTCGCGCTTGCCTGGATGGCGAACGACGGGCGCTGGACCGCGGCGGCGTTGCCCCATTTCGCGTTGGTATTCCTGCTTCTCGGCGCGGTGGGAAATGGCAGCACGATCGCTTATCTCGGTTATCTCATGGAGATTTCGCCGGACGACCGGCGTCCAGCCTATAGCGGCTACTTCAATGCACTCGCAGCGCCTGCAACGCTGTTCCCGATGGCCGGCGGCGCAGTAGCCGAAGCGGGCACGTTGGCGGCGGTGTTCGCCGCGAGCGCCGCTGCCGCCGTGCTGCAATTCGTCGCTGTCCGGCG
>JBQTJV010000079.1:0-1951 GCA_052386775.1 Betaproteobacteria bacterium
TCGTCGTGACGCACTCGGAGGAACTGGCGCGGCTGGCGGACCGGGTCATTCACATTCGCGACGGCCAACTGCTCGACGGAGTCGGGGCCGCGGCACCGCTTGGAACCGCAGATCGCCGTGCCTAACAAGGAGTTCCCCATGAAGTCTGTCATCCTGAAAGTCGAAGGCATGAACTGCAACGGTTGCGCGGAGCGCATTCGCTCCACCGTGGCTGCGGAACCGGGCGTGCAGACCGCCGTGGTCTCCTTTGAAGACGGCAATGCTCGTGTCCTCTATGACCCGCAGGCCATTGAAGAGAACCGGCTTGTCGAGGCCATCCGGAGGCTGGGCTTCCGGGTGGTCGACCGCACGCCGACATGAGCGCCGGCTCACGAAAGAGATAGTCATGACAGTCGCTGCGGCCCTGCACGCCGATGACCGCCTCTGGAACGAGGAACTGGCAAGCCGTCCCGACCGGGCCCGCATTCGAGCGCGCATCGGCGTCCCGCACTGTTCGCTGTGCACCGGCACGATCCAGAAATCGCTGGGCAGCAATCCGCGTGCCGACAAGGTCGCTGTGAGCCTCACGCACCAGCGGGCGCTCTCGGGTACGACCCGAAAGTCGCGCGGCCGCAAGTTCCCACCATCCGAGGAGGAGCGCGAGCCCTACCTGACCGGGTTAGCCGCGAGCATCGCGGCCTAGCAGCCGTACCTTCGCGACATCATTCGAACGGAGAGTTGACATGGTCCAAAATGCCGCCGGCGTGCAGGCCCCGAGCGACCGCGAGCGTTTGCGTCGCATGCTCGCGGCTGCCACGTTTATTATTTTTTTTCAGGCGTATATGGTCGCGCCAATCATCCCGGCGCTGTCCAGCATCTTTCATGCGCCGGAGCAGATGGTCGGCCTGATTATTCCGGCCTATCTCATCCCATACGGAATCGCGACGCTGATCTACGGGCTGCTGGCGGATCGCCTGGGCATTCACCGAATCATGTTTGTCTCGCTGGCCGCATTTGCGGCGCTGACGGCCTTGACTGCGACCGCCGCCTCCATTGAACAGGTCGCACTATGGCGAGTCTTGACGGGGCTCGGCGCCAGTGGTGTCGTGCCACTGGGCCTCGTGCTCGTGGGCAGACTGTTTCCCTATGAACAGCGTGGGCGTGCGCTTGGCTGGTTGTTCGGCGCCATGGCCGGGGGGATGGCCTTCGGCTCGCCGTTGGGCGCAATGCTGGTGCCCTTCATCGGATGGCGAGGATTGTTCATCGCCGTCGGAGTGGCGGGAGTAGGCGTTCTGCTTCTCTTTATGCCTTATCGACGCCTCATCGCCGGTGCCTTCACGCCGGTGACCGGCACGTTGGGCGATCTGTTTCGCGGCTATTTGAATCTGATGGGCACGCCACGAGGGCAGCGCACTTACGGCTACGGGTTGGTCAATTCGGTGTTCCACTCCGGCGTCTTTACTTGGCTTGGCGTGTATTTCGAGCGGCGCTACGGTATGGGGCCTGTTGGTATCGGACTCGCATTGCTCGGTTACGGAGTGCCCGGTTTCCTGCTTGGGCCGCTGATTGGCCGCATGGCGGATCGATGGGGCCGCGCGCGATTGCTGCCGATTGGCCTCGCACTCAGCACGCTGGCGACCGTCGCGCTGCTCGTCGGCTTCCCCGCAATCTTCGCGCCGGTCGTGGCGTTGGTACTGTCGTTGGGATATGACATGACGCAGCCTCTTCTCGCCGGCATTGTCACTTCGCTGGGAGGCAAGAGGCCCGGACAAGCTATGGGGCTGAACGTATTTACGCTCTTCATTGGCTTTGGCTTGGGCAGCGTGATCTTCGGCGAGGTGCTCCGTTTCGGCTTCGGACCCGCGCTGGGATCGTTTGCTGCGGTTGAACTCGCGGCTGCGCTGTGCTCGCTCAAGCTATTCCGGACAGAGCTCCCCTCGCACGCACTGGAGCAGTCTCCATAGGGCAAGTT
>JBQTJV010000080.1:0-1892 GCA_052386775.1 Betaproteobacteria bacterium
CCACCGCCGTCGTGTCCGAGCCGCCGCGCCCGAGCGTCGTGATGTTCCCCGCCTCGTCCACGCCCTGAAAGCCCGCGACCACCACGACGCTGCCCTCCCCGAGGTCGGTGCGGATGCGCTCTTCGTCTACGCTCATGATCCGCGCCCGGGTATGGGCGCTGTCGGTGAGAATCTTCACCTGCCCGCCGGTGTAGCTGCGGGCTCGCAACCCCTGCTCCATCAATGCCATTGACATCAGCGCTATGGTCACCTGCTCGCCGGTGGAGACCATGACATCCAGTTCCCGGGGATTGGGCTGACTCTGCACGTCGCGGGCCAGGGCGATAAGCCGGTTGGTTTCGCCCGCCATGGCGGAGACGACGACCACCAGTTGATGACCCTGAGCGTTCCAGCGCGCGACGCGCCGGGCGACGTTCTTGATGCGCTCGGGGCTGCCAACCGAAGTACCGCCGTACTTCTGAACGATGAGGGCCATTGGGATCGGAAAAAGGCGTGTATTTTAGTTGTTTTTCCCTGCAAAAACGAGCCTGAAAGGAGCGGATATGGCGCGCGGAGCGCGGTCTCGCCATGTCACCGGCACCGGAACCTATTCCGTCGTTTCATGTCAACCGAATAGTCGCGACTGACCCACCGAGAGCACAGAATGAAACCATTTGACCGCATCACCAATCCCCGGGATATCCGCCGCAAACTGCACATGACCCAGCAGGAGTTCTGGTCACGCATCGGCGTCACGCAGAGTGGTGGATCGCGTTACGAGAGCGGACGCACCATGCCGAAACCGGTGCGCGAGCTGCTGCGGCTGGTGCACATCGAAGGCATCGAGCTCGCCAAGGCGCGGGGCGAAGATTTCGAAGTGGTGTCGTATCTCAAGCAGGCGAATCCCCGCCTGTACCGCAACCTGCGGAAAGAGGCGCAGCGGAAGCCCGCGCGGCGCAAGTAGGACTCTTGTGAATTGAGTGGCGGAAGGAGTGGGATTCGAACCCACGAGAGCCTTGCGGCTCTGCCGGTTTTCAAGACCGGTGCATTCAACCGCTCTGCCATCCTTCCCCTACGGTTTTAGCTCCGGCTGACCTGAAGGTTACCCTACGCTGGCGCATGTCCGCCTTGCGCCAAGACACCCTCCGGACCCGGTTTCCGCCCGCAATACAGCCGCCTGCCCGGACCTCGCGCCCCCCAAGTTTGATAATAACACGCATTATCAGGTGCTTGAGTCACCGCACCGCGGGCTTGTTTCGCGATTGATTTGAAACTTATCGGCGCTTTAGGTAGTCTTATTCCTGCGGGAAATTAACCACTTGGAGAGGAGCCTGGATTCTATGCAACCCGAACTGCAACCAAATCAGTCAACTTATCGGGTCGGGACGCAGGAAGTCGCCCTCGAGCAGCAGAAGGTTCTGCGCAACACCTACCTGCTGCTCGCCCTGACGATGGTGCCGACGGTGATCGGCGCCTTCATCGGCATGAGCACGGGCGGCATCATCATGCAGCACCCGATCATCAGCTTTTTCGTGATGCTGGCCGCCGTCATCGGTCTGCAATATGCCATTGCGGCCAACCGCAACAGCGGGCTTGGAGTGGCGCTGCTGCTTGCGATGACGTTTATCCTGGGCTGGTGGCTCGGCCCGCTGCTCTCGGTCGCACTGTCACTCAAGAACGGGCCCCAACTCGTGGGGTATGCCGCGGTCGGCACTGGCCTGGTGTTCTTCGTGATGGCCACCATCGCGACCACGACGCGCAGGGACTTCAGCTTCATGGGGAAATTCCTGTTCGTCGGCATGATCGTGCTGTTAGTGGCGCTCATAGCGAACATGTTCCTGCAGATCCCGGCGCTCGCGCTGACGATCTCCTCGCTCGTCATCGTGGTGTTCTCGCTGTTCCTGCTGTATGAC
>JBQTJV010000081.1:0-9807 GCA_052386775.1 Betaproteobacteria bacterium
TGGTCCTTGACCGCGGTGCGGAAGGCGCCGTTGGCCCACTGCGGCCGGTTGCCGCCGTAGTAAATCCCGTCCACGTGGGAGTACTGGCCGCCGTTGAAGGCGTTGGAAAAGGCCTGCTCCCCGACGCGTTCGCGAAACGCGTCGAGCCGGCGAAAAACCTCTTCGAGCGTCGCTTCGTCCCAGGTCCTGGGAACGATCGACGGATGCAGCTCGACATAGCCGGGATTCAGGGGCAGGGGCCGCGAGAAGTCGATGTAGTTCCGGTTGAGGTCGACGTTCTCCTCCGTGGTGCGCGTCTTGTGCGCGAAGCCCCAGGGATTCTGGCCGTGAAAGAACACGACCGCGGTGTCGCGCGGCAGCTGCGGCTTGCCGCGCAGCCAGGCGGTCTGCGCCGCCGAGCCCGGGTAGCCTTCGATGCCGTGGGTGCCGCTTCCCACGACCAGAATGCGCGGCGCATTCGGCGGCCCGAGCACGGAAACGTCGAGAAACAGCGACCCGCCGTCCGGTCCTTTCTCCGAAGGCATCAGATAATGCGTGAGCGTCGCTCCGGCGTCGCGCGCCGCCTGCAGAAACTTTCCCCTTGCCTCGGCGTAGGAGTCCGAGAACGCGGTCAGGTCAGGCATCGAGCCCCTGCCAGCGGGAAAGCGTGTTCGAGTGGATGCCGAAGAGATCGAGCACGCGCAGCACCGTGTGCGCGACCAGATCCTCGACGCGCCTGGGTCTGGTGTAGAGCGCCGGCACCGGCGGAAAGATGATGCCGCCCATCTCGGTGACCGCGACCATGTTTCTCAGGTGCGCCAGATTGAGCGGCGTCTCGCGCACCAGCAGCACCAGCCGCCGCCGCTCCTTCAGCGTCACGTCGGCCGCGCGCGAAGCGAGGTCGTCGGCGTGCGCGTGCGCCACGGCCGCGAGCGTCTTCATCGAACAGGGCGCGATCACCATGCCCTGCGTGATGAAAGAGCCGCTGGCGATGGTGGCGCCGACGTCGCGCACGTTGTGCACCACGTCGGCGAGCTTGCTCACATCCTTGCGGGACAGGCCATGGTCCTGCCAGGCGTTCAGCGCACCGGCCTCCGACAGGATGAGGTGCGATTCCCAGCCGCCGATCTCGCGCAGGATCTCGAGCAGACGTATGCCGTAGATGGAACCCGTCGCACCCGTGATCGCCACGATCAGTCGCTGTGGCGTTTCGGTGGCATCCGTCTTCTTTGCCGCATTCATGATTTCTCTGCTTCTTTCTTCCAGCGGAAGAGGTGGTTTTCGAGCGGCCTCAGTATGCCCATTTCTATGGCGGCCATCAGCACGATCAAGGTGATGGTCCACGCGAACACCTGGTCGGTCTGAATGAGATCCGCCGCCTGGCGCAGGCGATATCCTACACCGCTCGACGAGCCGAGTGTTTCCGCCACCAGCGACACGCGCCATCCGAAGCCGAAAGCAAGCCGCGCGCCGGAGAAAAAGTGGGGAAGGATGGTGGGAAGATAGATCTTCACCATGATCTTCCAGTCGGGCATGCGCAGGGTATGCGCAAGCTCGATATAGTCGGCATTAACCGTGCGCGTGCCCTGCCAGACGTTCGTGATGATGAGCGGCATCGCGGTCATGAACACGACGAACACCGTGGTCGCGTTCGAGATGCCGAACCAGATGATGGCGAAGATCGCCCAGATCGCCGACGAAACGGTGTTCATCACGGGTATGATCGGCTCGAAGAAGTCGCCCAGCCTGCGATTCGCGCCGAACAGGATGCCGAGCGGCAATCCGACGAGCGTCGCAAAGACGAAGCCCGCGGCGACGCGTCCCAGGGTGATGCCGAGGTTGACCCACAGGTCGCCGCTGGCCGAAATCGCCTTGAGGCTTTCCCAAACCCGCGGCGGGCCGGGAAGCACGTAGTGCGGCATGGTGAGCGAGAAAACCCACCACACGGCGATGATGATGGCCACCAGCGCGAGACGCTGGGCGAGGAGATCCGGCCGCCATGCCCGGGCCGGCGTGCTGACGTGGATCTTGTCTTCGAAAACGGTGGGCAAGGCGTCCCCTCCGGCGCACTATGAGCGCGCCATCACTTCGGCGGCGCTGTAAAGTAGGTGCCGCGCCCGCTCGCGACCAGCGACCCCTCGTGATCGTAAACGCTGGCCTCCGCCGTGGAATACTGACTTCCCATGCGCACGATGCGCGCTCTGGCCGTCAGGTCGCCGGGCATCGCAGCTTTGTGATAGTCGACACGCACGTCGATGGTCGGCACCGGCCGTCCCAGGCGGGAGGCGATGGCATAGTCCGCCGCGACGTCCACGATGGCAGCCAGGATGCCGCCGTGCGTATAGCGTCGATCCGGATTGACGACCCACTCTTCGCGCCACTGGGCCTTCACTTCGATGCCTTCATCATCGATCTTGAGCACCGTGAAGTTGAGCCACTTGTTGAATGGCCCGCGGGTGATCAATTGCTGAAGTTTCTCGACGGAAAGTTTTTCTTCGCTCATGGTTCGTCCTCAAAGCGTTCGGATTAGGGGCGCGCTCGGCGTCGGTGGCAAGGCTCAAGCGGTGGAGGATGCACCGGCACGAGTGGCGTGTGACGGGGGTACCCCCTCCAGCGCCCACTTTCTCAGCAACGTCTGGTCCACCTTGTTGGTGCCGGCAAGCGGAAGCTGGTTGACAAAGAAAACCCGCCGCGGGTGCTGATAGGCCGGTCCATTGGCGAGGGCATGCTCCTTCAGTTCCGTTTCGCTCGCGGTGGCGCCATCGCGCAGAACGACGAAGGCATAAGGCACCTGGCCTTTCATCTCGTGATCGAACGGCATGACGTACGCCTGATGCACGGCGGGATGCCGCTCGAGCACGGACTCGACTTCGATGGGGAAGATGTTTTCGCCGCCGGAAACGAACATGTCGTCGGTGCGGCCGACGAAGTAATAGAACCCACCGGCATCGCGCCGGCAGATATCGCCGGTGTAGTACCAGCCGTCCCGCACGCGCTTGGCGGTCTCCTCCGGCAGATTGTGATAGGCGAGCAGGATGCCGGGATTCTTCACTGCCAGCTCGCCTTCGTCGGGGGCGCCGCCGCCCACCAGCCTGGCCTCGGTGCCCGCATAAGGCACCCCGATCGATCCGGGGGGGCGCGGCCTGCCGTCGGGATGGGGCCCGAGCGGCACCGGGCCGCCTTCCGTCACCCCGTAGACCACCAGCGGCTCTGCGTTCGGAAAATGCTTTCTCAATTCGCGCAGCAACTGCGGCGAAGTCGGTGCCGATCCCATCATGATAATGCGCACCGAAGAGACATCCGTGCGCGCCAGCAGGTCGTGGCGCGCCAGCACCATCGACATCATGGTGGGCACCCCGGAGATGACCGTGCAGCGATAGCGTCCGATCGCTTCGATGTAGCGCTCGACGCTGAACTGCGGCAGCAGGGGCAGCGTGGCGCCTGCAGTCAGGCCCTGCTTGATCGCGTTCAGCGCGTTCTTGTGATAGAGCGGCGCGGCCACCAGTATCACGTCCCGTTCGGTCGTTCCTCGCGTATGGGCGAGGATGCGGCGACTCCAGTTCTGGCCGTAGTGCGACAGGAGCACACCCTTGGGCCGGCCGGTGGAGCCCGAGGTGTAGGGTTGGATGGCCACTGAATTCGCTGTCGGCTCGAACGGCTCATAGGGGGCCGCGGCGGCGAGCAAGCGCTCGAACTCGGCGCCCAACTCGACGACTTTCGCGCCGGGCGGGCACAGCCGGCGCAGCGGCGGTTCCGCGAAGACGACTTCGGCGCCGGCATCCTTCAGGATGTACGCGACCGTATCCGCAGCGAGCTTGACGTTGATCGGCACCGGCACCACGCCGCAGCGCATGGCGCCGAGGAGGAGCATCACGAACTCGGCCCGGTTCAGGGAAAGCATGCCGATACGGTCGCCGGCTTTGAGACCGAGGCTCGCCAGTCCGCGCGCCACTGCATGGCATCTGGCGTCCAGCTCCCGGAAGCTCACTTCGCGCGGCGCAGCGGGATCGCGCAGATCGACGAGGGCCGATCGCGACTCGCCGGCACAGGGTTCGAAAAGCAGCCCGAGGTTGCCTGGATAGCCGCGCGGTTCGGGCAGCGGAATGGCCATGACTACGGCGCGATGATGACCTTGCCGAATACCTCGCGGCTTTCGATCATGCGCAGACCCTCGGCCGCGCGTTCGAGCGGCAGGGTTTCGTCGATGACCGGTTTCATCGTGCCCTCCTGGATGAGGTCCATCAGTGCCTTGAGGTTCTCGTCGTAGAAACTGTTCGAACCGATGATCTTCAGCTCGAAACTCCAGACATAGCGCAAATCCTCCTTGGGGTCGTAGCCGGCGGTCGCGCCGCACACCAGGATCTTGCCGCCACGCTTGACGCACCGCAGTGTCGGCGCCCAGGTATCGCCTCCGGTGAAATTGATCACCACGTCCACGCCCCCCTCGTAGCTGCGCCGCTGCGGCTTGCCGAATTTCTCGATCGCCCACTTCGAGAAGTCGACTTCCTTGTAGTTGATGACATGGTCGGCGCCGAGTTCCTGGAGGCGTGCGATCTTGTCCGCGCTGCTCGCGCAGGCGATGACTTCGGCGCCCAGCATCTTCGCCAGCAGAACGCACCCGGTCCCCACGCCGCCGCTCGCGCCCAGCACCAGCACCTTCTCGCCCTTGCGTACCGTGTCGTGCGTGACGATCATGCGATGTGCCGTGCCGTAGGCGACCGGAAGGGCCGCCGCCTCAGCATAGCTCACGCCGGCCGGCATGCGGATCAGTTGATGCTCGGCAACCAGGCACTTCTCCGCGAGACCGCCGTGCATCATTTCGCCCATCAGGCCCTTTTGCCGGTTGAGCGGGTTGACCAGCACGCGGTCGCCGGGCCTCCAGCCGGCGACCCCTGGCCCGACCTCCAGTATCTCGCCGGCCATGTCGAGACCGATGATCATGGGCATGGGGACCTTGATTCCCGGCATGCCGCGCACGGTAAAGACATCGTGGTAATTGAAGGAGGTGGCCCTCACGCGTATGACGACGTGGCCTTCCTTCACAACGGGATCGGGGAAGTCGGCGACGTACTGCAGCTGGTCGAGCCCCCCGTGTTCCCTCAGCACTACTGCTTTCATCGGATTCTCCTGTCGTGTCCGGAACGGCGTTATCTGCCGCCGGTCGTGGTGATCGCGAGATTGACCGCGAAACTGCTGGTCAGTATGGCGGAGAGCACCATGTTGCGGGTGGTCTCGATCTGCTCCCGGCAAAGGCGTTCGGCGGTGCCGCCGTCTCCATGCACGAGCGCCTTGATCAGCGCGCGATGCTCGTGCTGCATCTCCTGGGAGCGATTGCGCAGCCCCAGCCCCAGGTGCAGCAGTCGCGTCATCTCGTCGAGCAGTTCTTCGATGGCGCCCGCAAGCCGGATGTTGCCCGCCGCCTGCGCAATGGCGACGTGGAACGCCTTCGTCGCCTCGAGGAAGCGCGAAATGCTCCGGGCATCGCCCGGCTGGTAACCGCTGCGGCAGCCCTCGTCGAGTGCACGCAGGCGCTGCGCGTTGACCCGTCCTGCAGCCATGCGTGCTGCGGCCGGCTCCAGCATGAGGCGCAGCTCGAATATGTCCTGGATGTCTTTGAGGGTGATTGCCGTGACCATGTAACCGCGGCGCGGGATTGCGCGTACCAGTCCGTCGTGCGCGAGGCGCGACAGCGCCATGCGTACCGGCGCTTTGCCGAGCTTGTACTGGGCGCAGAGCTGCGCCTCCGATATCTCGGTGCCGGGCGCGATGGTGCAGCAGATGATGTCGTGCTTGATGCGCTCGTAGGCGCGATCGGTGAGCAGCGGAATGGTCTTGCCCATGGGCAGGCGCGGCGGTATCACGGGTTGGCGGGCATGAAATTCTAGAAACCGTCTGCTGACATGTCAAACGGGCGGGCTCGCCTGTGAAGTCGTCCGGGATCGCGCGGTTATAATGCCCGCTCTTCTCCCGCGACCAGACCCCACGACGATTCAGTGACCCCGGATCCGCTCCTCGCGCCCGTATCAGCGGCACGGTCCAGTGTTTTCCTCGTCGTCGTTGCGACGATGGTCGCGCAGGTCGCCTCGATCATGGGTGTCGCCGTATTTCCGGTCATTGCGCCCCAGCTGGCTGCGGAGATGGACGTTGCCCCGGCGCTCGTCGGCTATCAGGTCAGCCTGGTCTATGGTGCGGCGATGGTGGCGGCGCCCTTCCTGAGTGGCACCATCGCGCGCTGGGGCGGGTGCAGGGCGACGCAGATCGGGCTGGCGTTGAGCGCGGCGGGTGTGGCGCTCGCTTTCAGCTCCAACGTCTGGGCGCTGGCGGCGACTTCCGTGCTGCTGGGCGTGGCGCTCAGCGTGCTCGTTCCCGCTTCGGCGCACCTGCTGTTCCGCTTTTGCCCGCCGGAACGGCGCAATCTCGTATTCTCGCTGAAGCAGACCGGGGTGCCGGTCGGCTGGACCGTCATGGCGCTCGTTGCGCCGGCGCTCACGCTGTCACTCGGCTGGCGCTGGGCGCTCGCTGTGGTCCTGGCGGCAAATGTTGCCATCGTGGTGATACTGCAGCCGGTACGGGCACGCTGGGATGACGACCGCAATCCGCAGGCTGCCGCCCGGCAGCGGGCCTTCGAGGGTTTGGCGCTGATCTGGCGCAATCCCGGTCTGCGCCGGCTGGCGACGGCGTCGTTCTTCCTCTCGTTCGTCCAGCTTTGTCTCGGCTCGTTCGCGGTTACCATGCTGGTGCAGGAGGCGGGATACGATCTTGTCGCAGCCGGTCTCATGCTCTCACTGGTGCAGGCGAGCGGGGTGGCGGGACGTGTGCTGTGGGGTTGGCTGGGCGATCTCACGCGCGACGGTAACGGGGTGCTGGTGAAGATCAGCATCATCGTGACGCTATGCTGCGTGCTGACCGCGTTCATCGCGCCGGATACGTATCGCCTCTACACGGCGCTCGTTCTGATGCTCTTCGGTGCCACCGCCGTGGGCTGGAACGGTGTGTTCATGGCGGAGGTCGCCCGCTGGAGCCCGCGCGGACAGGTAGGCATCGCGACCGGCGGCGCAATGGTCTGGAATTTTGCCGGCATACTCGTCGGGCCGGCGAGCTTCGCCGCGGTGTACGGGCTGGTCGGCAGTTATGCAGTGACTTTCGGCCTGCTCGCCCTCATCGCAGCGAGCGGCTGTGCGCTGCTGCTGACGCGTGTTCGAAGCGTTTGATTTCGGCACCCGGCAGATGATGATGGCGGCGGCCATCGTCTTCGGCGCCTTCGTCGTGCGCGGCACATCCGGTTTTGGCGCCGGCATGGTCGCCGTACCGCTCCTGGTATTCGTCGTTCCGATCCACACTGCGGTGCCCATGATGGGGCTGCTCGCGTTCGTTCTTTTCATCTTCCTCAGCATACGCGACCGGCATGAAGTGGTCTGGGAGGAACTGAAGATCCTGGTGCCGGTGACGATACTGGGCGTCGTTGCGGGCGCGCTGCTCTTCAAGCATCTCGACAGCATCGTGCTGCTGAGGCTGCTCGGCGGTTTCATCATCGCCTTCGCGGTATACGTGCTCGCGGTGCAGTATTTCGGACTGCCGCAGGTGCGCTGCTCACAGCGCTGGGCGGCGCCAGTCGGCTTTCTGGGCGCCGCCGGCGACACCATGTTCGGCGGCGGCGGGGGCACGCTGGTCGTGGTCTACATGCACCTGCGCGGAATAGGCACGGCGCAGTTTCGCGCGACCGTCGCAGTGCTGTGGTTCTTCGAGATGATCGCGCGACTGGCGGGCTATGCGCTCTCCGGCTACTACACGGTATCGACGCTCGCCTTTGCGGTGATGATGCTGCCCTTTGTCTGGGCCGGAACGCTGGTGGGCGAGCGCATTGGCAACCGCATCAGCCAGGAGACATTCTCAAAACTGCTCGCCCTCATGCTGCTCGCCGCCGGGACCAGCGTGCTGCTGAAGTGAGTTGATGCGCTAGCGGAGAAAGATGACGGCAGGGAACGTGGCAATGGCGAGGAGCAGCACGATCCATTCCAGGTTATTGCGCTTGAGCCAGCCGGTGAAGTGCAGAACCAGGATGGTGATCGCGATCACATAGAAAGCGTAGAAGGCCATCGACGGTTCTCCCCGGTTGCCGATTTTGACGCAAGCATAAACGAATTCGTAGTGACGGGACAGGGGAAATTTAACAAAACACGCGGTGCCCACCCGCGCTCCGACCGCACGGCGTGATATCGTTTACGGCTTCTGGCAACGGTGCAGCGGCGGACTTCGATGTCGTTCATTCTCGCTCTGGACGAAGGCACGACCAGCGCGCGCGCGATCGTATTCGATCACGCCGGGTCGGTCCGCGCGGTCGCGCAAAAAGAGTTCACGCAGTACTTCCCGCAACCGGGCTGGGTCGAGCACGATCCGAACGAAATCTGGGCGGCGCAAATGGCGGTGGCCGCGGAGGCGATGGCGCGGGCCGGAATCCAGGCGCGCGACCTGGCCGCCATCGGCATCACCAACCAGCGCGAAACGACGGTGGTCTGGGATCGCCAGACCGGCGAGCCGCTCCACCACGCCATAGTGTGGCAGGACCGGCGCACGGCAGGCTACTGCGATGACCTGAAGGCGGCCGGGCACGAATCCCGCGTTGCGCAGAAGACCGGGCTCGTCATCGATGCCTACTTTTCCGGCACCAAGCTCAAATGGCTGCTCGACAACGTGCCGGGGGCCCGTGAAAAAGCGCGGCAGGGCCGTCTTGCGTTTGGCACGGTGGATAGCTGGCTCGTCTGGAAGCTCACCGGCGGTGCGCATCTCACCGATCAGAGCAATGCCTCGCGCACACTGCTGTACGACATCCGGGCCGCGCGCTGGGACGACGACATGCTGCAGCTCTTCGACGTCCCGGCGAGCGTGCTTCCGCGGATCTGCCCCTCGAGCGGGGTCGTGGCCGAGACTGCGGCTCACCTCTTCGCGGCGCGCGTTCCCATCGCCGGGATTGCCGGCGACCAGCAGGCGGCGCTTTTCGGGCAACGCTGCACCGTCCCGGGAACGGTGAAGAACACCTATGGAACGGGCTGCTTCATGCTGATGCATACCGGCGAGCGGCCGGTGGCCTCCGCCAACCGGCTCATCACCACCGCGGCGTGCCAGACCGGCGCCGAACCCCAGTATGCTCTCGAGGGCAGCGTCTTCGTGGCGGGGGCGGTGGTGCAGTGGCTGCGCGACGGGCTGGGCATCATCAAATCTTCCGCCGAAGTCGAAGGGCTCGCCGCGAGCGTGGACGATAACGGCGGGGTCTACATGGTCCCCGCGTTCACCGGCGTCGGCAGCCCGCATTGGGATCCCTATGCGCGCGGCATGATACACGGGCTGACACGGGGGGCGACCGCGGGACACATCGCCCGTGCAGCGCTGGAGAGCATCGCCTATCAGACGGCTGATGTACTGCATGCGATGGAACGCGATGCGTCGATCCGGCTTTCGGAGTTGCGCGTGGATGGCGGTGCCGCGCGCAACGACATGCTGATGCAGTTCCAGGCCGACATGCTGGGCGTGCCGGTGGTGCGCCCGCGGGTGCAGGAAACCACCGCGCTGGGCGCAGCCAACCGGGCCCGCCTCGGCGTCGGCTACTGGAAGGACGCGCGGGACATCGCCGCGCAATGGCAGGTGGAGCGCCGCTTCGAGCCGCAGATGGCGCCGGAGCGGGCGCAGTCGCTGCAGGCGGCATGGCGCAAGGCGGAGGCGCGCACCAATGACTTGGCGCGGCCCGACGGGCAATAGCTGGAACGAGTTTTTTTCTAGCCCAGCCGCGGGTCGCTCAGTGCGGAGGCGGGCAGCGGCTTGTAGGGATGCCCG
>JBQTJV010000082.1:0-3658 GCA_052386775.1 Betaproteobacteria bacterium
CCGCAAGCGGATCATGGACTTCGCCGCCAAGCAACGTCTTCCGGGCGTGTATGCCTACCGGGAATTGGTCGAGGCCGGCGGCTTGATGTCATTCGGGCCGAGCTATGCCGGCATGCACCGGCGGGCCGCTTACTTCGTCGACAGGATCCTGAAGGGTGCGAATCCGGGCGATCTCCCCGTGGAGCGACCCGCGTCCTTCGAATTGGTTGTCAATCTCAAGGCCGCCAAGGCGCTCGGGTTGACCATTCCGCCGCCGGTGCTCCTGCGTGCGAGCGAGGTCATCCAGTGATGGACCGCCGTGCGTTCCTGGCGGGCGTGGTTGGCAGCGTCCTCTACACGCCGCTTGCGGCCAATGCGCAGAGAGCCGGAGGTATGCACCGTATCGGATGGCTTTCCCCCGCGTCGGCGGCGGAGGGCCTCTCCAACCTGGAAGCGCTTCGGAACGGGCTGCGGCAGCTCGCTTACGTCGAAGGGCGGAACATCACGATCGAGGCCCGCTGGGCCGACGGGCGCATCGATCGACTTCCTCGCCTCGCTGCGGAGCTGGTGCGCCTTCCCGTGAACGTTCTCTGTACGGCGGGCTCGCAAGCCGCCGACGCGGCCAGGCAGGCGACGTCCACAATCCCGATCGTGTTCGCGAATGTCGCGTTCCCCGACCAGTCGGGTCTGGTCAGGAGCTACGCGCGCCCGGGAGGCAACATGACGGGGATCGCGTTCATGGGCCCCGAATATGGAAAGCGCCTGGAATTACTCAAGGAGACCCAGCCCAAGCTTTCTCGCGTCGCATTGATCTACAACCCCGACAATCCCGGAAGCGTCCTGGCGCTCCAAGAGACCGAGCGATGGACAACGGCTCTGCGCATCAGTCTCGAGCCGCACGGGTTTCGGGGGCCCCATGATTCCGAGCGCGTCTTTGAGGCGATTGCCGGGAAGCTGCCTCACGCGCTGATGACGACGGCTGATCCGCTCATCGTCTCCTATGGCGCGCGCATCGTCGAGTTCGCCGCGAAACATCGCCTCCTGTCCATGTTCCCGAGCATGGAATTCGTGGATGCCGGAGGGCTCATGTTCTATGGCGGCAGCATTCCCGAGATGTACCGGCGCGCTGCTGCATACGTGGACAGGATCCTCAAGGGGGCGAGACCCGGCGAGCTCGCCATCGAGCAGCCGACGAAATTCGACATGGTCATCAACCTGAAAACCGCCAAGGCGCTCGGCCTGACGATCCCGCAGTCCATTCTCGTGCGCGCCGACCGGGTGATCGAATGAATACACGGCGCAGGTTTCTTTCCATCGCGGGCGGCGCAGCGCTTGGTGTGTCGTTTCCGGTGCGTGCGCAGCAAAGGCAATTTCGCATCGGCTGGATTTCCGGAGTCCGGGAGGAGCAAGGCACCCTATTTCTCGCTGCACTGCGCGATGGGCTGCGCGAGCTTGGCTATGTGGAGGGACGCAACCTCTTTCTCCAGGTGCAGTGGAACGGTGGTTCCCCGGGGCGTCTTGAGCAGGTGGCGGCCGAGCTGGCACGGGCCAAACTCAATGTGATCGTGGCGCAGGGAGCCTCGGCTTTCGCCATGCGTAAGGCTACCGCGACAACACCGGTGGTGTTCGGGTTCAGCGGCGATCCCGTGGAAGCAAAGCTCGTCGACAGCTTTTCCAGGCCGGGCGGCAATTTCACCGGCATTTCGTTCCTGACGCTGGAACTCGCGGGCAAGCGGATCGAATTGCTGAAGGAAATCCTGCCGGGACTGAAGCGCGTCGCTGTCGTGGCGCAGCCGCAGCATCCCGGCGACCAGGCCGAGCGCCGCGCCTCCCAGAACGGCGCCAGCGCGGTCGGCCTCGCGCTCGATTACCACGAAATGCGCAGCGCAGAGCAACTCGAAGCAATCCTCAACGCTATCGACAGGGCACGCAGCGAAGCGGTCGTGATGTTTCCCGTCGCCTCCGTGATGAGCGCCGCCCCGCAGATTGCCAAGTGGTCCATCAAGCGCGGTATTCCGGCAATCTCGGGTTGGGCGCAGTTTGCCGACGGCGGAAATCTCATGTCCTACGGACCGAACCTGCGCGAATCATTCCGCCGGCTAGCGACCTTCGTTGACAAGATTGTCAAAGGCGCCAAGCCGGCGGACCTTCCGGTCGAACTGCCCACGCGGGTTGAATTCGTCCTGAATCTCAAGACCGCGCGGGCGCTGGGGATTACGATTCCACAGTCCATTCTCCTGCGCGCCGACCGGGTGATCGAATGACCCGTATATCCGGACGTGCCGGTTTACCTCGCCGCGTTGAAAGGGAAACGGTGTGCCGCTCAACGCGCCGTAAGGTCCTCATCGCGCTTGGAGCGAGCGCCCTGACGCTGCCGCTTGCTGCATTCGCCCAACGGCTGCGCAAGGTCTGGCGCATCGGTTTTTTGTCGCGAGGACCCCATCCCCCCGACGGAGCCCCGCCTGCCGCGCTCCGCCGGAGTCTCGCGGAGCTGGGTTACGTCGAAGGCCGGAACGTGGTGTACGAGGGGCGCTGGGCCGAAGCCAAGGGCGGTCGGGATCGCGAGTTGGCAGCCGACTTGGTGCGGCTCGGCGTTGACGCGATCGTCGTGTCGGGCTCCGCCACCGCCGTCAAGGAGGCGACCTCCACCATCCCGATTATCATCGCGGGTTCCGGCGATCCGGTGGGCGCCGGGGTGGTCGCGAGTCTTGCCCGGCCCGGCGGAAACATAACTGGAACCAGCGCCCAGGCCACCGAGTTAAGCTCGAAGCGGCTGGAAATACTCATGGAGGCGGTGCCGACGGCGGCACGCATCGCAGTGCTCTATAACGCCGACAATCCTTCAATGATTCTGCGCTATCGGGAGATTGACAAGGCCGCGCGCACCTTGCGTGTGACCGTCCAGTCTTTCGGCGTGCGCGAACCCGAAGAATTCGACGCGGCTTTTGCTGCAATGATTCGGGAGCGCCCCGACGCTCTCGTAATGGTATCGGACGCACTGACTTCCTTGAACCGAAAACGTGTGATCGAGTTTTCATGGATACACCGCATTCCCGCCATGTACGAGTTTGATTCCCTTGTCCTGGAAGGCGGGCTGATGGCGTATGGCCCGAGCTTTGACGACATTTATCGTCGCGCAGCAATCTATGTCGATAAGATTCTGAAGGGGGCAAAACCCGGCGACTTGCCTGTTGAACAGCTGGATCGGTTCTACCTCACGATCAATCTAAGGACGGCCAGAGTTCTGGGACTCACGATTCCCCAATCAGTCCTGTTACGCGCGGACCGGGTGATCGAGTGACTCCTCGCCGGCGGCTGTTCACCAAGTACTTCGCGCTGATCGTGGCGCTGGTGTCGGGCGCGCTCATCGCGTCGAGCACGATCAGCCTCTATTTTTCGTACCAGGAGAGCCAGCGCGCGCTCACCGCGCTGCAGCGGGAAAAAGCGGTCGCCGCCGCCTATCGGATAGAGCAGTACGTGCGCGCGATCGAGCACGAAATCGGCTGGACGACGCTGCCGCGCGCGATCGAGGGAGTGAGCCTCGCAGAGCAGCGGCGCATCGAGTACCTCAAGCTGCTGCGCCAGGCGCCGGCCATCACGGAAGTGGCCTGGATCGACCGCGAAGGCCGCGAGCAGCTGCGCGTATCCCTCCTCGCCATGGACCAGCTCTGCGAGGCCC
>JBQTJV010000083.1:0-10176 GCA_052386775.1 Betaproteobacteria bacterium
CTTCCGAGTTCCTTCAGGCGCTTCCGTGTCGGACGCGCACACCAGAACTGCTTGAGTCGGCAACCTGGTTACAACTTGGTTCAGAGAACTAAGGCCTAAACGAGCACCGCAGGGGAAGCTTAAAACAATTGGTCCTGATCAGACATCACCTGATCGAGAACGTTTTCCATGCGAGCCATTCTACGCTTTACCTCTCCCATGTCAAAGCCGCCGCCCACCTTGGTGGTAAGAAATTCGTGCGTGATGTTGAGCGCGGCCATGATCGCGATGCGCTCGAGCCCGACCACTTTTCCGCTGCCGCGGATGTCCTGCATTCTGCGGTTCAGGTAATCCACCGCCTCGAGCAGGCTCTTCTGTTCCTCTTCCGGACACGCGACGCGAAACTCCCGCCCCATGATATTGATCTGCAGGCCTTTTGATTCGGCATTCATGCGTCCTCTTCGGGGAGCTGATTGAGCAGGTTCTCGAGCCGGCTCGTCGCGCTGTCGATCTTCTGCCCGAGCCGCTGGTTTTCATCGAGTACAGAGGCCAGTTGCTGGCGCAACTGATGGTTGTCCGCGCGCAGACGCTGGCAGTACTCCGCGACCTCGTTTATTTTTTGTTCGAGCGACTTCAGTTCCGCGTCCATCGCGACACTATAGAAGCAAAAATTTCGTGAAGTCAACTGCTAACGCCAAATTTTGAATGTGGTTTATGCGGCTGCTAGAATCGTCCGGGTGCTGGGCGCAAGCCATCCGTAGGCGGGCGCTGCAGTGCGCGGTCGCGGGTGCCCGCGCCGGGGTCAACCGGCCGGGTTCAACGGGAAACAGGTGCAATACCTGTGCTGCCCCCGCAACGGTAAGCAGGTGTGGGTTCGTCATGGGCGCTCCTTTGCGGAACGCCCGGCCACTGAGCGTTGCAGGCTCGGGAAGGCGGCGAACCAGGCCCTGCGAGCCCGTATACCGGCCCTGACCGCAGGCGGATGATGACGCAGAGGGCGGGCGTTTCAGTGCCGCGCTCGCAGCGCGCATCCTGATCCAGCTGCGCACGCGGCGGGCGTGCCAAGAGGGCCTCATGTCGAATGCCGTCACAAGCGCGGTGCTCGCCGTGCTCATTGCCGTCGATGTCGCCGTCGCGGCGGAAATTCCGGTCGTCCGCGGTGAGGAGGTGGTTGTGACCGCGCGGCGTTTCCCCGAACGAGCGGGCGATGCAGCGCTCAATGTTACCGTCATTACCGCCGAAGACATCCGTTCCAGCGCCGCCCGCACCGTCCCCGACTTGCTTGCCGAACAGGCGGGCATCGTGATCCACGATCTTTTTGGCAACAACGCCAGTTCGACCACGATCGACTTGCGCGGCTTCGGTGCCACCGGGGGACAGAACACGCTGATACTGATCGACGGCCGGCGGGCCGGCGACATCGATCTTTCCGGCGTGCAATGGTCGGCGTTGCCGCTTTACGCCATCGATCGCATCGAAATCGTACGCGGCAGCGCGAGCGTGCTCTATGGCGACGGCGCGACGGCCGGCGTGATCAATCTGATCACCCGGTCTCCACTGGCGCTTCCGAATGGCGTCACGGTAGGCGCGCGTGCGGGGAGTTATGCGACGCGGGAAACGCACGTGACCGGAAACCATGCCGCTACGAGCGCCGGCATCAATCTGGCTGCCGCAAATTACGAATCCGATGGCTACCGCGAGAACAACCATAACCGGCAGTCCACTGCACATGCCGATGTGCGCTGGCTCACCGATTACGGCGAGGTCGCGATCAAGCTCGGCGCCGATCGTCAAGGCATACGGCTGCCGGGAGCGCGTACCGTCCAGCCCTCGGCAGGGATCGACCAGCTCGGGACGGAGCGCCGCGGGACCAGCACCCCGCGTGACTATGCCCAGCGTGATGGCAATCGCGCGACAGTGGATTGGAACCACCGGGTGTCCGTCGCCGAGTTCACGCTGGGTCTGGGCTGGCGTGACAAGGCGCAGCGTTCGTACTTCGATTTCGGTGGCTTTCCCGACTATCGCATCGTCGATCTGGATGTGCGATCCATCACGCCGCGCGCGCGGTTTGGGCACCGCCTCTTCGGCAGCGAGGGTTCGCTGGTGGCCGGCCTCGACTGGCATCGCTGGCAATATCGACTGCAGCGCTCCAATTCTCCCGCGAACAGCGCACGACCCGTCAATACCGTGGCAGCCGTCCAGGAGAATGAGGCGATTTATCTGCACAACACGGCGCGCTACGGGGAACGGCTTACGGTTACCACCGGCGTGCGCAGCGAGCGGGTCAAGCTCGATGCGGGCGACGCGTTCGATCCGGCCGCGCCGGGAAGCGCCTTTGGTTCGGGGGCGCTCGCTGGCTCGCAGCGCCAATCTCAGCATGCTTACGAACTCGGCGCCCGCTATCAGCTCGATCGCGTCTCGGCCCTGCTCGCAAGACTGGGCCGCAGTTATCGCTTCGCGACGGTCGACGAAATCTATGAAACGTCACCGCTCTTCCAGAACGAGTTCCAGTTCCTCAGGCCGCAAACTGCCCGCGATCTCGAAATAGGCTATGAGGCGCGCGCAAAACCAGGGTCGCTGCGGGCAGCGCTGTTTCACATCGACGTCGAAGACGAGATCCACCTCGACGCATTCACGTCCGGGATCGGCAACACCAATCTGCCGCCGTCGCGCCGGCAGGGGGTGGAACTGGAAGCGCAGTGGCGAGTCCATCGCGCCTTGAGCGCCGGGGTGGCCTATTCCTACACCGATGCGAAATTCCGGAACGGCGTGCTGCCCGGCAGCGCATTCACCCAGCAGAGCGTCGATATAGCAGGCAAGCGCGTTCCGCTCGTGCCGCGACACAAGCTGCGGCTTGGCGCGAGCTGGGCCATCGACGGCAACACGCGGCTCAATGGCGCGCTGAACTATGTGAGCGAGCAGATCATGGACAATGACGAAGGCAACACGCTTGGCGTGACGATTCCGGCCTATAGCGTGATCGACCTGAAGCTCCTGCACGAGCGCGGGCCGCTGCGCATCGCTGTGGCGATCAACAATCTGACGAACAGGAAGTATTACAACTACGCGGTGCGCAGCCAGTTCGTGGCCGACCGCTACAACGCCTACCCGCTTCCCGAGCGCAGCTACACCATGACTCTGGAATATACCTTCCGCTAGGCCGCGTTTTTTCTTTTGTCGGTGAAGTTTGCTATTGTTCGCGTCGTGGACGCGAACTCCGGCACCGCCGTTTACCTGCGGCTCTTGCGCTATGTGAAGCCGTATCGCGGCGCGTTCGCAGTGGGCATCGCCGGGATGGTAGTGGTCGCCGCCACCGAGCCGGTGTTGCCGGCGATGCTGAAACCGCTGCTCGACGGCATATTCGTCGAAAAGAACGAAGCCATCATGCGCTGGATGCCGCTGCTCATCGTGGCGCTGTTTCTGGTGCGCGGGCTGGCCGAGTACGCCGCCTCTTATGCCATCAACTGGGTGGGCAACAAGGTGGTGATGGACCTGCGCAGCGAGATGTTCGCGCGGCTGCTGGAGCTGCCGACGCCTTACTACGACGATAACGCCTCCGGCAATCTCATCTCCAAGCTGACCTACGACGCGGCGCAGGTCACCACCGCCGCCACCAGCGTGCTCACCGTGATCTTCAAGGATTCCCTGGCCATGCTGGGGCTGCTCGGCTGGATGTTCTGGATCAACTGGAAACTGACCCTGCTTGCGCTGGTGATGACGCCGATCATCGTCTGGGTCGTTCGCGTGATCGGGATGCGGCTGCGCGCCTCCAGCCGGGACGTGCAGCGCAGCATGGGGGACGTCACGCAAGTACTCCAGGAAACGATAGAGGGCCACAAGGTCGTGAAGCTCTTTGGCGGTCAAGACTATGAGGCGGCGCGCTTCAACGATCAGACAAACCGGGTGCGGCACTACATGATGAAACAGATCAGCGCGGCCGCGGCCAGCATGCCCGTGGTGCAACTGATCGCCGCGGTCGCGCTCGCCGTGATGATTTACCTGGCTACGGTTCAGTCGAGCGCCGCGGAGATCACGGTGGGCGGTTTCGGCTCTTTCATCGCGGCGATGCTGATGCTGACCGCGCCGCTCAAGCGGATCACCAGCGTCAACGAGCCGCTGCAGCGCGGTCTCGCCGCGGCCGAGAGCATATTCGACTTACTGGATCAGCGCGCAGAAGTGGACACAGGCACCATCGCCATCGCCCGCGCGCGCGGCGAGATCCGTTTCGACAACGTGTCGCTGCGCTATGAAGATGCGCCGAACCTGGCGCTGGACGGAATTACCCTCACCATTGCGCCCGGGGAAACGCTGGCGCTCGTCGGCGCCTCGGGCAGCGGCAAGACCTCGCTGGTGAATCTCGTGCCGCGGTTTTACCGCCCGACGAGCGGCCGCGTCTATCTCGACGGCCACGACCTTGCGGCGCTGAGTCTCGCGAGCCTGCGTGCCAACATCGCGCTGGTGAGCCAGGACGTCGTCCTGTTCAACGACACGGTAGCGGCAAACATCGCTTATGGGACCATGAACGGCGCGAGCCGCAGCGACATCGTGGCCGCTGCGGCGGCGGCTCATGCCATCGAATTCATCGACACAATGGCCGACGGCCTCGACACCCTGGTGGGCGAAAATGGCGTCAGGCTCTCGGGCGGCCAGCGCCAGCGTCTGGCGATCGCCCGGGCCCTGCTCAAGAACGCCCCGGTGCTGATCCTCGATGAAGCGACCAGCGCCCTTGATTCGGAATCGGAGCGGCACGTGCAGGCGGCGCTCGACACATTGATGCAGGGGCGCACCACCATCGTGGTCGCACACCGGCTCTCGACGGTGGAGCGCGCCGACCGCATCGTGGTGCTCGATCATGGGCGCATCGCGGAGACGGGAACGCATCGCGAGCTGCTTGCGCGCGAGGGGCTTTACGCCAAACTCTACCGCGTCCAGTTCGCCGACCAGGCAAGCGTTACCTGAACCGCCCTCACGCAGGTTCGGCACGCCGCAGGCAGGCGAGCATGTCGTGGCCCTTGCCGAGCACGCGGGCCGGAAGATTGAGCAATTCGCCAGCGAGCTTGCCGGCGAGGTAGCGCGAGGACGAGCTGTCCCCTTTTTCGCAGAACTTTACGCGTGCCGTGGCAAGCCGTTCGACCCTGAACCCGCACGCACTCGCCAGACGGGAGAGAGACAGGGGATTGAAAAAGCTGACGTGACCGCCATCCCGTTCCATCTGAAAATAGTCCCAGCGGGCACCCATCGCCGCCGCGGTCCAGCTCGCTGCGTTGCCCGTGCTGATCATCAGGATTCCGTTGCGCTTCAGCACGCGGCTGCATTCCCTGAGTAGCTGCCGCGGTTCTTTCAGGTGTTCTATCACTTCGAACAACGTCAGGGCGTCGTACGATGCCTCAACGAAGCACTGGTCCTCCAGCAATCCTGTATGAACCTGCACCCCGGCATTGCGCGCCGCTGCGGCGATGTGCGGAGCGGGCTCGACACCCTCGGCGTTGAATCCCAGCGCGGAGGCCGCCTGAACGAACTGCCCGCGCGAACAGCCCACATCGAGCAAGCGAATCTGGTGCGCTTCTTTTCCCAGAAGGCCAGCTATCGTACGCAAGCGCCGGTGTGCCACCCGGTTGCGGCGTTCGAGTCCCTTCCCGGCCGGCTGGTTGTATTGGGCCTGATCAAACTGCGTCATCGTCTGCAGGTAACGCGCTTCGCTCGCCTGGCTGAGGAGTTGCCCGCACGCGGTGCAACGCAGGAGCGGGCCTTCTGGAAGCAGGACCGCGGTTGGCGTCAGCGGAGCGTCGCAGCCGACGGGACACGATACGACGTAACGCATGCTAGCTCGCGTTCACTGTCGCTGCCTGCGACTTTTCTTTTTCTCCGAGCGCGTGCGCCAGGGCGGCGATGACCTTCGCGGGCGGCAGTTGCTTCAGGCAGTCGCTGAAGCTCGCGATGTTGCTGCCGCAGCCCTCGTTCAGACAGGGGGTGCACGGCGCGACGCCTTGCAACAGCGTGACGTTGCCGGAGTGCTGGCTGCCGTAGCGGCGCCACGGGTTCGCGTCGGCGGCGTGGCCCCGGGGCCACGGTCCCCACTTGACCGGGTCGGACGGACCGAACAGCGCGATGGTCGGCACGCCGAGCGCCGCCGCCACATGAGTGAGCGCGGTGTCGGGTCCCACAAACACGGAGGCGCGACTCACGAGGCAGGCGGAAGCACCGAGCGTCAGTTGTCCCGCGACATTGATGCTGCGGGACCGCAGGCGTCGGGCGAGCTTCGAGACGTAATCTATTTCGGCCGCATCGCGGCCGCCCGTCAGCACCACGCCATAGCCGCGCCCCGCGAGCCACGCGGCCACTTCGATCCACGCCGCTTCCGCCCACATCTTGTAGTTGAATTTCGGATAAGGATGGAGCACCGCTAAGCGCCCATCCACCGGACCGAGCAGCCGTGCTACCTCATTGGCCTCGTCGGCGTGCCAGGCGACGACGGGATCCGGATGCGGCGGTACGCCGACGACTTCCGCCAGCGCGAGATGCATGCGCACCGTGTGCGTATTCAGCGGATCGAACGGCGCCCAGCGATGGAGAAACGCCCGTTTCCAGCGCTCCTTTGGGATGTCGAGCAGAAGTCCGGCTCGACGGCGGCCGGCGACAAAGGCGTACAACGTCGGGCGGTCGCCGGGCACGAGTGAAAGCGCGAGCTCATAACGCCGTGCGATCCGGAGCAGGAAAACGAGGTGCGCGGGAAAGCCCGGTCGATGGGGTATGACATGCGTCTGCCGGACGTCGGGATTCGCGGCGATGATTTCCTCCGTTCCCGCAAAAACCAGCGCGTCGATAGCGGTTTCCGGCCAGGTCGCTCTCAGCGAGCGGATGAGCGGCGTCGCAAGCAGCACGTCGCCGATGCGCCGCGTCACGATGACGAGCAAGTTGGCAGGAGGGGTGCTTTGCCGCCACGCCGATGACGCGTGTTTCGAGTGCGTCATAAATACTGCTTCACGCCGTTTAGCGCCTCGATGCGGCTGCCGCTCAAAACCGCCTCGAGTCGGAGCTGGTTTTCCGCCAGACGGCTGCGGTCGAAGTCCCGGTGCCAGAGATGGAAGACCGGTGCGGCAAACCGCGCGCTCTTGTGCCTTATCCCGGCTCGAAGGAGGCGAACGACCAGATCCGAATCTTCGAGCCCCCACCCGCTGTAGGTCTCATCGAGGCCGTTCACCGTCAGCAGATCGCGCCGCCACGCCGAGAGGTTGCACGTCTTGACGCCCCTCCAGCGCCCGGGCGCGCGCTTGCGGTAGGCCCCGTCCGGCAGAACCACGAGCGGCAGGGCGCGGTTGATATCGCGGTGCAACCACGCTGCGAGCCACTGCGCGGTACGCCACTCGTGAATCGCCACGTGTTCCTCAAGCACCCTGCCCGTGAAGCGCCGGGAAAGCAGGATGCGGTTTCCCGAGAGAAAAAAACCCGGCTCGGCGAGCGCACGATGACGGCTCACGAAGTGGCGCGGCGGCACGCAGTCGCCGTCGCTGAAGACGACGTAGTCGGCATCGGCCTGCGCCAGCGCTCGATTGCGGATCGCGGCCGCGCGAAACCCGCGATCTTCCTGCCAGACGTGATGAACCGGATACGGCGCGCGAGCGGCGTGCTCGGCCACCAGGCGGCGTGTTTCCCCGGTCGACCCGTCGTCCGCCACGATGAGCTCGAACGCCGTGGTGTCCTGTGCGGCATATCCGGCGAACACCGCGGCCAGCGCATCCGGCCGGTTGTAGGTGGTGACGATGACGGCAAGCTTCATTGCGCACGCCGGGAGTTGCGATTCATCAGCATGAGCTTCAGATATTTGTAGTAGGCGCCTTCTGCATTGGACACCGCCAGCATGAAGCCTTCGCGACCGTCCAGGAAGCCGGCGCGGAAGAAATAGGTCTTGAGAAACGTCCACGCGCCGTGGCCAAGCGCGGTGCCGAGTCCTGCACGCCGTCCTTTTTCGTGCAGCGTTTGCGCGCCCCATGACGAATAGCTGTTCAGCTTGTTCAGCATGTCGTCGAGGTCGGTGATCGCCTCGTGCAGCAGCGGGTTGCGGAGTTTTCCAAGCGGGCCTTCCGGTATCAGATGGTCGTGCACGATGCCGCCGCCGAAACGTGCGTGCCCGCGCCTGAACAGACGGGAAACATAGTCCGGCCACCACCCGCCATGGCGCATGCGCCGCCCGCAGTAGCTCGAAAGTCGCGGGATGCGATAGCCGGCAAGCTCACCCGCTGTCCCGAGGGCGTTCACGATCTCGTCCCGCAGCTCCGTGCTCACCCACTCGTCCGCGTCGAGCGCGAGTATCCACTCTGCCGTCACCTGATCGATCGCGCGGTTGCGCTGGGGACCGGGGCCGGGCCAGTCCGGGGTGACGAAGGTGCGGGCGCCCAGTTGGCGGGCGATTTCCACGGTCCCGTCGGTGCTGCCGGAATCGACTACCACGATCTCATCCGCCCATTGCACTGATTCAAGACAGCGACGGATTACGGCTTCCTCGTTCTTGGTGATGACGATGACGGATAGGCGCGGTCGCGTGCTGCCGGGTGAGACGGCGGTAGGTGTGCTCGATGCCGCATTCATGGAACAGGCGTCGGGGCGATCGTGCGCGTTGCGCTGCGCGCATCTTTGTCAGGCAACGGCCATTTTAGACCGCCATAGAGCACACCGGTGAGCCAGGCGTAGAACAGACCCTCGGTGTGATCGAGGAGCAGCGAGTTGAGCATGCAGCCAATTACCATGGTGACGACCAGGCCGCGCGCCAGCTCGCTTTCGAGCCGGGTGGGAAGCTGGGCGGCGAGTCGCCACTGGCGCGCGAACATCCAGATGAGCGCCGCGAGCCCGGCGATGCCCAGTTGCGCCCACATGAGGAGAAACTCGTTGTGCGGGTTCTGGGTGGCGACCTTGCCGGTGTCCTTTACTTTTTCGGCGTAGGCGGAGGCGAAGCCGCCAGTGCCGACGCCGATCAGCGGGTGGTCGGTGATGAGTCCCAGGGTTGTGCCATAGAACTCAAGACGCAGTCCGACAGAAGACTGCGCGGGCTTGTCCGTCTCCCACGCCTGGAATTCGCTGGCTATCCTGCGGGCGCGCTGTTCGAGCGGATTATTACCCACCACGAGCGCGCCGGCTATGAACAGCACCGTCACGCCGGCCATGGCAAGCGCAAGCCAATGGGCACGCCGGCTGGCAAGAAACACCATCAACCCGATCAAAACCAGATACCCGCTCGCTCCGTGCACCATCAGCGTCACGTTGACGAGCGCCAGCAGCGCAAGCGCGCTCCAGATGGCGCGGCTGCCCGCACTTCGCGCCTCCAGCGCCAGCCACGCGAACAGGAACACTCCGAAGGCCATCAGTATGTTATGCGTCAGATGATGCTTGAACACTACCGGATTCTCGGCATTACCCTGGAGAAACGGCAGCTCCGGAATGAGGCCGCCTTTGATCATGAAAGAGGCGAGCAGCACCCCTGCCATCGAGGACGCGAAGGCGATGACGGCGTGGCGGCGTACCGCCGCATCGCGAAAAAGGTGCAAAAAGATCGGAATCAAAATCAAATCCAGATATTTTTTGACGTGCAACATACTCTGCGCTGTGTCCGGCTCCGCATAGAGAGCGCCGGCGGCGAGCAGTCCAAATAAGGCCACGGTCGGTACGGCACCGGGATGCGTGAATGCGCGCAAGCGGTCATGAAGTCCGCTGCCGAGCAGCCAGCCGAGCAGCGTCAGTCCGAGCAGGATGTTGTTGAGCGCGATGGTGAGCGGTACCGAAAAGCCGAGTCCCACGGCGCTGAACTGCGCGATGCGGTCCGCTTGCCGGGACATCGCTGCGGCGCCGCTGCTGATCGATGCCCTGGTGCTTGCGCTCACGACGTGTAGTCGCGTACCCACTGCCGGAGCTGTGCCTTCACCGTTTCGTCCCCGGGCATGTCGCTGCGATGCAGCCATTTCGCGAGTTCGGTGAGCCACGCGCCATCTTCCTGGCGCGCCCTGGCGATACGCAACTTGGGATGCGGGGTGGGGAGCGAGTTCTCGTCGGCGGCGAGTGGCTCTTCGTAAAGCTTCTCTCCGGGACGCAACCCGGTGTAGATGATGCGAACGTCGTTCTCGCTGAAACCAGAAAGCCGGATCATTTACTGTGCCAGATCGAAGAGACGAACCGGATCGCCCATGTCAAGTACGAATACCTCACCGC
>JBQTJV010000084.1:0-1820 GCA_052386775.1 Betaproteobacteria bacterium
GTGCCGATCTCGGTGCGCAAGCCCGCGGGTCCCGGTCCGTTTCCCGCGATCACCATGGGGCGCGGCGACGGGCGCGGCGGCTATCAGCACGTCGAACGCGAGGTCGCGCGGCTCGCCGTGATGCAGGACGAGATGATCGAGCGCGGCTACGTCGTCGTTTACGTCAATTACCGCAACGAGATCCCGCATCTCTACGAGACGAGCAGCGCGGTGGTCAACCTGCCCGACGATATCAGCGGCGGCGACAACCGCACGCTCAAGTCTGCGCCGTCGCTCGATTCCGACGACTTCATTGCCATCCTGAATTATCTGCGTACGCTGCAGTACGTCGATCCGGACCGGATCGGCGCGATGGGCGTCAGTCACAGCGGCGAGATGATCCTGAAGGCCGCCGCACAGGTTTCATTCGCGTGCGGCGTCGCGATCGAAGGCGCGTCACACGAATTCCTGGGCGTGAACACCGGCCCGACCGCGCCGAGGAAGGACGATGAGATCCAGTACAACGACATCGAGGTGGTGCGCAAGAATACCGACAAGGCGGTCGCGATGGAGCGGATACGGCCGATACAAACCCCGATCCTGCACATCGGCCGCGAGAAGGACCACCTGCAGGGGATTTTCAAGCTCGCGCACGAGTGGATGCTGGAGGCGGGCAAGGATTCGGCGTGGGCGAGCTTCGATCATCCCGACCACGGATTTCCCTACATCTACGTCCAGCCCGACGGCTCGTTCAAGCCGGACGCGGTGCAGCGCGAAGCGTTCGATCTGATCATGAACTATTTCGACGCGCGGTTGAAATAGTCCGTCTCCCCGGCGAAAGCCGGTGTCCATAAATTAGTGCCGAGGCTTGCTCTGGATGCCGGCGTCCGCCGGCAAGACGATACTTTATTCCGTGCCGGCAGAGGTGACGCGCCAGACCGCGTTGCCGACGTCGTCGGCCACGAGCAGCGCACCGCGCCGGTCCAGCGCAACGCCGACGGGCCGCCCGTAAGCTTCCCCCTCAGGGCTGAGGAAACCGCCCAGTACCTCGATCGGGTCGCCGTGCGGCTTGCCATCCCGGAAGCGGACGAAGACGACGTTGTAGCCGCTCTTCGGCCTGCGGTTCCACGAACCGTGCTTGCCGATGAACATGCCCTCTGCGAATGGCGCGGGCAAGGTGGTGCCTTGTGAATGCACCAGGCCGAGCGGTGCGACGTGGGTGCCCAGCGCGTAATCAGGCTTCACCGCTTTTGCGACCAGATCGGGCCGCGGCGGCTGCACGCGTTCATCGACGTGCTGGCCGAAATAACTGTACGGCCAGCCGTAGAACGCGCCCGCCTTCACCGACGTGAGATAGTCGGGCACGAGATCGCTGCCGATTTCGTCGCGCTCGTTCACGACCGTCCACAGCGCGCCGGTTACGGGTTCCCATGCCATGCCGTTCGGATTGCGCAATCCGCTCGCGTAGATGCTTTTCTTTCCGCTTTTCAAATCGAGTTCCCAGATCGCGGCGCGGCCTTCCTCGATCGCCATGCCTTTTTCAGCGGCATTGCTGTTCGAACCGACGGTGATATAGAGCTTGGTACCGTCGCGGCTCGCAATGAGGCTCTTGGTCCAATGGTGATTGGGCGCACCCGGAAGATCCGTCACCTTGACGCCCGGCGCATCGATCCGCGTGGTGCCTTCTTTGTACGGAAAGCGCAAAACCGCGTCGCAATTGGCCACATATAGCTCGCTGCCGACGAGTGCCATGCCGAACGGCGAGTACAGGTCTTGCAGGAATACCGACCGCACCTCCGCGACCCCGTCGCCGTCGGCATCGCGCAAGAGCGTGATGCGAT
>JBQTJV010000085.1:0-8451 GCA_052386775.1 Betaproteobacteria bacterium
GCCCCTTGGTCCCTGCCGCTGATCGTTAGTAGCGTCTTCTTCCTTGGATTGATCACCAACTTCCCCGACTATACCACCCACGTTTTTGTTTACGACTTATAAGTTTTTTTTTGGCGGCGCGCCCGCCCCGCGACGATGTCGATGATTCCGACCAAGACCGGCGCGGCGGCGGCGGTCGGTCTGGTGTTGCCGCAACTCAACGGAAAGCTGGACGGATTCGCGATCCGCGTGCCGACGATCAACGTCTCGATCGTCGACTTGACGTTCACCGCGGCGCGCGCCACCAGTGTGGAGGAAGTCAACGCCGTCATGAAATCCGCCGCGGCGGGTGAGCTCGAAGGCGTGCTGCAGTACAGCACCGGGCCGCTGGTCTCCGTCGATTTCAATCACAACCCGGCTTCGAGCATTTTCGACGCCACGCTCACCAAGGTCACCGGCGGCACGCTCGTCAAGGCCCTCGCCTGGTATGACAACGAATGGGGATTCAGTAACCGGATGCTCGACGCCACAGTTGCCTTGATGAACGCACGATAGTTGCGAGTTAAGGTCGCGCATGCGAGCGGCCGAAGTCACAGTGAATGGGGATTCTGGAGCGGAAGGGCCGGCGGGCCTGCCTCAATGGCATGACGCATAGGTGTCGTCGGTGCCTGGGTTGACGCGGTAAGTATGGAGTCATCATGCCCATCCTCAAAATGACCGACCTGGATTTGCGCGACAAGCGCGTCTTTATCCGCGTCGATTTCAACGTCCCGCTCAAGGACGGCGCCGTGAGCGACGACACGCGCATCCGCGCCGCCCTTCCCGGCATCAGGCATGCGCTGTCCCAGCGCGCGCGCGTCATGTTGACTTCGCATCTGGGCCGCCCGAAGGAAGGCGAGCCGAGCGTAGCCGACTCGCTCGCACCGGTCGCCCGTCATCTGTCAGCGCTGCTGAAGCGGGAAGTGCCGCTCAGGAAGGACTGGCTCGACGGGGTCAGCGTCGAACCGGGTTCGGCGATATTGCTCGAGAACTGCCGCTTCAACAGGGGCGAGAAGAAAAACGACGACGGACTCGCGCGGAAGATGGCCGCGCTTTGCGACGTCTATGTGAACGACGCCTTCGGTACCGCCCACCGGGCTGAAGCTACTACGCATGGGATCGCGAAATATGCGCCGGTAGCCTGCGCCGGCCCGCTCATGGCTGCCGAGATCGACGCGCTGTCGCGCGCGCTCGAAAAGCCGGCGCGACCGCTGGTTGCGATCGTGGGCGGCGCCAAAGTCTCGACCAAGCTCTCGATTCTTGCCGCGCTCGCCGAGAAGGTCGATCAGCTTGTCGTCGGCGGAGGGATCGCGAATACGTTCCTGCTGGCGGCCGGCGCGAAGATAGGCAAGTCGCTGGCCGAGCCGGATCTGGTCGGCAAGGCCCGCCGCATCATGGACGGCATCAAGGCCAGGGGCGGCACCGTGCCCGTCCCGTCCGATGTGGTTTGCGCCAAGGAGCTCGCGGCCACCGCACGCGCCGAGATCAAGGCAGCGGACGCGGTGGCCGACGACGACCTCATTCTGGACATCGGTCCCGACACGGCCGGCGCCATCGCAGACATGCTCTCCCGTGCCGGCACCATCGTGTGGAACGGCCCGGTCGGCGTGTTCGAACACGATCAGTTCGGCGAAGGCACCAAAGTACTGGCGCGCGCGATTGCAGAGTCGAAGGCGTTCTCGCTTGCGGGCGGCGGCGACACCCTGGCCGCCATTGCGAAGTACCGGATCGGCGACAAACTGTCGTATATCTCGACCGGCGGCGGTGCTTTCCTGGAGTTCCTGGAGGGCAAAACCCTCCCGGCCATCGAGATCCTCGAGCAGCGGGGAAGCTGACCGCGTGCGCGCGAGCGCCGCCGCGAATTGAGTTTGCGAGGCACAGCGGCTAGACTGTGCCGACTTTTTCCACACGCCTCGGCTTTACGCCCATCTTGCTCCGTCGCACCAAAATCGTCGCAACGCTGGGCCCCGCCTCGAGCGAGCCCGGTGTGCTCACGCGCATGATCGAGGCCGGGCTCGACGTCGTGCGCGTCAATTTTTCGCATGGCAACGCCGCCGAACACAGGCGCCAGGTGGAACTGGTGCGCTCGCTGGCGCGCAAGGTCGGGCGCGCGGTGGGCGTGCTGGTCGATCTCCAAGGCCCCAAAATCCGCATCGGCCGTTTCCGGGAGGGGAAAATCACGCTCGTGGCAGGTGAAAAATTCGTGCTCGACGCCGAGTGCGAAATGGGTGATCACCAGCATGTCGGCCTCGACTACAGGAATCTGCCGAACGATGTGCGGCCGGGCGACACGCTGCTGCTCGATGACGGGCGCATCGTGCTGGGGGTCTCATCGGTCCGCGGTCCGCGCATCACCTGCGTGGTCGAGCAGGGGGGAGTCCTGTCGAACAACAAGGGCATCAACCGCAAAGGCGGCGGACTTACCGCCCCGGCGCTGACCGAAAAGGACATGCAGGACATCAAGACCGCCGCGCAGCTCAAGGCCGACTTTCTCGGCGTGTCGTTCCCGCGCTCCGGCGCCGACATCCAGTGGGCGCGCGATCTCATGGAGAAGGCGGGCGGGCGGGCGCTGATGGTGGCGAAGATCGAGCGCGCCGAGGCGGTGCCGGCGCTGGACGAAATCCTCGAGGCGTCGGATGCGATCATGGTGGCGCGCGGCGATCTCGCCGTCGAAGTGGGCGACGCCGCGGTGCCGGCGCTGCAGAAACGCATGATCCGCATGGCGCGCGAAAAGAACAAGGTAACGATCACCGCCACGCAGATGATGGAATCGATGATCAACAACCCGATTCCGACGCGCGCGGAGGTCTCCGACGTCGCGAACGCCGTTCTGGACGGCACCGACGCGGTCATGCTGTCTGCTGAAACGGCTGCCGGTCAGTACCCCGCTGAAACGGTTGCCGCAATGGCGCGGGTGTGCCTCGAGGCGGAGAAGGAAGACACCTTCAGCTCCGAGCGCCGCAACGCGAGCGGGCCGGCCGAGGTCGAGGAAGCGATCGCACGGGCCACTGCATTCACCGCGAGCAATCTCGACATCAAAGCCGTCGCCGCCATGACGCAAAGCGGGAAAACCGTGCTGCTCATGTCGCGCATGCACGCCATGGTGCCGATCTACGCGATGAGCGCCGTACCCGAGACGCGGCGGCGGGTGACGCTGTTCCGCGGTGTGCACCCGATCAAGTTCAAGGGCGTGCGCGACGCGGAGCGGTCGCTGCACATGGCGGAGGACGAACTCCTCGCGCGCGGCGCGGTCCACAACGGAGACTACATCGTGCTCACCATCGGCGAGCCCTACGGCAAGGCGGGCGGCACCAATACCCTCAAGATCGTGAAAGTCGGCGAACACCGACACGCCTGAGCACCGCTTAAGCATGAGCCGAACGGGGCGTCGGGCCCGCGATGCGGTCGTAGTAAAATAACGGTTCACCGCTTAGCGTCCACGTTCAGTCCCAGCAAGCAGGAGGCTCTATGTCAGCACATGATCTCGCCACCGTGGCCCAGGCGATGGTCGCCCCGGGCAAAGGCATACTGGCAGCCGACGAAAGCACCGGCACTATTGAAAAGCGCTTCGTCAGCATCAAAGTGGAGAGTACCGAGGAGAACCGCCGGGCGTACCGCGACATGCTGTTCAGCGCGCGCGGGCTCGGGCAGTACATCAGCGGGGTGATCCTCTACGATGAGACCATCCGCCAGAAGTCGTCGGACGGCACGCCGTTCGTCGACCTGCTCTCCCGCAACGGCATCATCCCCGGCATCAAGGTCGACACCGGCGCCAAGCCGCTGGCCCTGTGTCCCGGCGAGACGGTCACCGAGGGACTCGACAACCTGCCCAAGCGCTGCGCCGAGTACGTGAAGATGGGCGCGCGGTTTGCGAAGTGGCGCGCGGTCATCACGATCGGCGCGGGCATCCCCACGGCGACCTGCATCAACGCCAACGCGCACGCGCTGGGACGCTACGCCGCGATCTGCCAGGCAGCGGGGCTGGTGCCCATCGTCGAGCCCGAAGTGCTGATGGACGGCGATCACACCATCGACCGCTGCGAGGAAGTCACGGAGTGGACGCTCAACGCGGTGTACGACGAGCTCTATGCCAACCGGGTGACCCTCGAGCACTCGGTACTGAAGCCGAGCATGGTGATTTCCGGCAAGAGCTGCCTCAGCCAGGCGGGTGTCGACGAGGTCGCGGAACGCACGGTCCGTATCCTGAAGCGCACCGTGCCGGCGGCGGTTGCCGGCATCGTCTTCCTCTCCGGCGGGCAGAGCGATGAGGTCGCCACGCAGCACTTGAACGCCATGAACCGTATCTTTGCCGGCAGGCTGCCGTGGCCGCTGTCCTTCTCCTACGGCCGTGCATTGCAACAGCCTTCGCTCAAGGCCTGGAAAGGCGCGGCGGGCAACGTCGCCGCGGCGCAGGCCGCGCTGCTGCACCGCGCACGCATGAACAGCCTGGCGTGCCTGGGCCGCCATACGGCGGACGACGAAAAGCAGGCGCTCGCGGCGTAACCGTTTGCGCACGCCGGTCGCCATCACCGGTTTTAGTTCCGGCATAACTTTTCTTCGAAAGTTAGCCTGCACTGAAACCTTCATCGTGGACTCCGGGCAGTAGGGGCGTCTTGAGCGATACGAACCCCCGTACGCCGGTAGCCATCATCACCGGTTTTCTGGGCAGCGGTAAAACCACGCTGCTCAACCGCCTGCTCCAGCGCCCGGAGATGGCGGGCGCAGCGGTCATCATCAATGAATTCGGCGAAATCGGACTCGATCACCTGCTGATCGCCACGCCGAGCGAAAACACGGTGCTGCTCTCCAGCGGCTGCCTGTGCTGCACCGTGCGCGGCGATCTCGTCGAGACGCTCGCCGACCTGTATCGCAAGCGCCGGGACGGCGCCGTGCCGGGCTTCGATCGGGTCCTCGTGGAGACGACCGGGCTTGCGGACCCGGTGCCGATACTCCAGACGCTGATTACCGATCCCGAACTTGCGCCGCTTTTCGCGCTCGACAGCGTCGTCACATTGGTGGACGCGGTGAACGGCGCGCAGCAACTCGATGCGCATCCGGAATCGGTCAAACAGGTCGCGGTGGCCGATCGGCTGCTCCTCACCAAGACCGATCTGGCGGCCACGGAAGCGATAGAGGCGTTACGGGAGCGGCTTGCGCGCGTGAATCCCGGCGCACACGAGGCAACATCCGTGCACGGTGCAGCCGAACCGGACCAGCTCTTTGGTGCCGGGCTCGATCGCGACGATGCGAACGCCGTGCGACGGTGGCTGGGCGAGGCGCAATTCGTCCGAGTCGAGGACCGCCTGCGTCGCCACGCGCACGACGTGAACCGGCACGATGATCGTATTCGCGCGTTTTGCGTGTACCATGAAGCTCCGGTGAGCGCCGCGGGACTGGAGATGTGGCTCAACATGCTGGCTGCGCTGCGCGGCACCAGGCTGTTGCGCGTGAAGGGCCTGCTGAACGTCGAGGGAATGCCGGTCGCGATCCACGCCGTGCAGACGCTGATTCACGAGCCCATTGCGCTCGCGCGCTGGCCGGATGAAGATCGGCGTTCGCGTCTGGTGTTCATCACGCGCGACATGACGCGCGAAGAAATAGAGCGCACGCTGCCCACGCTCGGCCTGCGTCCGGATGCGCACCGAACCTCCGCCACGCTCGACCCCAAGGCGTACGCCGAATTCCTGGAGGCCGCGAAGGGTTTTCGCTGACCGCTCGCCTTGACATGAAAGGCGGGATTAATTAGCGTTCGGGTTCCGCTGCAAACGCTTGCATTCCAAATCGAAGGCGGCGGCACACCTCGAGTTCACGCGGAGTCACTTATGCAAGGCATGCAGGCGCCGGAAGAGAAGGGCGCAGTCACGTACATCAAGGGCGGCGCGCTCATCGACGGCAACGGCGGCAAGCCGGTAAAGGATTCGGTGATTGCCGTGCAGGGCCGCCGAATCAAGCAGGTGGGCACGCGGGACAACGTGAAGATTCCGCGCAACGCGACGGTGATCGACGCCGGACGTTGCACGCTCATGCCGGGGATGATGGATCTCCACATCCACACCTCGATGTTCAACTGCATGACGTTTCACAATCACCGCGTCGCGCAGTTCGAGATCATGCCGCACCTGCAGCAGATGTACGCGCTGTTCCACGCGCAGCTCTGTTTTGACATGGGCTTCACCACCCTGCGCGATCTCGGCATGAATTCCAACCGCGGATTGCTGACCAACGAGCTGTGCGCGGTGCGCGACGCCATCGACGCCGGCATCATGGAAGGCCCGCGCATGCTGATCGGCGGCTTCACCACCATCACCGGGTCGCACCTGGACTTGATTCAGCCGCGCGCGATGCCGCGCTTCGGCTTCAACACCGCGGACGGTCCGTGGGAGCTGCGGAAGCTGGCGCGCACCAACCTGTTGGCCGGCTGCGATGTCATCAAGACCTGCGCCTCGGGCGGCGGCGGTACCGACAAGGAAGAGCCCGACATCCGCAACATGACACAGGAAGAACTCGACGCGATCGTGGACGAGGCGCACGCCTTCCACAAGACCGCGGCGGTGCACTGCTTCACGACCCAGGCGCAGCGCATGGCGCTCAAAGCCGGCGCCGATACCATCGAGCACATGGTGTTCAACGACGACGAGACGATCGACCTCATCGCCGAGGCGGGCACTCCGGTCACGCCGACGCTCTCCCACCGCACGGATCACGCGATTCAGCTCCGGCGCGAGCACGGCACCGCGGAATTCGTCTTGCGCAAGATGAAGTTCCTGCAGCCGCATTGCTTCGAAACGTTCCAGAAGATGTACAAGGCCGGCGTCAACATCGCGATGGGCACCGACATGGGGTTCGAGCCCGACATGGGCAGCAACGGCGCCGAACTGGAGATTTACGTCCAGCTCGGCATGAAGCCGATGGACGCGATCCTCACGGCGACGCGCAACGCCGCGCAGGCGATCAAGCGCGGCAACGACCTGGGGACACTCGAGGCCGGCAAGCTCGCCGATATCGTGGCGGTGGACGGCGACCCGCTCAAAGACATCGCGTGCCTGCAGAAAAAGGAGAAGATCCAACTCGTGATGAAGGAAGGCCGCGTCTATGCCGACCGTCGCCCCGGCATGAACAAGAGCGTGGTGAACGCCAGGGCGGGCGACTGGAAGATCATCGATTACCTGTAAGCCGCGCCGCAAGCGGCAGGAGAAGGGCTATGGCCACAGCAAGCAAGCGAGCATCAAAGGGCGGGACGAAGACAACAGGAGCGATCAAAGGCGGAAACGGCAAGTACCATTTCCGGCTCGCGCAACTCAAAAAGGTGGATGCGGGAACCGGCTATTCGACCTCGCACGGCGGCGTGGTGGAAGGCGATCGCATGCTGATCGGCTACATTCACAAGCCGCGCGGCACCGGCTCGCGCATGCACAGCCACAAGAACGAGCAGTTCAACTACGTCGTGCGCGGCACCCTGGTCGGCTCGGTCAACGGCAAGCGCGTGGTCGCCCCGGCCGGCACCCTCATCTACATTCCCGCCAACGCGCCTCACACGCTCGTCGCCGCCCCCGATGACGAAGACGTGATCTTCCTTGCGATCAAGGACCTCTCGCAAGGCATCATCGGAAAAGCGGTGGACGGCACCATGACCGGACCGCTCTACCTCGAAGGGTTTGGACCGAAGACCAAGACGCGCGCGCCCAGATAATTACCCGGCGCCGCCCTCCTCGCCGTCTTTTGCCGGGAACACCAACTCCGGCACGCGTGATATCTTCTTGTACCGGCCTGCTTTCGAGCGCGGGCAGGGCCAGAACAACGGGCGGTATCACAACCCGAGATCGCAACGACTGAGGAGGAGTGCGTCATGACGACGAAGCGCATGGTTGCAGCGGTGATCGGTATGGGCTTGCTGGCAGGCAGCGCCGGCGTCGTGGCACAGAACTATCCGGTCAAGCCGATCCGGTTCCTGGTGGGCTTCCCGCCCGGCGGCACCAACGATATCGTGGCGCGGATCGTGGCGCCCAAGCTTTCGGAGTATCTCGGGCAACAGGTGCTGGTTGAAAACCGCGGCGGCGCCAACACGGCCATCGCCTCCGAGTTGATGGCACGAGCCGCGCCCGATGGCTACACCATCATGCTGAACGGGCCCGGTCACGCCACCAATCCCTCGCTGATCAAGCTCAATTTCGATTCCATCAAGGATTTCGCGTTCATCACGCTGCTTGCAGAATCGCAGAACCTGCTGGTGGTGCACCCTTCGCTGCCCGTGAAGAACGTGAAAGAACTGATCGCGCTTTCCAGAAAACGCCCCGGCGACATCAACTACGGCTCATCCGGGAGCGGAAGTACGGTCCACCTGTCCGCTGAGCTTTTCCAATATATGACTGGCGTAAAGTGGGTCCACGTGCCGTATCGGGGCGGAGGCCCCGGCGTCGTTGCGATGATCGCTGG
>JBQTJV010000086.1:0-16250 GCA_052386775.1 Betaproteobacteria bacterium
CCCATGCCGAAGAGCCCCATCGCAACGACGACGAAGCTGATGCCGTCCGCCAGCACCGACATGCCGAAGGGAAAGCGCGACATGCCGGAGGTCACGACGGTGCCGATGATGCCGAAGATGAGGCCCAGGAAGATCATCGCGATCGATTTCAGCATCGAACCGGAAGCGAGCACGGACGCGGCGTTCAAGCCCATCACCATCAGCGAGAAATATTCAGGCGCGCCGAATTTCAAGGCCATTTCTGCGAGCGGCGGGCCGAACAGCGCGATCAGTATGGTGCCCACCGTGCCGGCGAAGAACGAGCCGATGGCGGCAATGGCGAGCGCAGGTCCGGCTCGCCCGTTCTTGGCCATCTGATGCCCGTCGATACACGTCACGACCGAGGCGGATTCTCCCGGCAGGTTCACCAGAATCGAAGTGGTGGAACCGCCATACTGCGTTCCGTAGTAGATGCCGGCCAGCATGATCAGCGCGCCGACGGGCGGCAGATTGAACGTCGCCGGCAGCAGCATCGCGATCGCTGCCAGCGGCCCGATGCCGGGCAACACGCCCACCAGCGTGCCGACGAACACCCCGATGAAGCAGTACGTCAGGTTCTGCAGTGAGACCGCTGTCGCAAACCCCAGCGCGAGATTGGGAAATAGTTGGGCTAGGCCTTCCATGTTACCTCCACCAGAACAGCGGGAACGGCAACTCCAGGCCTTTGATGAACAGGGCCCAGCACCCGATAATCAGAATCACCGCCAGAATGGCGACTTCCTTCAGCCTGAACTCGCGACCGGCCAACGCGCTCAGAAAGATCATTATGGCCAGCGACGGAATAAAGCCGATGTGATCGATGCCCCAGGCGAACGTGCTGAACGCGATGGCCAGCAGGATCATTGGCTTCCAGGCGAAGGGCTGGATCTTTGGGCCTTCGAATTTGAACGACAGCAAGGCGATGAGGGCGCCGAGCAGAATCATGATCGCGCCGATGCCCGTCGGAAAATAACCGGGCCCCATGCGCATAGCCGAGCCTAACGGGTAGTCCCGCGAAATGACAATGGCCAGAATTCCGAAGCCCATGAACATGATTCCGGCCCAGAAGTCTTCCTGGTTCTTGATTTTTAACTGCACGATGTTTCTCTCCTGTTAAGCGATGTGCACCCGGAGATCCTGGTGCGATCGGTCTTCCCCGGCGGTCTGCGGCTGGTGCGGGACAGCGCTGCCACGCCGGGACAGTTGTTCTTCTGCTGCATGCGGTAGGTTTAAAGCCATCGGTACGTACGTGGATCCTCGTACAGCAAGCAAGGTCTCAAATAGCTGCGTCCTCCTCCCTGAGTCCGTATTTTGAAACGGCACTTTACAGAATATGGGTATTCGCTGGCAACCATTTTTCCGCTTATTGCGCCGCAGCAAGAATCCCGCCCAGCCTTGGCAGAGCCAGCCTATTCCGCTTTTACCGCCCCCGCTTTGATCAGACCCGCCAGACGACCTGCCTCCTTCTTGATGAATGCTTGAAAGTCCTCCGGCGTCCCACCGCCTACTTCGAGACCGAGTTGGTTGAGACGGCTTTTGACGTCCGGCTGGACAAGCGCCTTGTTGATCTCCGCATTGAGCTTTTCGATGACGGCGCGCGGCGTCCCGGCCGGTGCAGCAGCACCGAACCACACGATGGCTTCGGCATTGCCGATGCCCTGCTCTGCCAGCGTCGCCACGTTCGGGATCACAGCCTGCCGTTTGCTTCCGGCGTTGGCCAGAACCTTTACCCGGCCCGACTTGATATGCGCTTCCCCGGTTACGGTGGTGGTGTACATGAGGTTGATCTGACCGCCCACGACATCGGTCAGCGCCGGCGCCGCACCTTTGTAGGGCACGTGCACCACATTGACACCGGTCGCCGCCTGGAAGAGCGCCAGCCCGATGTGGAGGCTGCTGCCGTTTCCGGATGATCCCCAGTTCACTTTCCCGGGGTTGGCCCGGGCATATTCGACCAGCTCGCGCGCATTGCTCGGCGGAAATTTTGGATTGGCCACAATGATGAGCGGCGCGTAGCCGATAAAGACGATCGGTGTGAAATCCGCGATCTTATACGGCGTATCGCGGCGCATGAGCGGGTTGTTCACGTTGGGACCGGGATTGGCCAGCAACAGCGTGTACCCATCGGGGTTCGCCTTCGCCACCGTGTCCGCGCCGAGCGAGCCGCCTGCTCCCGGCCGGTTGTCAACGACGAATTGCTGCCCCCAGGCATCCGTAAGCTTTTGTCCGATCAGGCGCGCGATGATGTCGTTCGATGCGCCTGGGGGAAAGGGCACCACCCAGCGGACGGGTCGGGACGGATAGTCCCGTGCCCCGGCGCTTTTCTTCACTGGCTGTGCCGCCACCGGAAGGGCACACGATATCGCCATCACCACGGCTGTCAGCCAGCCGGCTCTCGTTCTCAGCATCTTGCTCCTCCGGGTTACCTCGTTTGGCAAAGCTCGCGATCAGCTCAACCAGCCGTTGTCACGCGTTTCCGCTAGCACCTGCGCAACGATCTCGGGCGCCCGCCCGACATAGCTCGTCGGGTCGAGCGCGGACTGCAGCTCGGCATCGGAAAGCGCCGCGCGCACGCGCGCATCCTTCATGAGTGCCGTGTGGAACGTCATGCCCTGTTCCAGGCCCCGCATGGAAGCCTCGTACACCAGATCGTGCGCGGTCTGCTTGCCGACTTTTCCCGCCAGCGCGAACATTACCCGCTCCGAGAGGAGAAACCCGCCCAGCAGGTCGAGATTGGCGCGCATCCTCACCACGTTCACGCTCAGACCTTCGATGACGGCCTTCATCATGGTAAGCAGGCCGCCCGCCATCAGGCAGGATTCCGGCAGCGCCTTCCATTCGCTGCGCCACGCCGAGCCGTCGCGTTCGTGCTCGATGATCATGCACTCCAGCATGTACGCCGCGTTGTACCGCAGCGCCCGGCCGACCGCGACGGCTGCCTCGCACGTCGACGGATTGCGCTTGTGCGGCATCGTCGAGGACCCCACCTTGCCTTCCGTGAACGGCTCGGCGATTTCGTCGATCTCGTTGTGTTCCAGGATCACGATTTCGTTGGCGATCTTGCCGAGCGTGCCGCCGATAATGCCGAGGGTGCAGGCGTATTCAGCGAAGCGATCCCGGGCAGGCTGCCAATTGATGTCCGCGACCCTCAGCCCGAGTCGCTTCATGAGGCGTCGCTCGAGTTCCGCCGCCTGCGGGCCATAAGAGGCCTGCGTGCCAACGGCGCCTACCATGCCGCCCACGAACATGCGCGGCTCGAGCTGTTTCAGCCGCTCGTAATTGCGCCCCGTCTCCGACAGCCAGATCGCGCACTTGTGTCCGAAAGTGATGGGCAGCGCCTGCACGCCGTGGGAGCGGCCCACCATCGGAGTGGCTTTGTGCGTTTCCGCCAGGCGGTAGAGCGCACGGCCGATCGCCTTCATGTCGCGCAGATAGAGGACATGCGCGTCCCTGATCTGCAGCACGGTCGCGGTATCGAGAACATCCTGCGTCGTCGGACCGAAGTGCACGTATTCGCCATGCTCCGGCGCACAGAGCGATTGCAACGCCTTCAGCGCGGGCACCAATGGATGCTTGATGCGGCGGATGCCGTCCGCAATCTGCTCGATGTCGACGTTGTCCACATGTGCCCGGGACGCGATGTCGCATGCCGCGGCTTCAGGAATGATGCCAAGCGCCCCCTGCTCGAGCGCCAGCGCCGCTTCGTAGTCGTACCATTTCTGCACGCGGTTGCGATCGCTGAAGATCGCCCGCATCTCGTCGGTGCTCCAGAGATGCTTGATCAGCGCGTCGTCGAATACGCCCGATGCCATTTCGTCCTCCTTGCGCCGGGGCGCTACGTCCTTTCCAGGATGTGCAGCCCGCGCACTCGGTCGAGCAGATAGATCAATCCCCGCTCGTCCACCGTCACGTCGTTGCTCTGGACGCGCGGCGAGCCGGCGGGCGGATCCGGCAGGAAATGAGCGACTTCCTTCGGTGCGTGCGGGCGCGCAATGTCGACGATGCGCAGACCGTGCGCGAACCACGCGACCGGGATCTCGGTGCCGGTGACTTTTTCGCACGGCTGGTGGCAACCCGTCATGTACGGCTGCTCTTGCGGCGGGATATGGTCGAGCTGGTAGGTCGAGACCGGCATGGGATGCCTTTCGTCGGTGATATCGACGACCCACAGGAAAGCTGACGGATACGGGGGACAGCCCTCGAGCCGGACGACGTCCTCGTCCGACACCACCATCAAGTCGCGGTTGTCGATCCTGAAGGGAATGCGCAGGCAGGTATGCGTCGGCCATGGAAAAGGCGGGCTCCAGTCGAGATGCGATACCAGTTTGGGCTTCGTCATGTCGTCGATATCGAGGATCACGAACCCGCCGTGCCAGTAGCTGGTGTAAAGGCGGTTGCCGTAGCGCAAAGGATGATGGCATTTATGCGCCGCGCCCTTCCACGACGGCTGCTCGCCGCCGGCCGTCCACTGCCCCGGCATCCACCAGCGCCCGACTTCCTCGGGCCGCGCCGGATCCTTGAGGTCGAGGATCATCACGATGTTGCCGAGATAGCCCTCGCACGTGGGCGAGAGGTAGGCGTAGCGCCCGTCGAAATCGAAGCGATGCACGCCGCGCGCGTAACTCGGCCCCGGCTTGTCGGTGGTTTGCCAGTTGGTAATAAGCCTGGGCCTGGCCGGGGCAGATACGTCGTAGATGCCCAGCCCGCCCTGAAAACCCTCCGGCGGCGTCTCGCCGCGCGCCGCCCGCTCGCCCAGCACCTCGCGGTTGGTCAGCATGATGCCGTTCGCCACCCGCACCTTGTGCGAGTGCGTTCCGACCGGCATCCCGATTTCGGCGAGGTGCTTCGGGCGCTTGGGATCGGCAACGTCGACGATCATCGTGCCGTGGGGATTGCGCATGTTGCCGATGTAGGCGATGCCTTCGTCGACGACGATCTGTCCGCCGCCGGCACAATCGTGCCAGGCCAGCCTTTCCAAGCCGGTTCTCGCCGCGTGCGCGTGGCTCGAGCCGCCGCCGCTCGCTCCGGTATCCACGTAGGCGACCTGCCGTATTCCCTTCGCGCTGCTCATGGTTTTCTCCTTCGGGCGTTACCGGATGGGTTTGACGTGAAACGTCTTCGGCCTGCGGATCGTCACTCCAGGCGAATCCCCGCTTGCTTCACGACGCGCGCCCATTTTTCATGCTCGCTCCTGATGAACGACGCAAACGCTTCGGGACTGTTTCCCACCGGCTCGCTGCTCTGGCTCAACAGCCGCTCCCGTACGTCGGGTGCATTCAGGACTTTCACGATATCCGCGTTGAGCCGACTCACGATCGCGTGCGGCGCCCGGGCAGGCGCGAGCCAGCCGAACCAACCGACCACCTCGAATCCCGGAAATCCCGCTTCGGCGATGGTCACGAGCTCCGGTGCCACCGGCGAGCGTCTGGCGCTCGTGATGCCGAGCGCGCGAAGTTTGCCTGCCTTCATCTGCGGTGTGGCCGCAAGAGCGATGCTGAACAGCGCCTGCACCTGCCCGCCCAGCAACTCGGCAAGCGCGGGGCCGCCGCCCTTGTACGGAATATGGATCACATTTATCCCGGCTGAAAGCCGGAACAGTTCCAGCGCAAGATGTCCCGACGTGCCGTTGCCCGCAGAGGCGAACGTGAAGCGGCCCTGCTGCGCTTTCGCCAGAACCACAAGCTCCTTCACCGACTGTGCCGGAACGCCCGGATGCACCACGAGGATATTGGGCACCGAGATGCCGTGCGTGATGGGCGCGAAGTCGGCGATCGGATCGTAACGCACCTCGCGATACAGGCTCGGATTGATGGCCACGCCTGCGGCAACGAGGACGAACGTATAACCATCGGGTGCCGCGCGGGCCGCCATTTCGTAGGCAATGATGCCGTTTGCGCCGGGTCGATTGTCGATCACCACCGTTTGTCCCAGCGCTTCGCTCAAGCGCGGACCGACCAGTCGCGCCAGCGTGTCGGCAGGGCCGCCCGGCGGAACGGCGACGATCATGCGCACCGGTTTGCTGGGATAGGGCTCGCTCGCGAGCACCAATGCCGCCCCGGCCGCGTACAAAACGCCCGCAACCGCGAGCTTGAGGAATCGTGCAGTCATCTTTTGCCAATCGCAGGGTCGCAGGCAGTTTATCAGCAATTCTAAGACCGGCTGTGCCCGGGGCGCGGTGCGACCGAGTCCTGATGCTATGATCGTGTCCCGCATCGGATCGCGCCGGAGCGCTGCGATGAAAAACACCCCGTCACCCAAGGTTTGCACACTGTCCCAGCTCGCCGGACGCATCGCTGACGGCACTGCACTCGGCATCGGTGGGGTATTCCTGCATCGCGGTCCGTTCGCGTTCGTGCGCGAGCTCGTGCGCCAGCGCAGGCGCCGCCTCGAAATCATCAAGCCTTCGCCAGGCTACGACGTCGACCTCTTGTGCCGGGCGGGCGCGGTGCGCAAGGTGAGGGCCGGCATCGTGGCGATGGAAGGCAACTTCGGTCTCGCGCGCTGGTATCGCAAGGCCATCGAAACCCGGACGAGCGCGCTCGAAGAGCATGCTTGAATGACGCTGGTGGCCGGGCTGCGTGCAGCCGCTTATGGAATTCCGTTTCAGCCGGTCGCGGGAGTTCACGGCAGCGATCTTCCGCACATCAATAGCTGGAAAGCGGTTGCCGATCCGTACGGCTCCGGGCGCGAAGTCTATGTCATTCCGGCCATCCAGCCGGAGGTTACGGTGATCCACGCCACCGAAGTCGACGAACACGGCAACGCGCGCGTGCTCGGCTCGCCGTTCTGGGACCATCCGCTGACCCGCGCCGCCAAGCGCGTGCTGGTCACCGCAGAACGCCTGGTGACCACCGCAACGCTCGCCTCCCAGCCGGAACTGACGCTGGTGCCGGGGTTCATGGTGGAAGCGGTCGCCATCGTGCCGCAGGGCGCATGGCCCGGTTCCATGCATCCGTTTTACGAAATCGACTATCCCGCGGTGGAGCATTACATGGAGGACGCGCCCGGCGTGCTGGAGGCGCACCTCGCGGCCGCGCCGGAAGCGCGGACCGGCGCCAGGCATTCCTGACATGCCGGCAGACTGGACGCCCTTTTCGTACCTCGTGATCAATCTGGCGCGTCAGATCCGGCCGGGAGAAATCGTCTTCAGCGGCGTCAATTCAACGCTGCCGATGCTCGCGTGCCTGCTTGCCAAGCGCGCATACGACTTTCACTACACCTACATCAATGTGGCGGGCGGCGTGGAGCCTGAACCGAGCAAGGTACCTCATTCGAGCAGCGACCCCGCCATCGTAACCGGCTCGCCCGCTATTTTCGCCAACGAAGACTTTTACGATTTGTGCGCGCGTGGCGGCATCGATCTCGTATTTCTGGGCTGCGCGCAGATCGACGCGGAAGGCCGCACCAACGTCTCCACCATCGGACCCTGGGACCACCCCAAGGTGCGCTTGCCCGGCGGCGGCGGTGCAGCCGTGATGATGCCGACCGCAAGACGAGTCGCAACCTGGCGGACGGAGCACACGCCGCGCACGCTGGTGAGGACCCTCGACTTCGTCACCGCCGCCGGCAATCTTGCGACGCTGGTCACGCCCATTGCCGTATTTCAACGCCGGGATGGACGTCTCGCGCTGGAATCGTGGCGTCCCGGTGTGACGCTGGCCGAAGTGAGAGAGCGCACCGGCTTCGAATTTGAAGCGGGTTCAGCCGCGCGCACCGCCGCGATGACCGCTCGTGAAGCGGAAGCGCTGGCGCGCCTCGATCCGGAAGGCGCGTTCGCCGCCGAAGTCGCGCCCTGACCGTCCGTGACCTCGGCTAGAATTCTCGTCCGTTCAACTCCGCAGGAATTGCAATGAACATCGGGTTTATCGGCCTCGGCGCCATGGGACAGGGCATCGTGCCGCGTCTGATCAACGCCGGGCATGAAGTGACCGGCTGGAATCGCTCGCGTGGCAAAGCAGAAGCGCTGCTGGCCGCGGGAATGCGCTGGGCGGAAAGCCCGCGAGAGCTGGCGCGCCAATCGGAAGTGGTGTTTTCGATCGTGACGGATGCGGCCGCCGTGCGCGCCGTGGCGCTCGGTGCAGACGGCGTCATCGCCGGGCTTGCGCGCAATGGAACCTATCTCGACATGAGTACTATCGCGCCCGACGCAAGCCGCGCCGTTTCTTCCGAGTTCGCCCACGCGGGCCTTACCATGCTGGATGCGCCGATCTCCGGCAGCCCGGTCACGCTGGCACAGGGCAAGGCGTCGATCATGGTGGGCGGCGACCGGGCTGCCTTCGAGCGCGTCAGGCCCGTACTGCTAGATATCGGCGCCAAGGCGAGCTATATCGGTGCGAGCGGACTTGCGGTACAGATGAAACTGGCGATCAATCTCGTGCTGATGGTCGAGGTGATCGCCTTCGGTGAAGGAATCGCGCTCGCGGAGAAAGGCGGCGTTGCGCGCGAGGTGGCGGTGGAAGCCATGCTGAACAGCGTGGTCGCGTCGCCCGTGCTGGGCTATCGCGGTCCATTCATCCTCGAAGGTAAAATGCCGAAGGCACCGCTTGCCGACGTCACGCTGCAACAGAAGGACATGACGCTGGTACTGGAACTCGCCCGCAAGTCGGGTGCCGCCACCCCCCTCGCCGCAGCCGCGAACGAAATGATGAACGCCTGCCGCGGACTGGGGCTCGATCACCACGACTTCGTGATCGCACACGAGGTCTATCGCCGACTCGGAGGACTGTCGAAATGAAACCCGATGCGTACACCGTTCCCAAACCTTTCCGGACGAATCTCAAGGACGTCCCCAAGGTGGGAGGACTCAGGGAAAAGGACGGCTGGGTCAACATGCAGGTCCAGTTCCTGATCGACCAGAAGACCGCGAACTCCGACAAGCTGCTCGTGGGCTGGACCGTGCTGCCTCCCGGCGCGCAGCATGACCGGCACCGGCATTTCAACTGCGATGAGTTCTGGATCGTCGTCAAGGGACACGGCGTGATGTATACGGACGATGGTGAAAGGCCGTCCGGCGAGGGTGATGTCGTGTTCACGCCGCGCGGTCACTGGCACGGATTCAAGAACATCTCCGACGCGGACGTGGTGCTGGTATGGGGATGGAGCGGCGCGGGGTCCCTGGAAGCAGCAGGCTATGAGTCCGTGGAGGGCGGCCGCACGCACTGAAGCGTCGACGACGTGAGAAACGCCCTGGATGACCCCCGCGTGGCGCGCGGAATGCTCGCGCAGCGGGAATTGCAGCGCGCCAGGACCGCTGCGGGAGAAAAGTGCATCGGCTGGAAAGTCGGATTCGGCGCGCCAGCGGCCCTGGCGCGCCTTGCGCTGTCCGCGCCGCTCATCGGCTTTCTCACCGACCGTGCGCTGCTCGATTCCGGTGCGACGATCGACACCGCGAGCTGGAACAAACCTGTCGCCGAGCCGGAGATTGCGGTCTACCTGGAAACCGATCTGCCCGGCGGCTCGGATCACGCCACTGCCGCTGCTGCGATAGCCGGCATCGGGCCCGCGATTGAACTGGCTGACGTGGATCGCGCTCCCGACGATGTGGAGGCCATTCTTGCGGGCAACATCTACCAGCGCAACATCATCCTCGGACGCTGCGACGCGGGGCGTGCAGGCGGGCGCCTCGACGGGCTGCTGGCACGCATCGCCCGCAACGGCACCGAAGTCGCGCGCACAGCGGATATGCAAGCCATGACCGGCGAAGTGATCGATATCGTCCGCCACGTCGCCGACACGCTGGCAGCCTGCGGCGAGCGCTTGCGCGCCGGCCACATCATCATCACGGGATCCATCGTGCCGCCGCTGTGGATCGAACCCGGAGAGGAAATCGCCTACTCGCTCGATCCGGTCGATACGCTCTCCGTTCGCTTCGCCGGCCGGCGACCGTCCGCATGAGCGCGCTGCCCGACAATCCTCTCGCCGGCGTCACGATCGCCGAGTACGGCGGGCAGTTGCGGCGCGGCGAACGCCGCGCCGCAGAGGTGGTGGACAGCTATTTGCGGCGGATCGTAGCGCTCGATTCCAAGCTCGGCGCCTACACGGTCGTCGCCGCCGAGCAGGCGCGGGCTGATGCCGGGCGCATCGACGCCCTGCTGCGTTCCGGCACCGATCTCGGGCCGCTCATGGGCGTGCCGGTTGCGGTGAAGGACCTCTACTGCGTCGACGGCCTGCCGCTCGCCGCCGGTTCGCGCCTCGACGTCGCAGGCATCGTGCGCGCCGAGGGCCCTTTCGTCAGCACGCTCAAGCGTGCCGGTGCCATCATCCTGGGCAAGACGTGGACCAGCGAATTTGCACTGGGCGGCATCAATTTCATACAGCGGGTGCCGTGGAATCCATGCGATGCCGAGGTCCACCGCACCCCCGGCGGCTCGAGCGGCGGATCGGCCGTCGCGATGGCGGCGGGGCTATGCGCATTTGCGCTCGGAACCGACACCGGCGGGTCGGTGCGCATGCCGGCAGCGCTGTGCGGCGTATTCGGCCACAAATTTTCAGCGGGCGCTTTCTCGCTCGAAGGCATTTTTCCGCTTTCGCCGACTCTCGACAGCCCCGGCATTTTCACCGCCACTGCGAGCGACGCGATCACGGTCTGGCAGGCCGTCGGCGGCAACGCTGTCCCGGACCAGCGCAATCTGCACGGTCTGCGCCTCGGCATTCCGACACCGATCTTTTACGACGATCTGGACGCTGAAGTGGCCCGCGCGCTCGACCGGGCGCAGCAGCGCCTGGCGCAATGCGGCGCGACGATCATGCCCATCGAAGTGCCGGAAGCGCGCGAGTTCGAAGCCCTCTTCGGCCGCATCGTCCCGGTCGAATTGATCGAGATTCTGGGCCGCGACCGGGTGCGGCGTCATCTCGACGTATTCGACCCCGTGACGAAAGCGCGCTTCTCCACGGTGCTCGACCGCCCTCCGCCGGATTCGCGCGCCGTGCAAGCCGAGCTGTCGGCGCTCCGGGACAAAGTTTCCGTCCCGGTGCGGGCATGCGATGCGTGGATTACGCCCACCGCCCCGCTCGTACCCGGCCCGCTTTCCGACCACGCGACGCTCGAGGCCGCCCTCGCGTGGAACCGGCGCGCATTGCGCAATACGCGGCCGGGCAACGTCTTCGATCAGTGCGGCGTGTCGCTGCCGCTGCCTGGCAGTGCCTTTCCCGTCGGGTTGCAGATTCTCTGCCCCGCGATGGAAGACGCGAAACTGCTGGCTATCGCTCGTGCCGTGGAGTCGGCGCTCAACTCCCCGGAATGATGCCCGGCTTGAGCGTGCAGCAGTAGTCCGCGATGTCGCCGGGCTTGCATTTCCAGACGCGGTCCATGAACTTGCTCGCGAAGCAGTGTTTCAGCGCTTGGCGCAGCGGGCGCAGCCGGAATGGATAGCCGAAGACGTAAGGGTGGATGGAGAGGTTGCATACCAGCGGATGCTTCGCACTCTGCTCCACCATTTCCTCGAACTGATCCACCAGCATGTCGCAGAATTCGCGCCCGGTGTGCTGGCGGTGTATGACCTGCGGTGAGTCGTTGAGCTCGACGGGATAGGGCACCGACAGCAGCGGGCCGGAGCGGGTGCGCATCCAGATCGGCTGGTCGTCGCACGGCCAGTCCATGACATAGAGATAGCCCGCCTCCTTGAGCAGGTCGGGCGTCCACGCGTTCTCGTAAGCGCCCGCGCCCATCCAGCCCTTGGGCTTTTTCCCTTCCTTGCGGGTGAACGTGTCGGTCACCTCCTGTATGACGCGGGCCTCGTCCCGCTCCCAGCGGAAGTCGTTGAGGTTTTCGCTGTTGGTGCGGCCATGCCCGACGATTTCATCGCCGCGGCTGCGGATGCGCTCGAAGATCTGCGGCGCGTAGTCGTAGAGCAGGCTGTTGGTGTTGTGCGCAAGCGGCATGGCAAGCTCGTCCGCCAAGTCGAAAAGGCGCCAGATGCCGATGCGGTTGCCGTAATCCCGCCACGCGTAATTGCGCTGGGTTTGCGGCTCCCCGTGCTTCGCATTATCGTGGCCGCGCCCCTTGCCGAACGCGAAACACTCGATGTTGGTGGTGATGCAGAACGCGAGCCGCGCACCGCCCGGCCACTGGTAGTCGCTGCGTTCGGTGATCGGGGAATAATCGTAACGGTCATGTCGGGGCAGCATTCGGATCTCCGGTGGAAATTCCTGTGTTGAAACGGCAATCCTGCGCCGGATGCGGTACTGGTGCGCGCATCAGGCCTCGATGATCTCGTAGCCGAGTACGGCGGCGCAACGCAGCAACAGCGGCCACGCCGCGTCCGCATGGTGCCGCGACGAATACACGAAGTACAACGCTTCCCCGGGTATAACAGCCGTGCTGAGGCATGCGGTTTCCGAGCTCGGATTGTCGCCAAAGTAGACGTACACCGCTCCGGGCTCGGCTTTTCTCAGCCGCTCGACGTAAGCCCTGTCCAGGGGAACGAGGCCCATGTCGCTGATCTTCTGCAACTGCCGGATGATGCCCCGCACATGCCGCCGGCCATCTTCTTCGTCGACCTCCACGTACGCAAATTCGGACTCCAGTCGCGACACGACCAGGCGAGGACTGAGGTAGCGCTGGCCGTCCCGAACGCATAAACGATGTGCCATAGTGTTGCAAAACTTTTATTTTGGTCCTGGAGAGACCGTGCGCCCGCGGCTTCCCATGGCTGCGGACAGACCCTAGTATATATGCTCGAACACGCGGAGTTAATACGCGGCAGGGCCTCGCACTGCTGCTGATCCGCCCACAGGAAAGTTGAGTCGCAATGCTGCCGCTCGCGGGCGTGAGGGTAATCGAGTTCTGCCAGGTCCTTGCGGGCCCGTTCTGCGGCTGCCTTCTCGCCGACATGGGTGCCGACGTGATCAAGGTGGAACATCCGGACGGCGGCGACCTCATGCGGCATTGGCCGCCGCTGGTGGGCGGGTACAGCCAGTACTTCGCCTCGGTGAACCGCAACAAGCGCTCCATCGTCCTCGATCTCAAGGACGAGGCGGCGCGGGACGCGGCGCGCAAGCTGGCGCTCGCGGCCGATGTGGTCATCGAAAACTTCCGGCCCGGCGTAATGGCGAAGTTCGGACTCGATCATCCTGCGCTCGGCAAGGCCAAGCCCGAACTGGTTTACTGCTCGGTGTCCGCTTTCGGCCAGAGCGGGCCGCGCGCCGCCGAGGGCGGATTCGACATGACGGTGCAGGCCATGAGCGGCGTCATGAGCGTCACCGGCGAACCCGGCGGGCGTCCCGCCAAATGCGGCATTCCGATCGCCGACTTCACCGCCGGACTCTATGCCGCGTTCTCCGTGGTGGCGCAACTGTACAAAGTACGCCGCGGTGGCGCCGGCGATCACATCGACGTTTCCATGCTGGGCGCGATGCTGGGAATCGCTCACCTGCAGACGAGCGAACTGTTCGGGACCGGACGCGATCCGGTGGCTCTGGGCTCGGCGCACCCGATGAACGCCCCTTACGCCGCATTCCGCTGCCGCGACGGCTATTTCGCACTGGCTGCCGGAACGGACAAATTGTGGCAGGCGACGTGCGAGGCCATACAGCGCCCCGATCTCGCGCGCGATCCGCGCTTTGCCTCGCCCAGCCTGCGCGCGCGCAACCAGCACGCGTTACGCGAAGCGCTCGAGCACGAATTCGCCCAGCGCGATGCTGCAGCGCTGCTCGGTATCTTCAACGCGTGCGGCGTCCCGTGCGCCCCGATCAACCGCTATTCGGAAGTGCTGGCCGACCCGCAGGTGGAGCACATGGGGTGGGTTGACGACGTCACTCTCCCGAACGGCGTTGCCACCAGGACGCTGCTTTCCCCGCAGCGCATCGCCGGGAAGCGGCTGGGCGTATACCGCAATCCGCCCGCGCTGGGAGAACACACTGACGAGGTACTTGCGGAAATCGGGGTCGGCCCCATGGACCCGGCAGCGGCGCGAGGTTCAACATGAATGACGAGCTCATCAGAAAACATGAAGGCCATTTCACAGCGCTGACGATCAATCGGCCGCATAAGGCCAACGCGCTCTCCGCTTCTCTGGTCGAGGCGCTGCTCAACGCGGTGGAGTATGCGTATACCGACGGCACCCGATTGATGATCATCGAAGGTGCCGGCGCGCATTTCTGTTCCGGATTCGATTTCACCGACTACCACGCGAACAGCGAAGGAGATCTCGCCCTGCGCTTTCTGCGCATCGAGACCCTTTTGCAGCAGGTTTACCATGCGCCTTTCGAGACGCTGGCTTTTGCCCAGGGCAAGGTATTCGGCGCCGGTGCCGATCTGGTGTGCGCGTGCGGCATCCGCGTCGCGACGCCCGCCACGACGTTTCGCTTCCCCGGCTTGCGCTTCGGCGTCGTGCTCGGCACCCGGCGGCTCGCGCACCGGGTCGGCGCAGACGGCGCTCGCAGCATTCTTGCCACCTCGCGCACCTTCGGCGCCGAGGAAGCGCACGCCATGCATTTTCTGACGCACGTTGCCCCCCAATCGGAATGGCCGGCATTTGCCGCGCGCGCCCGCTCGGAATCGAACCTGCTCACCCCGGGCGCTGCTGCAGCCCTGCATTGCCAGACCGTGGTCGACACCCGCGCCGAAGACATGGCGGCGCTCACCGCCTCGGTCAGCGCGCCGGGACTCAAGGAACGCATACGCCTGTTCCGCGAGTCTCACCCGTAAGGCGTTCCACCCCACAATGACATCGAGGTGACGATGAGCAGTGCTCTGCCCGAGACGATGAACGTCGTTGAAATGACCGGCCCCGGCGGCCCGGAAGTTCTTGAACTGGCGCAGCGCCCCCTGCCCCCGGTCCGGCCGGCCGAAGTATTGATCAAGGTGGCCGCAGCCGGAGTGAACGGGCCGGATCTCATGCAGCGCAAGGGTCTCTATCCGGCTCCGCCAGGCGCTTCCGATCTGCTGGGTCTTGAAGTCTCGGGGGAGATCGTGGCGGCGGGGTCGGAGGTCAGGCGCTGGCGAACCGGCGAGCGGGTCACCGCGCTGACCAATGGCGGTGGCTATGCACAGTATTGCGCCGTGGCGGCGGAGCACTGTTTGCCCATTCCAGCCGGCGTCGAGTTGCATGATGCCGCTGGCCTGCCGGAAACCTACTTCACGGTGTGGAGCAATATTTTCATGGGGGTCACCCTCAAGCCGGGGGAGATTTTTCTGGTGCATGGCGGCGCCGGCGGTATTGGCACTACGGCCATCCAGCTCGGCAAAGCGTTCGGGGCCAGAGTGATCGCCACCGACAGCCCCGAGGCGCGATGCCGGATCTGCCGCGAGCTCGGGGCGGACCGCGTAATCGATTACCGGCAGGAGGATTTCGTCGAAATCGTTCGCGGCGAAGGTGGGGCGAACGTCATCCTCGACATCGTCGGCGGCCCGAACATAGAGCGCAATTTCAAGGCCGCCAGCCATGATGCGCGCATCGTGCAGCTCGCCTTCCCGCTCGGCTCGAAAGTCGACCTCAATCTCATGCCGGTGATGCTGAAGCGCCTGACCTACACCGGATCGACCTTGCGCACGCGCCCCTTTGCGTTCAAGTCCAGAACGGCGCGCGAGCTGGAAGAAAAGGTGTGGCCGGAAATCGCCAGGGGGCGAATCCGTGTGGTCACGCACCATACATTCCCGCTCGCCGAGGCGGCCCGGGCGCACGCACTGATGGAATCCAGCCAGCACACCGGCAAGATCGTGCTCTCGGTGCAGTGAGCGGCGTGCCGCTACGCGCGTTTCTGCGGAGAATACGGACTCTTACACTATAATCTGCAAGCAAGATCCGGTATAACCGGGACGGGACAGAAGACGTTGCCAATCGCACCAAACGAGTGCCGGAGACGCCGGGGAGGCTCCGCCAGTACACGCTGTCGGGTAAGATTGCCTACATTCGTGAAATGCCAGAATAATCCTGCATGCACCCGCTGACCGTCTACACCAAGACCGCCAAGGGCGTCCTGGAAACCAGGAGCAAGACGGGAAAGCTTACACGGGACCTCAACCGCGTATTTCTGCTGGTGGACGGCAAGTCCACCGTCGCCCAGATCCTCACCAAGGACCGGGACCTCGAGGAAGAGAAGCTGCACGAGGCCTTGGGCAAGCTCGAGTCCGACGGCTATATCAAGATCTTTTCGGCGCCCGCCGAGGCGGCCACCAAGGCCGCCGCACCGGAAGTCGAGCCCACCGGCGATCTCGAACTCGACTTCACTTCGCCGGAGCTGGTCGCCAAGCTCAATGTGGAAGCGGCCGCGCGCGCCAAAGCCGAGGCGGA
>JBQTJV010000087.1:0-11962 GCA_052386775.1 Betaproteobacteria bacterium
GACCGTCATACCGCCGCGGCCGACGTTCCTCGGCGTCCGGACGTTCGACGATTACCCGCTAGCCGAGCTCGTCGAGCGGATCGACTGGACGCCGTTCTTCGCGACCTGGGAGCTGCGTGGCGCGTACCCGGCCATCCTCGACGACGCGACGGTCGGCGCGGCGGCCCGCGACCTGTACCACGACGCGCGAGCGCTGCTCGACCGGATCGTCGCCGACCAGCGACTGCGTGCGGCCGGGGTCGTCGGCTTCTGGCCGGCCAACGCGGATGACGATGACATCGTCGTCTGGCGCGACGACGATCGGCGTGACCCGCTTGCCATGTTCCGCACGCTCCGTCAGCAGATGGCCAAGCAGGATGGCCGCCCGAACGTCGCACTGGCCGACTTCGTGGCACCCGTCTCGAGCAGTCTGGCCGATCACATCGGGGCATTCGCAGTCACGGCCGGTCACGGCCTGGACGGCGAGGACGGCATGGTCGCCGAGTTCGCCGCGGCCCACGACGACTACAGCGCGATCATGGCCAAGGCCCTGGCCGACCGTCTTGCCGAGGCCTTCGCGGAACGCCTGCACGAGCGGGTCCGGCGCGAGCTCTGGGGGTATGCGCCGGCCGAGGAGCTGACCAACGCCGACCTCATCGCGGAGCGCTATCAGGGCATCCGGCCGGCGCCCGGCTATCCCGCCTGTCCGGACCACACCGAGAAGGGGCCGCTCTTCGAGATGCTCCAGTGCGAGCGGGTCGGCATCCGCATGACGGAAAGCTACGCCATGCATCCCGCCTCTTCGGTGAGCGGGTTTTACTTTTCGCACCCGGAATCGCGCTATTTTGCCGTGGGCAAGATCGCGCGGGATCAGGTCGAGGATTATGCGCGCCGCAAGTCCATGGCGGTGACCGAGGTGGAGCGCTGGCTCACTTCGAACCTGGCCTATGAGCCCAGGTAAGCTCTCGCCGCATCCCGGCCGCCGTTAACCGCCCGGGGTCCACGATGGAAACACCCGCCGCCCGTTATCTGGCGCTCGTGCATCAGGGACGTAACGAGGGGTGGCGCTATTTCTCTGGCATAGTGCTGATCCTGTTCTGCTGGCTCGGTCTGGGATACGTTTTTTACTTCTGGCTCCTGACGAGCGGTGGCGCTTCCAAACTCGGTCTTTACATCGCCGTCAATTTCAGCATTCTGATGATGCTGGCGGGACTGGCGCTCGCGATGCGGTTCCTGCACCGGCGGCCGGTCATGACGCTGGTGAACGCGGAACAGCGACTCAACTGGACACGGGCAGGACAGGCTGCCGCAGTGTGGTGCGCCATCGGGCTGGTCGCCGCGGCGGTCGAGCATCACCTGTACCCTGACCGTTATTACCTGAGCTTCAATGCCGAGCAGTTTTTCATGTTTGCCGCCATTGCCGTTGTCCTGACGCCGATCCAGACGACGACCGAGGAACTGGTCTTTCGCGGCTACGTCATGCAGGCCCTGTCATTGCGTATCCGCCCGCCGCTCGCCGTCGCCGCAGTGAGTGCGCTCGTCTTCACACTGCCCCATCTCATGAACCCCGAAATGCAGCACGGCGCGCTGCTTCTGGCGGCGAGCTACTACATCATGGGATTCGTGCTCGCGGTGATCACATTGCGCGACGGGCGACTCGAACTCGCCATCGGGCTGCACGCCGCCAACAACCTGATGCTCGCCCTGATCGCGAATTACGAGGATTCGGCGCTGACCGGCGAGTCCATCTTCATGGCCCGCGAACTCGATCCCGTCTACGCTTTCCTGTCGCTCGCGGTCGGGTCCCTGGTCTTTTATGGCGTGTTTTTCGGCCGCCGCGCCGGCACGGGATGATCGGTATGCCTTCCGGCGCCTTCAGTCCGTCGCAGCTTGCCCGTTTCGAAAGCGAGGGCTATCTCATTGCCCGAAAGCTCGCGCCGGAGACAGCGGTGCAGCGCATGCTTTCCCGGGCACGCGAGTATCTTCACGCCGAGACGCCGCCGCTGGAGTACGAAGCGGATCTGCATTATCCCGGCGCGCCCGCCTCACGCGATGCGCCCGGAGGGCGCACCGTGCGCCGGTTGCTGCAGGCCTATGCGCGCGATGCCGTCTTCCGCGAGTGGGCGACTGCGGACGCGCTGCGACAGCGCCTTGCGTTGCTGCTTGGTCCGAGCATCGAGCTTTCGCAGGCCCACCACAATTGCATCATGACGAAAAGTCCGCGCTATAGCAGCCTCACCGGCTGGCACCAGGACATCCGCTACTGGGCATTCGAGCGGCCGGACCTCGTTTCGGTGTGGTTGGCGCTGGGCGTGGAGCACCGCGATAACGGCTGCCTGCTGCTTCTGCCGGGAACGCACCGCATGGATTTTTCCGCCGGGCGTCTGGACGCTGAAAAATTTCTGCGGACTGATCTCCCGGAAAACCAGGCGTTGCTCGGTACGGCAATCTCCGCCGAACTGGAGCCCGGCGACGTGCTGTTCTTTCACTGCCGGCTGTTTCACGCGGCCAGCAACAATCGCACCGAGTCCACCAAGTATTCGCTGGTCTACACCTATCACGCTGCGGGCAATCGACCGCTGCCGGGCACGCGGTCGGCTGCTTTAGCCGACATCCCGCTTTAGCAGCTGTATTCCCATTTTAAGGACAGGCAGGTCGGCCCCGCGCGTCTGCCGTTAGAATTGTGCTTTCTGGCGCGCGCGATAAGCATGCATCTACATATCCTCGGCATCGGCGGAACGTTCATGGGCGGCATCGCCGCCATAGCGCATGCCGCAGGCCACCGAGTGACGGGCTGCGATGCCAATGTCTATCCGCCGATGAGCACGCAGCTTGCGGCCCTCGGCATCGAGGCGATCGAGGGCTATGCCGCCGATCAGGTCAAACTGGCGCCGGACGCCTTCGTGATCGGCAACGTGGTGACCCGCGGCAATCCGCTGATGGAGGAAATACTCGATCGTGGACTGCCGTATATCTCGGGACCGCAATGGCTTGCCGAGCAGGTGCTGTGGGACAGATGGGTGATTGCGGTCGCCGGGACACACGGCAAGACCACGACTGCCTCCATGCTCGCGTGGATTCTGGAGCACGCCGGTCTCGCACCGGGCTTTCTGATCGGCGGCGTGCCGGAGAATTTCGGAATTTCGGCGCGGCTGACTCGCTCTCAATCGCCTCCTGGTCCAGCGCAGGAGCCCCCTTGCTTTTTTGTCATCGAGGCCGACGAGTACGACACGGCTTTTTTCGACAAGCGTTCCAAGTTCGTGCATTACCGGCCGCGCACCCTCGTTCTCAACAATCTGGAGTTCGATCACGCCGATATTTTTCCCGACCTCGCCGCCATCGAGACCCAGTTTCATCATCTGGTGCGGACCGTGCCCCGCAGCGGGCTCATCGTCTCCAACGCGCGCGATGCCAATCTGGAGCGCGTACTCCAACGCGGCTGCTGGACGAACGTGGAAAGATTTGGCGCTGCCGACCGATGGAACATCGCTGAACCGGACCGAGGCGGCGCATTCGAGGTCACGCTGGGTGGCGTGGTACAGGGGCGCGTGCACTGGGATCTGATGGGATTGCACAATCGCCTCAACGCCCTCGCCGCCATCGCCGCGGCCCGCCACGTCGGGGTGCCGCCCGCGCTCGCGATCGAAGCGCTCGCCGGTTTCAGGAATGTAAAACGGCGCATGGAGGTGAAAGGCACGGTGCGCGGCATCACGGTCTACGACGATTTCGCGCACCATCCGACCGCCATCCAAACCACGCTCGCCGGCCTGCGTGCCAAAGTCGATGGCGCGCGCATCGTCGCCGTGCTCGAGCCGCGATCGAACACCATGAAGTCGGGCGTCATGAAGGAGCAGCTTGCCTCCAGTCTCGCTGCGGCCGATCGAATCTACTGCTACAGCGCGGGCCTCGCCTGGGATGCCGGTGCCGTACTGTCGCCGCTGGGCGTCCGGGCGAGCGTGTGCAGCGACCTCGACCGGCTGCTGAAGGACCTGACGGCGGAGCTGCGCACGGGCGATCATGTGCTGATCATGAGCAACGGCGGCTTCGGGGGCATACACCAGAAATTGATGGCGGCGCTCGCCGAGCGCTAGGTTAACGGCTGCGCGCGAGACGCCGCACATTGGAGAGACAGCATGGATTCGATACTGCACCGCGATCAGATCGGCGCGTTCTGCCGGCACACGCACGTCGCGGCGAAAGGCGCGAGCGATGGAAAGCTTTCGGGGCTGACGTTCGGGGTCAAGGACATCTATGACATCGCGGGTCACCGAACAGGCTTTGGCAGTCCCGAGTGGTTTGCGACCCATCCGGCTGCGGCGCGTACGGCTCCCGCGGTGCAGCGCCTGCTCGATGCGGGCGCCGACATGATCGGCAAGACGCATACCGACGAGCTGACCTACAGCCTGAACGGCGAGAACGCGCACTACGGCACGCCGGTCAACGTCAACGCGCCGGGCCGCATACCCGGCGGCTCGTCCAGCGGTTCGGCGGCGGCGGTGGCGGCCGGCCTCTGCGATTTCGCGCTCGGCAGCGACACCGGCGGGTCGGTGCGCGCGCCGGCAAGTTACTGCGGTCTCTACGGCATCCGGCCCACGCACGGTCGCGTCTCGCTGGAGGGCGCGTGCCCGCTCGCGACGAGCTTCGATACGGCGGGGTGGTTCGCGCGCGACGCCGGCTTGCTCGAGCGCGTGGGACGCGTGCTGCTCGGGGACGAACGCGCCGCCTCGCCCGGCAGGCTGCTCGTTGCCGAGGACGCGTTTGCGTTGTGCGGAAGTGCGATCGGCAAGGCACTGCAGCCCGCGCTCGACCGGTTGAACGAACAGCTCGGCCCGGGGCAGCGGGTTACCGTCTCGCCGGAAGGGCTCCCGCAGTGGTTTCAGGTCTTTCGGGTGCTGCAGGGCGCGGAAGTGTGGGCACAACACGGAACGTGGATCAGCCGCGTCAAGCCGCAGCTGGGACCGGGGATAAAAGAGCGCATCGAATGGGCTTCCACGATTACGGCGCGCGATGTCGGGCCGGCCAAAAGCCGGCGCGAGGAGATCGCGCGCCGCATGGCGGAACGGCTCGCGGGTAACGCGGTGCTCGCGCTGCCGACGCTGCCCGGCATCGCGCCGCTGCGCAATACGCCTGCGGCGGAGCTCGAGGATTTTCGCGGCCGGGCGATGAGCCTGCTCTGTATCGCGGGCCTGGCTCGCCTGCCGCAGATCAGTCTGCCGGTGGCGCGACTCGACGGCTGCCCGCTCGGGCTTTCGCTCGTCGCGGCGCGCGGCGGCGATTTGATGCTGCTTGCACTGGCGAGTGCTTTGGCACTCTGAGTGGCCGCGCGAAGGTGATCGTCTACATCCACGGCTTCAACAGTTCTGCGCTCTCCTTCAAGGCCCGGCTGCTGCACGAGCGGCTGGCGGTGCTGGGACGAAGCGCGGAATTCCGCTGTCCCGAGCTGGACCCTCGCCCGAGCCGCGCAGTAGCCCAGCTCGAAGCGCTGATCGGGGGGCAGGGACACACGCCCGCCGCGCTGGTGGGCAGCTCTCTCGGCGGTTATTACGCGACATACCTGGCGGAGAACACCGCCTGCGTGCGGTGCTGATCAATCCCGCCGTGCGGCCCTACGATCTGCTCGCCTCCTATATCGGACCCCAGCGCAATCTCTACACCGGAGCCCAGTACGCGTTCACGGCACAGCACCTCGACGAGCTGCGTGCGCTCGAAGTCGACCGCATGACGCCTGAGCGCTATCTGCTGATCGCCGCAACCGGCGATGAAGTGCTCGACTACCGCATGGTCACCGCCCGCTATCGGGGTTGCACCCAGATCATCGTGGAAGGCGGCGACCACGGCTTTAGCGACTTCCCGGCCTATATGGACGAGGTACTGCGCCATTGCGACGCGATGAACTCGGGGCGCTGACTTGCTTGCCGGGGGCTATGACTTATGCCATCTTCAATTGATTTTGCAGATAGTTTGATTAGGATCAAATTTTTTTGAGCCCGGGTCTCGCATCATTTTTCCGTGTCGCGTCGCAGGTTCTCGTTCAGGGCAGTCAAAGGAGGGGTCTTATGCGTATGCAGTCATTCATGATGTGCGGCACGTTGCTGCTCGCGGCCGCTTGCCAGACAACCGTTACAGGGCCGGAGCTCGATGCGGCAGATGCCACGCCGCCCAAGCGCATCGTGACGCAGGGGCTCGCGACCAAGATGATTGCGGAGACGCTTTTCAAGTGCCAGAACCCGAATCCGAAAATGAACTACCGCGCGAGTCCCGTTTGGGAGATCACGGCCACCGACGGCACTGTGATTACCGTCCCGGGGGCGACCGCGCTGCAGAAGGGCAAAGTCCCGCCGAACGCTGATCTCTACAACGAGTGCACGCTGGTGCTGCCGAAGAATTCCGCCGAGGTTTCGACGGCGAATGTGCCGGTGATCGAAATCGATCCCGACGGCGAAGTGATCACAGGCTACATCACCGGGGACAATTACTGGGAAATGTACGTGAACGGCAAGCTCGTATCGGTGGATCCGATTCCGTACACGCCTTTCAATTCCTCGATCGTGAAATTCAAGGTCAAGCGGCCCTACACCATCGCCATCATGGGCGTGGACTGGGAGGAACGCATGGGCACCGGCATGGAAGAATTCCCGATGCCGCGGTCGCCCAAGACCCAGGATTGGTATCTGGGTGACGGCGGCATCGTCGCCAAATTCAGCGATGGGACGGTGACCGACAGCACGTGGAAAGCGCAGTCGTTCTACATCGGACCGCTCGCCGATCCGAAACAGGTCGTCGAGCGCGGGCACGTGCACGACACGCCTCATTCTCCCGGACGCGCGCATCCCACTGTCCCGAATCCCAACTGCCGCGAAAAGTGCTACGCAGTACACTATCCGATTCCGCCCAACTGGATGTCGCCGCGCTTTAACGACCGTTACTGGCCGCGAGCGTGGGAATTCACCGACAAGGAGATCGGCGTGACGAATTACCCGGCGTATACGCGCTATCCGGAGCTGTTTGAAGGTGCGCGCTGGATCTGGTCGCAGAATCTCGTGCTGGACAACATCGTGATCGTGCGCAAGACCGTCCGCTAGAATCCGTCCGGAACCGGGCCAGCGGCCGGGTTCCCGCTATAATAGCCGCCGCGCCGGACGCGGAGCACGTGCTCCGCCGTTCGCGCGGTTTCTTTATTTTCCGCCACTCCCTTCCATCCATACTGCGCCCGGCACGTCCTTTGTGACTCAACACGTTTTCTACGAAGAAGAAGGCGACTTCAAGGTCGGGACGATCCTCGCGGACAACGACACTTCATTGCAGGTCGAGGCGCCGCACGGCAAGCGCTCGAAGGTCAAGGCTGCCGCAGTCCTTTTTCGCTTCGACGCCGCCTCCATCGGCGGCTTCATGGACGCCGCGCAAAAGATCGCGAGCGATATCGACGTCGACTTCCTGTGGCAGTGCTGCGGCGAGCCGGAATTTTTGTACGAGACGCTCGCACGCGAGTATTTCGGCCGCGCGCCGCAGGCGGCCGAATCGGCGGGCGTGCTGCTGCGGCTGCACGGCGCACCGATGTATTTCTACAAGAAGGGCCGCGGCCGCTACAAGGCTGCGCCGGAGAATGCACTGAAGGCCGCGCTCGCCGGCATCGAGCGCAAGCGACAGCAGGCGCTCACCCAGCGTTCCTACGTGGAACAGTTGCGGTCATCGAAGCTCCCTCCCGAGTATTCGCCGGTGCTCGACAAGCTCTTGTATCGCCCCGACCGGAATACCATTGAGTGGAAGGCGCTGGAGGAGGCGAGCGCCGCGCTCAAGCTCGGGCCGGCGCACGTGCTCGAGCGCTGTGGCGCCATTCCTTCCCCGCACGATTACCATCTCAAGCGCTTTCTGTTCGAGTATTTTCCGCGCGGCGCCGGCTTCGACAATGTTCCGGCACTTCCGGAGACGGGTGAACTCCCCCGCGCCGAGGCGGCAGCTTTCAGCATCGATGATGAAACGACGACCGAAATCGACGATGCGTTTTCGGTGATGGCGCTCGCGGGCGGGAACTGGAGAATCGGCGTCCACATCGCGGTGCCGGCGCTCGGAGTGACTCCGGGCTCCACCATCGACGCCTGGGCGCGCGAGCGGCTTTCGACCGTGTATTACCCGGGCGGAAAGATGACGATGCTGCCCGAAGAGGCGATCCGCCGCTACACGCTGGCGGAAGGGCGCACCTGTCCCGCGCTTTCGCTCTACATCGAGACCACTGCTGATTTTGAAGTGGTCGGTGCGGTGAATCGCCTCGAGTGCGTTCACATCGCCGCCAATCTGCGGCACGAGATATTGGAGCCGGTTTTCAACCAGCTCACGGTTGCCGGGGACACCATCGAATGCAGCCAGGGGAGCGAACTGAAGACCCTGTGGTCCTTCGCTGACAAGCTGGCTACGGCGCGGCGCGGCGGAGAGCGCGACACGGCGCTGCGTCCGGAGTACAGCTTTCGCGTCGACAACGACCGTGTAGCGATCGTGCCGAGGTTGCGCGGCACGCCGATCGATACGCTGGTTTCGGAGCTGATGATATACACCAATCAGGAATGGGGTCGCCAGCTCGCCGTCAGCGGTACCGCGGGCATATACCGCGTGCAGGGCAACGGCAAAGTGCGCATGAGCACCGTGGCAGCGGGTCACGAAGGTCTCGGCGTCGAGCAGTACGTCTGGGCGAGCTCACCGCTCCGCCGTTACGTCGATCTTCTCAATCAACGACAGATCCTGGCACTGACGCGTGGGGAGACGCCGCCGCTGCGAGCGGGCGACGAAGCGCTGCTTTCAGCCATGCGGGATTTCGAGCTGACCTACGAGGCCTATGCCGAATTTCAGCGCACCATGGAGCGCTACTGGTGTTTGCGCTGGATCGTGCAGGAGCAGCGCGACGTGCTGGCGGGACGGGTCCTGCGCGAAAACCTGGTGCGACTCGACGAATTGCCGCTGGTGGTGCGGGTGCCTTCGTTGCCCGCGCTCGAGCCTGCGGCAGCGGTTGACCTTGCCGTGGCCGGAATCGACCTTCTGGAACTGACTTTGCGCTGCGATTACCGGGGGCCGCACGATGCCCCGGCCCGGTGACGTCGCGGCGCTTGGGCGGGATCGTGTTTGGACTTCACTTTAAGGCCCGAACCCAAGTTCAGCCGCCAAAACCTTTTCTAGGCAGGTCAGAGTGCCTTCGGTAGAATGGCCGCTCATGAAGGCGATGCCAGCCAGGAAGATCGTGCCGCTTCCGCGGCGGGGGCAGCACACCCGGCACGCGCCATGGAGCGCGGCGGCGGCCCAGTTCGATAGACGGATCAGTGAACTGGAGCGCCACATCACGGCGATCGATCGCCGATTCGTCGCACTCGCGATCCGGGTCCGCATCGAAGGGGCGCTTCTGGTCTCGTTGATGCTGCATGTTCTGATCATCGGCTTCGTGACCTTCCGGATGCCGGAGAAGAAGCCGCCGCCGGACCTGAATCAACCGCTCGAAGTCGTTCTCGTCAACGCGAAGTCCACCGCCAAGCCACCTCAGCCGGATGCGTTTGCGCAAGCCAATCTGGACGGCGGGGGCAACACGGACGCCGCGCGGCGGGCCAAGAGCCCGTTCCCGGTGCGCGAGCAGGAAAAGCCGGAAGAAATGAAAACCGCCACGCGTCGCGTGGAGCCGGTGGAGCGTGACACCCGGCAGATGATGACGCGCCCTGCAGCGGAACCCAAGGCAGAGACTGCACCGCCGCGCGTCGCGGAACCGCAGAGCGAGGCACCGGTTGCGCCGGATGCCAGCGTGATCGTGCACCGCGGGCTCGAGATTGCCCGGCTGGAGGCGCAGATCAGCAGGGACTGGGACAGCTATCAGAAGCGACCGCGGCGGAAGTTCATCGGGGCGCGCACCCAGGAATTCCGCTTCGCCCGCTACATCGAGGACTGGCGGCTCAAGATCGAGCGCATCGGAGAGTTGAACTATCCGCAGGCGGCACGCGAGCAGAAGGCGTACGGCAGTCTGGTCGTCACGGTGTCGATCAAGGCCAATGGCGCGCTGGAAAAAGTGGAGATCAACCGGCCGTCGGGCTGGAAGATGCTGGATGAAGCCGCGCTGCACATCGTGAGGCTCGCCGCGCCTTTCGCCCCTTTTCCGAATGACATCGCACTCGATACTGACATCCTGAGCATCACGCGCACCTGGACTTTCACCCGCTCCGACCAGTTGATCTCCGAGTGAGGTTGCGCACCGCCCATGACCGACAAGTACGCGGTGATCGGCAACCCGGTAGCGCACAGTAAGTCTCCTTACATCCACGCCGAATTCGCCCGCCAGACCGGGCAGGACATTTCCTACGTCGCCGTGCTGGCGGCGCCCGGCAGCCTGCGCGACGCCGTGCTCGAGTTTCGCAACTCCGGCGGCCGCGGCATGAATGTCACCCTGCCGTACAAGCACGAGGCGTGGACGCTTTCGACCGCCCGCATCGGCGATGCGCAGGGTGCGGGAGCGGTCAACACCCTGCTTTTTCGCGGGCAGGACATCATCGGCCACAACACCGATGGCATCGGACTGCTGCGCGATATCAGGCAAAACCTCGAGTGCGCGGTCGAAGGCCGCCGCGTGCTGCTCATGGGCGCGGGAGGCGCGGGTTACGGCGTGATCGAGCCGCTGCTGCGCGAACGGCCGGATCAGATCGTCGTGGCAAACCGCACGGTACGGAAGGCGGAAGCGCTGGTCGCGCATTTCGCGCATGTCGCAACGGCGGCGGCTCAAGGACTGGTCGCCTGCGATTACGCTGCGCTGGTCGGGCATCGTTTCGATATCGTCATCAACGCGACATCGGCGGGACTCAGCAACGAAATGCCGCCGCTCCCGGGCGAGTGCTTTGCGAAGGATGCGGTGGCCTACGACATGGTATACGGGAGCACGCCGTTCATGGCGTTCGCGCAGGCGCATGGCGCACGCGCCTTCGACGGCACCGGCATGCTGGTCGAGCAGGCTGCGGAGTCGTTCTACATCTGGCGCGGCGTGCGTCCGCAAACGGCACCGGTTATCGCGCTGCTCAGGCGCACCCGGATGTGAAGAAGTGAAATGCTGAAGACGACGCTGCGGTGGGTGTGGCGAGTCGTGCTTCTGGCGCTGATTGCGGTTACGCTCGTTCAATTCTGGTTTGCGATCCACGTCGGGTACTGGAGCCGGAACAATCCGGCGATGACCGCCTTCATGGAGCAGCGTCTCGAACGGATGCGCGACAGCAATCCCAAAGCTGCGCTGAAGCATGAATGGGTGCCCTACCAGCGCATCTCGGTCCACCTCAAGCGCGCCATCGTCGCGGCCGAGGATGCGAAGTTTCTGGACCATGGGGGCTTTGACTGGGACGCGATCCAGAAGGCGTATGAGCGAAACGTCCAAAAAGGCAAAGTCGTTTCGGGAGGGTCGACCATCAGCCAGCAGCTCGCCAAGAACCTCTTTCTTTCCAGCGACCGGTCGTGGTGGCGCAAGGCGCAGGAGGCGGTGATCACGCTCATGATCGAAACGATCATGAGCAAGCGGCGCATCCTGGAAATCTATCTCAACGTGATCGAATGGGGCGAGGGCGTATTCGGCGCCGAAGCCGCGGCCCGCTACCACTACGGCATCGGCGCCGCCGGGCTGAGCCCGGCGCAGGCGGCGCGGCTTGCGGCCATGGTGCCGAGTCCGCGGCGATATACCGCCGGGCGCAGCACGCCGTACCTGCAGCGGCGCACCGAAATCATCCTCGGCCGCATGCCGGCGGCGCGGGTGCCCTGACGGTTCACCGCCGCACCCGCACTTCACGGAGATGGGGTAAAGTGCTGCTGCGCCAGTTCGGCGCTTTATCAACTGGAGACGGTGTATGCAAAGAAGAAGATTTCTGACCGCGCTGGGACTGCTCGGAGCCGCAGGCCTGGCGCGCGCCGAGCAAACCCTGCCGCTGCTTGCCCAGGCCGCGCCGCGCGCGCGCACGCCCGATGTCATCTTCGTGCCGACGCC
>JBQTJV010000088.1:0-12371 GCA_052386775.1 Betaproteobacteria bacterium
AGGCGAAAGACGCAAAGGCATCGAAAGTGGAAAAGGGGAAGGCAATAACAAGGGTGATTTTTGACAACGACAAAGTGCGAGTACAGGAAGTTACGTTCAGACCGGGAGATGAAGGTGCAAACATACCGCGACCTTTCCGTATCATACGTCCTTTAAAGGGCGGAACAATTCAGCGCACGCATCCTGACGGCAAAATTGACAAGATCGTCTATAAGACTGGCGAGGTGCAGGTCTTGGACGCAGACAAGCCATTTGTGCCAAAGAACATAGGAAAGTCAGACATCGTGCTTTACGTTGTTGCATTGAAAGAACCCAAGAAATGATTTAGGAACGGATCGCATCTGTCAGATTTGTTTCCAGTCGATCATTCAAGCCCCTCTTCCCGAGGGGCTTTTTGAGATGAAGACTGATCCCTTGTGTTGAAGGGATCACTCGGTTGGGGTGAACCTGCACCGAATTCTCCGGAGGGGTCGTGGTCTAGGCTGTAGTGACACGAAAGAATTGCAGTGACACTTCAAGCGCAGTCCCATACTCCGCGCAGAGCACCTTGATGTAATCGTGCAACTGTGATCTGAATCGACAACGACGGAATCTAAAAAAACCCCGCCGAAGCGGGGTCGTGATTTTGCGGCTCGGCGGCATGTAAAGTTGAGCGGCTTGTGCGCCGTCTCTTCTGCTGCACCGGGCAGGCCCCTTCCCTCTATTGGCTCACGCTGGAACTGTTTTCCGATTCGAAGCAACAGCCCTCGGTATTGGTACGAGCATTATAGGGCCTGGACGCGCCGTCGTACTGATCTGGATCAATCTGATAATGGTCTACTCTGCGAATACCGGCTAGAAACTTGTTCCATACTGCCAATGTCGTACTGCGGCATGCAAAACGATCCGTTCTGGTCGCGTCTCCTTTGGGGAATTGTGGCAGCGGTTTTATTTGCAGCCCTCCTTGGCGTGCTCGCCTATGCGTTGCTGTTTTCTTGACAACTGACTTGTCAAATCAGCGGTCTCGATGGAGTAGTAGTGTCCCCTGAGCGACCCGGTTCGCTGTCCGGAAACCCCGAGTTACAAAACAGCCCTAAAGAGTCAGTGTCGGCTGAAATCTGACCATCCATCGTCGGGACCGTCGGAGAACGACCCGCGGTATCGTCCCCCACGCCGAACATCCGATCGTTTCCACTGCCTAATCGAGGTGGTGAGCCACGCTCAGGTGAGCAGTTGCGATATGGACAAGGGACTAAGCGAGACACTGCTCCAAGCACTGCTGCGCCACGCGCCAATCGGGTTCGCATTTCTGGATCGCGGACTGCGATTCATCGTCGTGAATGAAAAACTCGCTGAAATGAGTGGCGTTCCGATTGAAGCTCACATCGGGCGGCACGTATCAGAGATCGTGCCTGCCCTCGCGCACACCGTGGCGGAAGTGACAGATCGCATAGTGCAGACCGGGCAGCCTGTCTTGAACCATGAGTTCGGGGAAACGCCTGCGGCGAACGGCGCGCGGCGCTGGTGGGATGAAAGCTGGTGTCCCGTTCATGACGCGGACGGGACACTGATCGGTTTCGGCGCCATGGTCGAGGATATTACCGATCGTAAACGCGCCGAGTCTGCCGTCGAGGCAGCGCGCGAACGCCGTCGCAGAGCCTTGTCGATTGAGACCGTAGGGCGTCTGGTATTCAATTTAGAGGGCGAAATACTGGACGCGAATGAGGCTTTTGAGCGCATGTCCGGCTACACGGTTGGAGAATTGCGCTCACTTGAACATTGGGATCTCCTGACACCAGCCGAGTATGCGGGCCTTACCGCGCGCGCTGCAGCCGAATTGGAGGCAACAGGGAAAACTCCCGCCTATGAAAAGGAAATGATTCGGAAGGACGGTTCACGCTGGTGGGGGCGATTTGCACCTACCCGCGTCACGGATCAGGGACGTAAGTCGGAATGCGTCGAATTCATCATCGACATCAGCCATGGCAAGCACATCGAGCAGGAATTGAAAGATGCCGACCGCCGGAAAAACGAGTTCCTGGCAATACTGGCCCATGAACTCAGAAACCCGATGGCGCCGCTCAAGAACGGGCTGCACATCATCCGACTTTCCAGCAAGGCAGATGCGCAGCTCAATAGGGTTGCCGAAGTCATGGATCGCCAGCTTAACCACCTTGTAAGGCTGGTCGACGACCTGCTGGACGTCGGACGCATCACATCAGGAAGAGTGGAGTTGCGAAGAAGCCGCGTGGCTTTGAGCGCTGTGCTCGCGAACAGCATTGAAGCGTCAAAAACCCTGATTGATGCTCGTCAGCACCAGCTTCAGGTGGACGAGGGAGAGGAAGAGCTGTTTGTTTACGGCGACTTTGATCGGCTGGCGCAGGTCTTTGCGAATCTTCTTAGCAATGCGGCGAAATACACCGATCAGAAGGGGCGGATCGAGATAGCCATGCGCCGCGATGGCGCCAACGCCGTCATTGAAGTATCCGATACCGGCATAGGAATACCCGAAGCGGATCTGCCTCACGTCTTCAATCTGTTTTCGCAAGTGCGCGTCCACCAGGGCCGCACTGGCGGGGGTCTTGGCATCGGGCTCGCGCTGGTGAGGCAGTTGGTCGCGCTGCACGGCGGAACAGTGAGCGTTGCAAGCGGGGGGCTTGGTTCAGGGACGACCTTCACGGTGCGCATACCGGTAAAGACGGGCGAGCACACTGAAGGGAAAGAGCCGGCAAGCGTGGCGGTTGGTATGGCGAAACGGAGAGCGAAGATTTTGATCGTGGATGACAACAAGGACGTGGCCGATTCTCTGACGCAATTGCTCTCCTTGCAGGGTTACGAAGCGGTATCAGCCTATGACGGCATGGAGGCGCTGGCGAAGTTCGAGGACGATGGCTTCGACGCGGTCTTGCTGGACATAGGCATGCCCAACATGGACGGAATCGAGACGGCGCGTCGCATACGTCGGTCGCCCAAGGGACAGCGATCGTTGCTGGTCGCGGTTACAGGGTGGGGCCAGGACAAGGATCGCGAACAGACACGCGATGCCGGCTTCGATTACCACATGGTCAAGCCCGTAAATCTGGCCAGTCTGGCCAAATTGCTAAACAGTCTCAGCGACAGATAACGTAGACCGGTACGGTCCCTGCGGAAGCAGGGGCGATCGCGCGGGCGGCATTTACCTGTGGAAATCCCAAGCCGACGCGGAAGCCTTTAGCTATTGAACCGCGCCGCGGCCTGCGGTCTAACGGACATGAACCGGGAAGATCTCGAACCGCATGTCATAGCCGCGAATGTGGCGCTCCATGGCCTGGTTTCCCTATCGTTCGCGCTGATGTGTTTCGTTGTTCTCTTCGCGGCCCTGCCAGGGTAGTCGTCTCTAACCGGCGACATCGGATCCCATGCCCAGGCTGATCATTTCAACTTTTGACTGGGACTGGGCGTCGATACTGCGCTACGTTCTCTGTCTGTTCATCTTCGTCGGACTTCTGCTGAGCCTGCCTGTTTCGTGATCGAGGCGGCGGCTCAGGCCGACCGCTGTCATGCACGCGCATTTTGGATTTTACCGTTCCGATTTGCCGTGCCAGAAATCGGTATTTTCAGCCTATCTATAAAGGCTGATACCATCTCTGACCCCGTGTTGTGGAGGTATGACATGCTACGCCATTTGCTCGGCCTGCTATTGATTGTCAGTGGCTTTGCCTGGTCGGCTGCTATAGAACCAACAAAACCAGGAAGTCCTGCGAGCGACTCGCTTGAGCGCGGAAAGTCCAAACCCGACACGGGCAAAGGACAACCGCGGCCGGGCAAATCTGAAGGCCAGAAAGGACCGGAGAAAGCCGATAACCCGGCGACGGTGCGCAGTCCGCCGAGGGAGAAGCCACCCGAAACATACGATCGCACGGGGAAAATCTCAGGAGGCGATAAAAAATCGGGTAATCCGGGCAGCCCTAAAGGTGGCCCGGCCAAGGAAGGCCCAGTTGCGAGCCGTGGTGGTGGCGACCCCCGCGGTCCCGGCATGGTGGATAGGCCCGGTGGCCGCGAAGGGTCGCGCGGAGTAGGGGGCGGCGGCGGCCGGGGTGTCGGGGAACGCCCTAAACCGTAATGCCCCGCGTTTGCCCTCACGCGACGATCTTGATCTGAGTGCCGGGCTCGGATGTGGCGGCTTCTTTCATTGAGTTGCCTCATGACGACGCAGCCCACACAGCTCGACAATATCTTCAGCGCCCTGCAACGCCCTGGTTCGCCGAACAACTGGCTTGTGGCGCCAGCGGATTTCATCATCAAGCCTGATGCTCTCGCCCCCGTGTTTCGGGTTTCTGTATCGGTGTTGCGTCACACGTTTAAGGCTATCGTGCTTCGGTCAGACGGTGTTGAAGTGGCCGAAGAGTCGACCAATGTCATTCATATTATTGCGACAACCCGTCTCATGCGATTCAAGGACGACGTTTGGGCCCTGTTCATTCCCGTCAGGCCAGATCAGTCGACGGTGGCTGTTTATTCTGCGTCTCGCGTTGGATATTGGGATACGGGCACGAATCGCCGTCGTTTACAGTGCTGGATCGAGCATCTGCAGGATGCTCTGAACAACGGTAAGTCTTGAGCCCCAACTACACCAGGCACCATGCCTTCATTGTTGACCGTGCCGACCCGTATCAACGGGGAGTAATGACGGCTTTTTCCGGAGGACAGGACAGTCCAAGCAGGCAGCGTCCGCGCCGAAAGCAGTCGGGCGTTCGCATGGAATAGGGGCAACGCGAACTTCTGCGCCATAGCTGTACGAGGACTCCGTCGCCAAAGTAACCGTCGCCGATCTCCTCTCTCAGCCGGGAGTTTTCTTCGGAACTGCTCATTTCCACGATAGCAAATGGCCTATCTTGTCCGGTGGACACCGGATAGAGATGAACCGTGACGCTGAGCACGGTGCCGTATTGTCCGCAGTTGTCGCGAACGAACCGCCCGATCTCGGGCAACGTTGAGCTGTAAAGATTCGTTGCGAGCATCATCAAAATTCACTTAAAGCAACGCGGCGTGGCCCCTCCGGCGCCGCGTGAGGCCGTCGCTGGATGACAACACGAAATCAGCACTGATATTTTGTGCTCTGTCGTCAGTAACTTCTTTGATTTTTGTCAAACCCCGGTCTATCCAGATTATTTGTTCATGCTTACGCCGTGTTCTGAAAGCGTGAATCCTTGCACTGTGTCATCAGCCATAGCGGCAAGTGCTCCACCGGTGGTATGCGGCCGCATACGCTACTGTCGCGCACAACCGATCCATCTGCGTCACTTCTTCTTTTCGCCCGGCATGTCGTCCAGCGCCCGCTCGATCGCCGCGCAGAGCGTCTTCAGCACTTTGATGCGCGCAAAGTACTTGTTGTTGGCCTCCACGAGGGTCCACGGGGCGCTCGAGCTGCTGCAGCGGTCGACCATATCGCATACCGCAAGCTCGTACGCGTCCCACTTCTTGCGGTTGCGCCAGTCTTCCTCGGTGATCTTGAAGCGCTTGAACTCGGTAATCTCACGGGCCTTGAAGCGCTTGTGCTGCTCGGCCTTGCTGATGGCGAGCCAGAATTTAACGACGATGATGTTCTGCTTTACCAACTGCTGCTCGAAGTCGTTGATCTCGGTATAGGCGCGCATCCAGTCGGCTTCGGTACAGAAACCTTCCACCCGCTCCACCAGCACGCGCCCGTACCACGAGCGGTCAAAGATTGCGAAGCGACCGCGGCGCGGAATGTGGCGCCAGAACCGCCACAGATAGGGCTGGGCCCGTTCTTCGTCCGTTGGCGCGGCAATCGGGATGTTGTGGTACTGCCGCGCGTCCAGCGCGCCCGTGATGCGGCGAATGGCGCCGCCCTTGCCGGCCGCGTCGTTGCCTTCAAACACCGCCACTACCGCGGTCCGCTTGAATTTCGCGCTGCGGGCAAGCACGGCAAGCTTGCCCTGCCATTTTTCGAGCTGCTTGTCGAACTGCGCTTCGGTCGTGTGCTGGTTCAGGTCGAGCGCGCGCAGCACGTTGACCTTGTCGATAACCGGCAACAGGGGAGCGGCTTGGGCGTTGGGCTTGCCGGGCTTTTCATCGAGGCGCTCGCGCAAGGCCGCCAGGAGCGTCTTGCCGAATTTCAAGGTGCGGTAGCGGGCGTCCATCCCGGGCACGACCATCCACGGCGCTTCGCCGGTGGACGTTCGGCGCAGGAAGGACTCGGATACCTTGTAGAACTTGTCATACATGCTGAAAAGTTCCCAGTCCTTCTTCGTAACCCGCCAGCTGGTATCCGGATCCTTTTCCAATGTCCGAAGGCGGCTCTTCTGCTGTTTCTCGCTCAGGTGGAACCAGAACTTGAGCAGCAGCATTCCTTCGTTGCCCAGCATCTGCTCGAAGCGCAGGATCTCGCCAATGTGCTGGTCCAGCTCCGCTGCAGTGATGCGTCCCGTGACGCGATCCACGATCGGCTGCGTGTGCCAGGCACCGAAAAACACACCGATCTTTCCCTTCGGAGGAAGTGCGCGCCAGAAGCGCCACATGCGCGGATACTCGCCCTCCTCGGCGGTGGGTTCCGGGAAGCCGTAGGTTGAGATGTGCCGCGGGTCCATCCAGGCGTTTAACAGATTGACCGTCTCTCCCTTGCCGGCGCCCTCGACGCCCGCAATCAGTACGAGCACGGGAAAGCGGTTCGCTTCCTTCAGTTCGAACTGCACATTGAGCAGTGCTTCGCGCAATTTCGGGGCCTCGCGCTTGAACACCGTCTTATCGACTTTGTGCGACAGATTTGCGGAGTCGAACATGGCATGCTCCCCAGAAGATACCGTTGCTACGCTGCCTCCGTATCACCGCCTAAAGGTTGCGGGCCGACGCATGTCAGATGCCGCGGCCGTGTCCTGTCAGCGTGTATTATCGGAGTCGATCCGATTTATTGTTCCGGTTTTATGCCTGCATCCCGGATGACTTTACTCCACTTCTGCATCTCGGCCTTGAGAAACGCCGCGAATTCCTTCGGCGTGCTCCCCACCGCTTCCGCGCCGTCGAGCTGGAAGCGCTGGGCCACGTCCGGCAGCCGCACGATGCGCCCGACTTCCGCCGACACCTTGTCGACGATGGCGTGCGGGACGCCTGCGGGTGCCACCATGCCCTGGAACGCCTCGGCACGGTAGCCGGGCAGCGTTTCGCCGACCGTCGGCACGTCGGGCATGCTCGACTGGCGCTTGGCGCTGGTAATGGCGACGGCGCGCAGCTTCCCGGCCTTGATGTGCGGCGCGGCCGATATCGTTGTCGTGAAGAGCATCGTGACGCGCCCGCCCAGGACGTCGGTCACGGCAGGCGGGATACCCTTGTAGGGGACGTGGATCATGCTCACGTCCGCTGCGCGCTGAAACATCTCCGCCGACAGATGGGGCGCGGAGCCGGCGCCGGGGGTGGCGAACGTCAGCCCGCCCGGCTTGGCCTTCGCCAGCGCGATGAGGTCCTTGACGGTCTTGGCCGCAAATGAGGGCGTGACCACGATCACGTTGGGCTGCGCGTTCAACTGCGTGATGGGCGTGAAGTGTTTGACCGGATCGTACGGCAGCTTCGAATACAGGCCGGGATTGATCGCGAACGTGGTGGTGATCATCAGCAGCGTGTAGCCATCCGGTGCGGCCTTCGACGCGATCTCCGTCCCGACGATCGTTGCCGCGCCGGGGCGTGAATCGACCACGATGTTCTGGCCCCATTTCTCGGTCAGCTTCTGCCCGATCAGCCGCGTGGTGATGTCGAGGCCGCCGCCTGGTGCAAACGGCACGATCATCCGCACCGGCTTCGATGGATACTGAGCGGTATCCTGGGAGAAGGCGGCAGTGGTGAATACCGACAGTGCAATCGCGGGAAGGCAAAGACGTTTCATTTCAGGCCCGGGTCTTGGAGGTAAGCTCGGTCAATCCGCGCGCACGCCAAGGTCTTTCACCCACTTCGCCCACGTACGTACGTCGTTCGCGAGCTGCTTGTGATGTTCCTGCGGCGTGGTACCCGCGTACTCCGCCCCCATGTCGGTGAGACGTTTCAGCACGTCCGGGCGCTTGAACACCTTTATCATCTCGGCGTTGAGCTTGTTGATGATCGGCGCTGGCGTCGCGGCGGGCACGATGACGCCATACCATTCCCGGATGTCGATACCGGCGGGGGGCGGCACCCCGGCTTCGGTCATCGTCGGCGTATCGGGCAGCGCCGGCATGCGCTTCATGCTGGTGACGGCGAGTGCTCGGATGCGCTTGCCGTGTATGAGCGGCACCGCGGACGGCATCGACGTGAAACCGAACGTGACTTCGCTGCCCGAGAGCGCTGCCATGGCCGGGCCCGCGCCCTTGAACGGGACGTGGATCATGTCCGTGCCGGTGATGCGCTTCAGGACTTCGCCCGAGAGATGATGCAGCGACCCCGAGCCGGAGGACGAAAAAGTGAGCTGCCCCGGCTTGTCCTTGGCCATGCGGATGAGATCCTGCAGGGACTTCACGGGTGAGTTTTGCGGCACGACGATGACGTTCGTCACCCACGCGAGCAGCGAAACGCCGGCGAAATCCCGCACGGCATCGTAGGGAAGCTTCGTATACACGCTGGCGCTGATGGTGTACGGTCCGCTGGGCACCATCATGATGGTGTAGCCGTCCGGCGGCGCCTTCGCGACGATCGCCGCAGCTAAGGTGCCGGTTGCGCCGCCGCGATTATCGACCACCACCGATTGGCCGATCGACTCGGGCATGTGCTGCGAGAGGATGCGCGCGAGGGCGTCGGTCGCGCCGCCCGGGGGAAATCCGACAACGAGCCGGATCGGGCGTTCGGGGTATTTGGACACGGCCCCGCTCTGCGCGTGGAGCGGCTGGGCTGCGAGGCTCGTGGCGGCAAGCAGTACTGCGACGATTCCTTGTTTTTTCATGACCTCCTCCTTGGAATTCGCATCATAAGCCGAGCGCCGTTTCGATACCGCCCGGGAGGGCCCCACTATACATTAGTACAATTGGGATACTGTGCGATGACGACTAGAATACGTCGCTCCGAGTTCTTCAGGACAGAGCGGCATCGTGAATCCGGCAAGACGTACCCTGTTGACCACGGGCGCCGCGGCGGCGGCCTGGGCCGCTGCGCCAGGCGCGTTCGCACAACAGACCAGGAAAGGAGGAGCTTCCATGCCGTTCTACCAAAAAGGGGACGTCCGCATCGCCTACGAGGAAACCGGGAAGGGCTTCCCGCTGCTGATCATTTCCGGCGGCGGGTTGAACTCGACGATCGAGTGGACGAAGAAGAGCGCGCCGTTCAACGCCGTGGAGGAATTCAAGGACGAATATCGCTGCATCGTGACGGACCTGCGCAATGCGCACGGCGGCCAGTCCTCCGGCCCGCTCGAAGTCGACCGGCCGTGGGACTCCTACACCGACGACCATCTCGCCCTGATGGACCACCTCGACATTCAGCGCTTCATGGTGCTGGGCTACTGCATCGGCGCGCCGTACATCTGGAACCTCGTCAAGCGCGCGCCGGACCGGGTCGTCGCCGCCGTGCCGGCGCAGCCCGTCGGCTGGAACAAGGCGCATCCGACCTACATGCGCGAGGCGAGCATGAAGAGCTGGGCGCCCGAGCTCATGAAGCGCAATCCCGCGATCACGCCGGACATGATCGAAAAATTCCTGACGCGGATGTTTCCCAACCCCGACTTCCTGTTCACCGTGAACCGCGATTTCGTGCGCAGTTGCCAGACGCCGATGCTGATCCTGCTGGACGACACCCCGGGGCATCCCTACGACGTCGCTTGGGAAACGGCGATGCTCGCGCCGAAATCGGAGCTGGCACACTACCCGTGGAAAGAGCCCAGGGAGCTGATCCCCATCGCGGTGCGCCAAGTGCGCTCGTTCCTGCGGGCGCATCGGCCTCAATGAACCGCTACACAACCTAGGTAAGCTCTGATTAAGACAGCCGTTCGCCCTGAGTTTGTCGAAGGGCAACGGCCAAGTGACTGGTTTATTGCGGCTCGGTCCGTTCATGTTTCGACAAGGCTCAACACGAACGGACTTTTTCAGAGCCTCCATAGAATCGCATACGTTTCCTTAGACAGGGGATTACCGATGAAAGTTTACGAACGCCTTGCCGACGCTTTCGTGGCCGAAGGGACCACGCATGTCTTCGGGATGATGGGCGACGGCAACATGTACTGGATGAATGCGCTCATCAAGCGCGGCGTCGAGTGCATCGAAGTGCGCCACGAAGGCGTGGGCATGGGCATGGCCGATGGCTGGGCGCGTCACCGGCAGACACCGGGCGTGGCGACCGCCACCTGCGGTCCGGGCGTGACCCAGCTCGCGACCGCCTGCGTGGTCGCCGCGCGCGCGGAATCGCCGGTCGTCGCCTTCGTCGGGGAGCGGCCCGCCAAGGACCCCGACTATCATCAGGGGCTCAACCAGTCGCGTTTCGCGGACGGCGTCGAGACCGGGTTCATCCGTCTCGATACCGGTGACTTCGCGGATGAAGCGGTGCGCCGCGCCTTCTACAAGGCAAAGCTCGAACGGCGTCCGATCATGCTCTCCTGCCCGATGGACGTGCAGCAGGAGAAGTGGGACGACGACGATCCGTATAGTCCGTCCGCGGCGTTGAAGCCCCATCGCGCCGGCGCCCTGGACGCGGCCGCGGTGGAGCAGGCTGCCGCGCTCATTGCGAAATCGAAGAAGCCGGTCATCATCGTCGGGCGCGGTGCGATCTGGTCGGGCGCCGGAGACGCGGTGCTGAAGCTGGGCGAGCGCATCGGTGCCCTCATCGGCACGAGTCTCCGCGCGAAGACCTGGCTCTCCGACAAGACCGAATACCACGCCGGCGTGTCGGGCCTCTATGCGACGCGCGCAACGATGCAGCTCTTTCACGAGGCCGACGTCGTGATCGGCGTGGGCGCGAGCCTCAACCGCCATACGACCGAACACGGCTATATCTTTCCCGAGGCGAAATACATCCAGTTCGATCCCAAGCCCCACATCGTGCTCGGCAACAACCGCGGCGCGGACGTCTACGTGCAGAGCGACGCGAAGGAGGGGCTCGAATTGCTGGATGCGCTGCTCGAGAAGCGCGGCTTCAAGCAGGCCGGGTTCCGCACGGGAGAGACGCTCGAGCGCCTCTCCAACATGTACGACGACCGCACCGAATTCAAGATCGAGCCCGGCACCATAGACCCGCGACTGGTCGTGCGCGCGGTGGACGACCTCGTGCCCGGGGACGTCGGGCTATTCATCGGCAACGGCGCGAGCTCGTCCATCACGACGATGAATAGCTGGAAGGCGCGGCCCTACGTGCACGCGTCCGGCTTCTTCGGGTGCATCGGCCAGATGCTGCCCACCGCCATGGGAGCGACGCTCGCGAACGGCAACAAGCCCGCCGTGCTCGTCGACGGCGATGCGAGCACGATGATGCATCTTTCCGATTTCGACACGGTCGTGCGCTGCAGGATGCCGCTGCTGATCGTCGTGCATAACGACGAGGCGCTCGGCTCGGAGTACCAGAAGCTGCGCGCGCACGACATGGACCCCGAGACCTCCGCGATTCCCTCGCCGGATCTCGGCGCCATCGCACGCGCCTACGGGGCGCGCGGCACGCTCGCCCGCACCATCGACGAAGTGCGAAAGGGCGTCCAGGAGTGGGTGGCGAAGCCCGGCCCGATGATCATCGACGCGCGCATCTCGAAAGCGGTGATCAACATTCCGATGCGGCGGCTGCTCTACGGCAAGGACGAATAGTGTGACGTCCCACAGGTAACATGCCGTTCGTGGTGAGCTTGTCGAACCATGAACGGCTTTGATTTCGTTCGGTCTTCGACAAGCTCAGACCGAACGGAGACTTTCAAGTCATCCATGGGACACGACACTTGGGAAGCGCTACTTCTTGAAGCGGAAATTCACGACGTCGTAATCCTGCATCACGTAGCTCTTCGTCTCGACGCGCATCTTGTTCGCGTGTTTGGCGGCGGTTTCGCCGCCGGCAGCGATGAGATCGTCCCAGGCGATGATCTCGGCCCGGATGAATCCTTTCTGGATATCGGTGTGGATCGCGCCACCGGCTTCCTGCGCCGTGGCGCCGTTGCGGATCAACCAGGCGCGGTTCTCCGTGCCACCGACCGTGAGAAAGCTGATGTAGCCGCTCGCGCTCACCACGCGCACCAGAAAACTATCGAATGCTTCCGCGTCCGCCGCCTCGGCCACCACGATCGGTTTTGCCGTCACGAACGCGTGTGACTCGACGAGGCGCAATTCTTCCGGCGTCAATCCGGCTTCGGCGACGAGCCCTTCGCCTTCCAGATGGGCCTTGATCTTTTCGAGCACCGCCTTTTCCGGCGCGGGCGGATTGCGCGCGAGCCGCGTTTCCGCAAATTCCAGATCTTTCACGAGTAGATC
>JBQTJV010000089.1:0-3913 GCA_052386775.1 Betaproteobacteria bacterium
AGCAGAACACCAACATGGCGCTCAAGTACGCCGACTATGGTTACATCCTCGAAAATGGGCGAGTGGTAATGGACGGCGAAGGCGGCTCGCTCGCCAACAACGCGGATGTAAGGGAGTTCTATCTTGGTTTTTCCTCTGGCGGGCGCCAAAGCTTCCGCGACATCAAGTCCTATCGCCGGCGCAAGAGATGGCTCTGAGATCCAATGAACAATTCATATTCCTTGGTGCGTCGCAGATGTAACATCGGGGCCGGTTCGCATACTCTCGGCCGGCGGAACGCGACATGAGCGAAGACCTCTCGCGCTTCGATACGTTTCCTAAGCTCCTCGCCCATCACGCCGCTGTACGTGGAGCGCGCCCCGCCATTCGCAACAAGCGACGCGGGATTTGGGAGACCCATAGTTGGAGCGACGTGGCGCGCGAGGTGCGGCGCATGGCTTGCGGACTTGCCGCTCTGGGATTCAAGCGCGGAGATCATCTTGCTGTGATTGGCGACAATCGCCCCTGCCTTTGCGCGGCTGTCTGCGCCGCGCAGGCACTGGGTGGCATTCCGGTGCCGTTGTACCAAGATTCGCCCTCGGACGAGATGATTTATCCGATTCAGAACGGCGAGATTGCTTTCGCAGTGGTGGAAGACCAGGAGCAGGTTGATAAGCTAATGGAGATTCTGCCGCTGTGCCCATCGCTCAAGCGCATCTGTTACAACGAATCGCGCGGCATGCGAAACTATGCGGATGAGCGTCTGACAAGTTACGAAATGCTTACCTCGCTCGGCGAAGAATTCGACAAGAATCACCCAGACTTCTACGTAGCTGAAGTTGCCAAAGGCAACGGCGCCGATATCGCCGGGATTTTTTCTACCTCCGGTACCACCGATCACCCGAAGGGTGTGGTGCTTACACACGGGGCCATGATAGATCGCGCGCTCGCGTCGGCTCAGATTGAAGGCTTGGGTGAAACCGACCAGGTGCTCGCTTATCTACCGCCCGCATGGATCGGACAGAGCGTTTTCTCCTGCGCACAACCCTTTGTCACTGGTTATTGCATTTGTTGCCCCGAGTCCTTTGAGACGGTGATGTCGGACATGAGTGAGATTGGGCCAACCTATTATTTCGCACCGCCCAGGGTACTCGAGGCGATGTTCACGCAAGTCTCGATCCGCATGGAGGGCGCAAGCGCTCTGAAGCGTCGCCTATACCAGTATTTCATGCAGGTCGCCGGTCGCGTCGGCGGCGATATTCTGGACGGCAAACCAGTTGGTGGATTCGATCGGCTGATGTACGCGCTCGGTGGCTTCGTAGTGTACGGGCCACTGCTTGACGCACTCGGCATGAGCCGGGTTCGCGTAGCGTACATCGCAGGCGAAGCGATAGGCCCAGACCTTTTCCGTTTCTACCGTTCGATCGGCATAAATCTGAAGCAGCTCTACGGCACAACCGAAACCAGCGTATTCGTGTCCGTCCAACGCAACAATCGGGTAAAAGCCGACACAGTCGGCCCGGCAATAGCGGGGGTGGAGTTGACTTTCACGTCGCGGCACGAGCTGCTGGTCCGTTCGCCAGGTATGTTCAAAGAGTTCTACAAGAACCCACAAGCCACCGCTGACGCGAAGGACGCCGAAGGCTGGTTCCACACCGGTGACGCCGGATTCATTGACTCTGATGGTCATCTGAAAATCCTCGACCGCGTGCAAGATATCGGCAAACTGAACGACGGCACATTGTTCGCCCCAAAATACCTCGAGAACAAGCTCAAGTTTTGTCCCTATATAAAAGAGGCCGTCGCGATGGGGCTGGACCGCGACATGGTGTGTGCATTCATCAACATCGACGGCGAGGCGGTGGGAGCATGGGCGGAAAGGAGAAATCTGTCGTATTCCGGATATGCCAGTCTTGCCTCACTGGACAAGGTCTACGATCTGATCCGCGAGTGCATCGAGAAGGTCAATTCCGAGATGGCACACGATCCGGAGATCGCGAATTCACAGATTCATCGCTTCCTCATTCTGCACAAGGATCTCGACGCTGATGATGGTGAGTTAACGCGTACGCGCAAGCTCCGCTGGCGCCACATCGTCAATAAATATTCGACGCTAGTCGATGCGATGTACAGCGGGAAGGCGACATCGCATGTCGAAGTAGAGGTACGCTACAAGGATGGGCGCATTGGATCGACTTCTGCTGACCTAAGAATCCACGACGCAAAAACGTTTCCGACCGCGTCTGCCGGGAAGTCGGCCTAGTGGCGACCGGCACGGGGGAGCGCGCGCGACAAATCGGTGAGGTAATCCTCGCTGTAAAAGGTGTTTCGCTCGCCTTCGGCGGCGTCAAGGCCCTGCACGACGTCTCATTCGACGTGCGCGAGCACGAAATTCTAGCGATCATCGGGCCGAACGGTGCTGGCAAAAGCTCCATGCTAAACGTGATCAATGGCATTTATCACGCGCAGAAGGGCTCAATCACCTTCAAGGGCCTGTCCCACAGCGACGTTGATTCGCACGAGGCCGCCAAGCAAGGAATCGCACGAACATTCCAGAATATCGCGTTGTTCAAGGGTATGACCGTACTTGACAACATCATGACCGGGCGTGAGCTCAAAATGCGCTGCAATTTCCTCCAACAGGCCCTCTGGATCGGCCCAGCCGGACGAGACGAGGTCGCGCAGCGTGAAGTGGTCGAAGGCATCATCGAGTTTCTCGAGATCCAAGCTTACCGCAAAATGCCGGTTAGGCAGCTGCCGTACGGCCTGCAGAAGCGCGTGGATCTCGCACGCGCGCTTGCGATGGAACCCAGCGTGCTGCTACTTGACGAGCCGATGGCCGGCATGAATCTTGAGGAGAAGCAGAGCATGTGCCGCTTCATCCTGGACATCAACGACCATTACGGAACCACGATTGTGCTGATCGAGCACGACATGGGCGTGGTAATGGACATCTCCGACCGCGCGGTAGTACTCGACTACGGCCGCAAGATCGGCGATGGCACGCCCGATCAGATCCGAAGCAACCAAGCAGTTATTGACGCCTACCTTGGGATCGCCCGCTAAATGACCTTCTTCATTGAGGTTGTGGTCGGAGGGCTTCTCGCGGGCGTCATGTACTCGCTTGTCGCGCTCGGCTTCGTGCTGATCTACAAGGCATCAGGTGTTTTCAACTACGCACAGGGCTCGATGGTGTTCTTTGCCGCGTTGTGCTTTGTCTCGATGATCGAAAGCGGTGTCAACTTTTGGCTCGGGATCGCGATCACGCTTGCGGTCATGGTGGTACTCGGCGTGGTCATTGAGCGCGTGGTGCTGCGCCCACTGGTCAATCAGCCACCGATCGCGCTATTTATGGCAACCATCGGTCTCGCCTTCGTCCTGGAAGGCGTGTCGCAGATTGCCTGGGGCTCGCAGCCTCACCTCCTGGATCTCGGAATCGCGGACGAGCCGATGGCCTGGCTGTCGCAGAACGCCAACATTAATGTCAGCCAATTCGACCTGTTCGGTGCTGCGGTTGCTGGAATCCTCGTTTTGGTGCTCGTGGTCTTCTTCCACAAGACGCGTACCGGACGCGCGCCGCGCGCGGTCGCTGATGATCACCAGGCTGCGCTCTCGATCGGTATCCCGCTGCAGCGCATCTGGGTGATCGTGTGGGCAGTTGCAGGCTTCGTTGCGCTTGTCGCGGGGCTAATGTGGGGGGCGAGGACTGGAGTTCAGTACGCGCTTACATTCGTCGCGCTGAAGGCGCTGCCGGTGCTGATCCTCGGTGGCTTTGAATCGATTTCCGGTGCGATCGTGGGCGGATTGATCATCGGCGCTACCGAGAAGCTTGCTGAGGTGTATCTCGGCCCATACGTAGGCGGCGGTATCGAATCGTGGTTCGCCTACGTGATAGCACTCTTGTTCCTGCTGGTCCGCCCGGAAGGGTTGTTTG
>JBQTJV010000090.1:0-3033 GCA_052386775.1 Betaproteobacteria bacterium
TTGAATGGGTCAAGTTCGCCGAGGTCAATGGCCCGACGCGGGCGATCGTGCCTCGAGCTATCGATCTCGCCTTCGCCGCCCCCTCCACCGCGTCGATGAACATCGCGGCCGACGGCGTACCGGTCCGTATCGTGCTGGCGACGCAGATCGCCGAAGCGCAGTTCGTCGTTCCGGCCGATTCGCCGCTCAAGTCGCCCGCCGATTTCAAGGGGAAGAAAATCGGCATGTCGCCCCCCGGGAGCGCCACTCACGCCATCGCGACCGCCATTCTCGACGGCAACTTCGGACTCAAACCCGGCTCGTACAGCGTCGCCCCCGGAAACGAGTCGCGCCTCGCGCAATTCCTGATCCAGAAAGAGATCGATGCGGCCTCGATCCGCTCGGTCACGATTGCGCAGATGCAGGACACCAAACTGCGCCGCCTGGCGAGCGTGGTCGACGAATGGAAGAAACTCACCAAGTCTCCGGCTTCGCCGATCCTTGCCGTCACCATCGTTCATAGCGATTACGTCACCAGGAATACCGATGCCGTGGCGAAATTCATCGCCGCCACTCGCAAGGCGCTGGAATTCGGTTCGAAGAACAAAGCCAAAGTCGCCGAAATCCTTCAGAAGAGTGCCAACATGAAACCCGATGACGCCACAGCCTACGCGGAACAATGGGATGGCGCCTACATGGCGTCGTTCGAGCCGGACGACATCGCTTCGCTCAAGCGCATGCACGAAATACTGCTCGCAAGCGGCACCGCGAAGAAAGCCGCCCCCGACAGTGCGTTCTTCGCCGAGCCCTACAACCGCTCGAAGAAGATCAAGTAATTGGTCGAGCAGCCCGTCCATCTGCACGTCGATAACGCGCGCAACAAGGCGGGCATCTACCACGTCACCCCCGAGCGCTGGCGAGCGGCGTGCAAACGCCATCGCGCTCTGGCGCGCCGGCTGCGTGTGAGCTTCAGCTGGGACGGCGATACGCTGGACGCTGCACTGCCCACGGCGGAGATACTGGTCGGCGTGCCGGTACGCCGGGACAACCTTCCCCTTCGCGCCCCGGCGTTGCGATGGGTTCATGTCACCTCTGCGGGCGTAGACGGCTTTCTCCCGCTCGACTGGTTGCCGCGCGGTGTGGCGTTCACCAACAATCGCGGGGCCCATGGCAGGAAGGCCGAAGAGTACATGCGCATGGCCTACACTCTGCTGCACACGCGCATGCCGCAGATCATCGCCAATCAGCGCGCACACCGCTGGGAACAACTGTTCTCGCCCGCGCTTGCGGCCCGCACGGCGCTCGTCGTCGGCCTGGGTGACCTGGGAGAGGCTGCCGCGAGGGCCGGCAGGCAGCTTGGCCTGCGGGTGATCGGCGTAAGGCGCAAAGTACGCAAATCACGGCACGTTGACGTCGTTTACCCTTATGCGAAGCTGGACCAGCTGTTGCCGGCGGCGGATTTCGTCGTGCTCACGGTGCCGTTGACGCCCGAAACGCGCAATCTCCTGGGCCGGCAAAAGCTCGCGCTGATGAAGCCGACGGCCAGCGTGATCAATATATCGCGCGCGGCCGTTGTCGATTACCGGGCGCTCATGAAAAGGTTGAAGAGCGGCGCTCTTGCCGGCGCCATGATCGATGTCGTTGAACCCGAACCCCTGCCCGCCGATTCTCCGCTCTGGGAAGCCCCCAATCTGATCATCACGCCGCACATCTCCTGCGACGACGCCGAGCACTACGTCGACATATCACTCGACCTGTGGTTCGAGAACTTCGGCCGCTACCTTGAGCGCAAGCCCCTGTTGCGCCGCGTCGACCGCCGACTCGGTTATTGAAAGCCGGAAATGGAAAACGCCGCCGATCGCCAGGTCCCGCCTGCTGGAAAAATCTGCCTCGATCATGTTGCCCATTTCGTGCCGGAGGTGGAGGCGGCCAGCGCCGCGCTGACCAAGGTCGGCTTCACCCTGACGCCGTTCTCGCCGCAGTCGCATCGACTGGAGCCGGGCGGCCCGCTGCTGCCGGCCGGAGCCGGTAACCGTTGCGTCATGCTGAACGCCGGCTATATCGAATTTCTCACGCCCACGGGAGACACGCCGATTGCCAGTCAGTTGCGCGCAGCGATCAAACGCTATGTCGGCGTGCACCTGATCGCGTTCGGCACCGCTGCCGCACACTCGGACCATGCCCGGTTGAGCCGTTCGGGGTTCGAGCCGCTTGCGCCGGTCGCGCTGCAGCGCCAGATCGACACGCTCCAGGGCAGCGCCACGGCGCGTTTCACCGTTGTCCGCGTCCCGCCCGGCACGATGGCCGAGGGGCGTATTCAGTACTGCCAGCATCACACGCCGCAGCTCGTGTGGCAGCCGCGCTGGCTCGAGCACGCGAACGGGGCGACCGGGCTCACCGGCGCCTTGGTGTGCGTCGAGGATACACAGGAAACCGCACAACGCTACGCGCGCTTTACCGGGCTGCTGCCGCAGCTCGACCGCAGCGTATGGAATATCACGACGGCACGCGGCCGCCTGACCTTCATTGATGCCGCGCAGTGCCGCCGGAGTTTCGGCATTGCCCCGCCAGCGCTGCCGTGGATTGCCGGCTACACGCTGGCATGTAATGACCTCGCGGTCACGCGCAATTTCCTGGACGCCAGTGGCATCGCGGGGAATGACCTGCCCGATGAGCGCTTGTTCGTTCAATTGCCGCCCGCTGTTGGCGGCTTGCTGGTCTTCGAGGGCAAAGGAAGCCTTCCTTTCACCTTGAAAGACGGCTGACGCTTTCCTGCACCCGGCCTACCTGGTCAGCCCGCGATGATGGCAGAATGTTACCGATGGAACTCCACCCCCGCGGCGCCGTAGAGCAGCGCCGGTATCGTCATATCGAAGTACGTCCCGTTTCCGGGGCGCTGGGCGCGGAAGTGCACGGCGTGAACATCGCCGGCGCGATCGATGGGGAGGTCCTCGCGGAAGTCCGCCAGGCGTTTCTCGACCATCTCGTCATCTTTTTTCGCGGACAGAAGCTCACGCCGACTGCCCAGCTCGCATTTGCCCGCCGCTTTGGCGA
>JBQTJV010000091.1:0-3605 GCA_052386775.1 Betaproteobacteria bacterium
TGCGGATGTTTCATGATCTCGGCTATTCCACCCTGATCATCGATTACCGGGGTTACGGCAGGAGCACCGGATCGCCGTCGGAAGATGGAACGTATCGCGACGCGGTGGCCGCCTGGCGTCATCTTACGGAGCAGCGTGCGATCCCCGCGCGCGACATCGTGCTCTTCGGCGAGTCCCTGGGAGGCGCGGTGGCGTCGTGGCTGGCGGCGCGCCATCCGCCGCGGGCGCTCGTGCTCGCCTCGACATTTACTTCGGTGCCCGATCTCGGCGCACAGATCTACTGGTTTCTGCCGGTGCGCCTCATCAGCCGCTTCCAGTACGACACGCTTTCCAACCTGAAGCAAATCGCGGCGCCCGTGCTGGTGGCGCACAGCAGGTCGGACGAGATCGTGCCTTTTTCCCACGGAGAACGGCTGTATCGTGCGGCCCGGGAACCCAAGCGAATGCTCGTGCTGAGCGGCGGACACAATGACGGCTTCATCTTCGTGAACACCGAATGGATCCGCGCGCTCGGCGACTTCCTGGAACGCCATGCGCCGAAGGATGAGGGGCCGGGCCGGCGTTCAGACCGCTAAGCGGCGAGGAGCTGCGCGACGTGATCGGCGATGGCGAGCGAGGCCGTGAGCCCCGGCGATTCGATGCCGTAATGATTGACGAGCCGCGTCTCGCCGTGATCGCGCGGCCCCTGGATGACGAAATCCGGCGCGGGCGCACCGGGGCCGGCGATCTTCGGGCGGATGCCGGTATAGCCGGGCTGCAGCGCGCCGTCCTTCAGCCCCGGGTAGTAACGCCGGATCGCCTCGTAGAAGGCCGCTTCCCGACTTTCGTCGAAGCGATAGTCGATGCGCTCGATCCAGTTGAAGTCCGGGCCGAACTTGACCTGCCCGCCCAGATCCACGGTGACGTGCACTCCCAGCCAGTCCTGGCGCGCCACGGGATAGACCAGCCGGCGGAACGGCGCTTTGCCGGCGAGCGTGTAATAGTGCCCGATCGCGTAGTACGTCGGCGGGATGGTCTCTGCCGGAATGCCGTGGATGGACCGCGCCACCGCCTGCGCATGGAAGCCCGCTGAGTTGACCACCGTGTTGCACTCGATGCGCATCGCTTCCTTGCCGCCGATGTCGAGGGTGATGCCGCCGTCGGTCACGATCCCTGATAGAACCGGGCTCGCCAGCGCGAGCGCGGCGCCGTGCGACTCCGCATCGCCCAGGTAGGCCAGCATGAGACCGTGGCTGTCGACGATGCCGGTGGACGGTGAGAGAAATCCGGCGGCTGCCTGCACTTCGGGCTCCAGTTCGGCCACCTCATCGGCGTTGAGCATGCGCAAGTCGAAGACGCCGTTGGCCTGTGCCTGCTGCCAGTACTTGTGCAGGCCCGCGACCTGATCCCGGGTGCTGGCGACGACGAGCTTTCCGATCCGGCGGTGGGAGACATCGTGCTCGGCGCAGTAACGATAGAGCGCGATCCTGCCGGCGACGCACAGCCGCGCCTTCAGCGAGTTCGTCGGATAATAGATGCCGGCGTGGATCACCTCCGAGTTGCGCGAGCTGGTGTGCGTGCCGAAGGATTCCTCGGCTTCCAGGATGACCACTTCCCGACGGTCGAGCGCGAGCCGGCGCGCGATCGCAAGACCGACGACGCCGGCGCCGATCACCGCGCAGTCGACTTTTTCAGCCATTCAATAAATGGAGTCTTTCAAACGAGAGCGCATCTTATACTAATGTGGATCGAGTCCGCGCTGACGGCGACGACGCTTTGCGATTTGTTTTCACTTTTCCGTGGTGTGCTTGCTGCACTGCGCGAGGTCAGCCATGACGTCTGAGTGGGATCCCGCTTTCCTGGAACGCTCGCCGATGTTCGAGCCGTTGCGTATCCGGGGCAAAATGCTCTGTATGCCTCATTGGCCATCGCTCGGCGATCTGCAGCGCGCACTGGACCGGCGCGAGGAGCCAGCGACGAACGTAAACGGTATGCGCATCGCGTTCGTGCCGCAAGACGCCAGACGGCAACGTTTCGAGGAGCGGTACGAGCCGCGCATTTATCTCAGGGGCGAAGTGCAGGTGCGGGAGCGCAACTGGCACGATCTGCTCAATGCGCTGGTGTGGCTCACATTCCCGCGCGCCAAAGCGGCGCTCAATGCGCGCCACCATCGGGCATTGCTGGCGCAGCGGTCGAAACGCGCGCCGAACCGCGGTCCCGAGCAGGATGCGATGACCTTGTTCGACGAGGGCGGCGTGATCGTCGCGGCGCGCGGGCGCGAATTGCTCGGGCTCATCGAATCGTTCGAGTGGAAAACGCTGTTCTGGCGCAACCGCACCCGCATCGGCGTCGACATGCGCTTCTATCTTTTCGGTCACGCGCTTTACGAAAAGGCGCTGAACCCGTTCACGGGCATCACCGCCCGGGCTCTGTTCGTCGAGGTCGGGACGGGTTTCTTCCAGGCGCCGCTCGGCGAGCAGTTGGCCTGCCTTGACGGCGCGATGGCGGGCCGGCTTGCCGATCCGCGGGCGGTGCGCACGCCCCGCGATCTGCCGCCGCTGCCGATACTCGGTGTTCCAGGCTGGTGTGCCGGCAATGCCGACGAGTCGTACTACGACAACGAGAATTACTTCAGAAAACGCAGTGCATCCGCTTCACGGCGGTGAAGCCCTTTTCATCACGCCGCGGCGGGCGGCGTAACGGCGTTCCCGGGATTTTCCGCGCTGAAGACGGTGACGCGGTTCTTTCCGGCGGACTTGCTGGCATACATGGCTTTGTCCGCTTTTTCCTTGATGGCCTCGATGCTCGAGCCGTGTTCCGGATGGCAGGCCACGCCGATGCTCGCAGTAACCGTGATATTGAGATCGCCCACGGACAACGGGGATGTCTGTATGGTTTTCAGTATCTTGTTCGCAACCGCCAGGGCGCCGTTGCACGGCGTCTCGGGCAGCAACACCACGAACTCGTCTCCGCCGAAACGCGCCACCAGGTCCGATTCCCGCAACTGGCTTTGAATGCAGCGCGTGGTGAGCTTGAGCAGCCGGTTGCCCGCTTCGTGCCCGTGCCTGTCGTTCACCGTTTTCAGGCTGTCCGAATCGATCATCAGCACGGCGAAGGGGCGGGAATAGCGCTCGGCCTGCCGCGATATGTTTTCGGACAGGACGGCGAAGGCGCGCATGTTGTAGACGCCCGTCAGCACGTCCGTTTCCGACAGCGACTTGATCTCGAGGAGCGCGCTGCGGATGTCGCTCGCCAGCATGGTGGTGATGTAACCCACCAGCACGAGCGGGGCGAGTTGAGCCGTCAGCGTAGTGACGTACGAGGTCGCGCTCAGCGCCACGTTTCTTTCCGGGTATCCGAGCCACAGGTAGCACGCAGCGATCAGCACCATCTGCAGCAGCGTGGTGGACTTGCCCAGGATCAGCGCGCTGGCGATGACCACCAGCAGGTAGAGGTTGAGCAGCGGGCTTTCCAGGCGGCCGGTGTACATCAGCACCCAGGTGATGAAGATGATCATCACCCAGGTTTCGACCGCCAGTTTCCAGTACGACTGCCGGCGGTAGAAGTTGACGTAATGAAAGGCGAGCACGAAAGCGCCGAAGAAAAACAGCGACATCGCGATTGCC
>JBQTJV010000092.1:0-2640 GCA_052386775.1 Betaproteobacteria bacterium
CGCGCGCATATCGTCAACGTACTGGTGCCGGATGCCACGGGAGTCATGGAGCGCCTGAGGGAAAATCACCGGGTCATCACCAACGTCAAGGATGACGCGCTGCGGATCTCCATGAGCTTCTTCAACAACGAGGAAGACCTCGAGCGCACGGTCCACGCCATCAAACGCGAACTCGCCGGTACAGCAGGCGTTTCCGCAGCTACAATGGCCTGACCGTCACACAGCACGCCGGCCCCTCGCGGTCGGCGGTCGGTTTCAACCATCACCGGAGCAACGGATCGGTGTGGTTCCATCCACCGGAGACTTGATCATGCCGCGTCTCACCCCTCTCACCAGCAAGTCCGATCTGCCGCCCGAGCATCAAGCGATCGCCGACGACGTACTCAAAGTCTTCGGCCACATCCGCGGGCCGTTCAGCATGCTGCTCCACAGCCCCAAACTGGCCGGACTCGTGCTGCCCGTAGTTCCGTGGATCCGCGAGCAGTGCGTGGTGGAGCCCCCGCTGCGCTTCGTTGCGGTGCTGACCACTGCACGAGAACGCGAGGCGGCGTACGTGTGGGCCGCCCAGGTTGCTCAGGCCCGTCGCCATGTTCCGGACGCAACGATCGAACTGATCCGCGCGAGAGCCGCGCTCGATCGCTTTTCGGCGGCCGAACGCGACGTCATCGACTACACGCGGCAACTCATGCGCACCAACCGCGTCGAACAGAAAACCTTCGATGCACTGCTGAAGCGCCATGATGCGCGGTGGCTGGTCGAGCTGACGGCCGCCATCAACTACATCGCCTTCGTGTCCGGCATCGTCAACGCATTCGAAGTGCCGGCGCCGCCCGAGGGCGACAAGCTGTAGGGATCGAAACGAGCGGCACTGGAGGGTCGATGAAATCACCAATGACCAAAGTTCTTGCCGCCGCAATTGCGTTTGCCGCCGCGCTGCCCATCGCGCTGGCCCAGCAATATCCGACGCAGCAGATCAAGATCATCTGTCCATTTCCTGCGGGGGGAGGCACCGATCTCACCGCGCGGCTCCTCGCCGAACAGCTCGCCAGGACGTTCGGACAGCCGGTAGTCGTGGAGAACCGCACCGGTGCGAGCGGCATGATCGGCACGGGTGCGGCGGCCAAGTCGCCGCCGGACGGCTACACGGTGCTCGTCGCATCGGGGGAAGTGGCGCTCAATCCGCATCTCTACAAGGACAAGATGGCCTACGACTGGGACAAGGAGCTGCAGCCCGTCACGCTGCTCGTCAGGGTCCCCAATCTGCTGGCGGTGAACATGGATGTGCCGGCGAAAACCGTTGCAGAGCTGGTGGAATACGCCAAGCAGAACAAGGGCAAGCTCACGTTCTCTTCGAGCGGGGTCGGCAATCCGCAGCAGCTCACCGGCGAGCTTTTCAACAAGATGGCCGGCGTCGACATCCGGCACGTGCCCTACAAAGGCGCGGCGCCCCAAATCGCGGATGTGGCGGGCAAGCACATCACCATGACTTTCGTCAGCATCGGCGCCGCCCTGCCGTTCGTCGAAAGCGGACGCATCCGCCCCATCGCCGTCACCTCGAAGACGCGGGTTTCCGCCTTGCCGAACGTGCCGGCGATCGCCGAACATCCGCCGCTCTCGAATTTCGAGCTGGTGAATTTTTTCGGATTCTTTGCGCCGGCGAAGCTTCCCGAGCCGGTATTGAAGCGGCTCAATGCCGCGGCGATCCAGGCGCTCAAGGCGCCGGAGATGGCGAACAAGCTCAAGGCCTCGGGATTCGAACCGTCGCCCACCTCTCCTGAAGAGTTCCGCCAGTTCATCCGCAACGAGTCGGCCAAGTTCGCGAAAAACATCGTCGAGGCGGGCATCAAGCTGGAGTAGAACCGTCAGGACCGGTCCGACGGCCGGATGCCGCCCTTAAACCGGCGTGAACGCCTCGTAAGGCACCAGGAAAAAATTGGAATGAGCTGGAAATTCGAACTGCTGATGAAACCCTCCGCCGTGCCGCTCACCGAGGGCCCGGTGTGGGACGGCGAATATCTTTACTTCACGCACATCCGCGCCAGCCGCATCATGCGCTACGATCCGAAGGCTGGCGCGCTCACGGAGTGGCGCACCGGCACCAACCGCACCAACGGGCTTGCGTACGATGCGGACGGACGGCTCTTCGGCTGCTGCTCGGGCGGCCGCTCGATCGTGCGCTTCGATCCCGACAGGATCGTAACGATCGCCGACCGGGTGGAAGGAACCAGGCTCAACACGCCGAACGATCTCGCGATCGATCGCAGGGGCCGCATCTGGTTCACCAATCCGTGGAACGAGGGCAACATCGATGCGACCGAGCACCAGGAGCTCGACAACCGCTCGGTGCTGCGCGCCGATCCGCAAAAGGATGGCAGCTACACCGTCACGCGCGTCACTTTCGACACCACGCAGCCGAACGGCATCCTCGTCTCGCAGGATCAGAACACGCTGTACGTGGCGGAGAGCGGTTACGACAGGAAAATCGCGAGGGAGCTGCGCGCCTATCCCATTCGCGAGGACGGCAGTCTGGGCGTCTATGTGACGTTGTTCACGTGGGGTGCGGATGCCCGGGGCCTGCATCGCGGCATCGACGGCATGTGTTTCGATCGCGACGGCAATATCGTCGCCACCGCGGGCTGG
>JBQTJV010000093.1:0-39413 GCA_052386775.1 Betaproteobacteria bacterium
CAGCACATGATCCAGTTGTGCTTGCGCTTGAAGATCACCGCCTGCTCCTGGAAAGAAGCCCGGGCGTCGGCAATGTCGTTCATGCCGATCCACGCGGCGAAGGCCGCGAGGGCGATCCACGGCACCCAGATGAACGCCGCGTTCTGGATCCAGACGGTGGATTGCGTGCCGGCGCCACGATCCACGGCGACCTGCGGGTCGCCGCCAAAAATCCCCAGGATGCCCACCGTGATCATGAGCGGCGCGAGAAACTGCATCGACGACACGCCGAGGTTGCCGAGGCCGGCGTTCACGCCGAGCGCCGAGCCCTTGCGCTCCTTCGGAAAGAAGAAATTGATGTTGGCCATCGACGATGAGAAATTGCCCCCGCCAAATCCGCACAGCAGGGCGAGGATCAGCATCGTCGCATAGCTCGTCGTCGGGTCCTGCACCGCCAGGCCGATTCCCACGGCGGGGATGAGCAGCGAGGCCGTCGAAATCGCGGTCCATCGCCGCCCGCCGAAAATCGGCACCATGAACGAATAGAAGATTCTCAGCGTGGCGCCCGACAGGGCCGGCGCGGCGACCAGCCAGAACAGTTGGTCGGTCGTGAAATTGAAGCCGATCTGCGGCAGCTTGACTGCCACCACGCTCATCAACTGCCACACCGCGAATGCCAGGAACAGCGCCGGCACGGAAATCCACAAATTGCGGGTGGCGATCGCCTGTCCTTCCTGCTCCCAGAATTTCTTGTCCTCGGGCGTCCACAAGGTCAGCACACGCCCGCGGGCGCTGCCGTTCGTCGTCTGCGCTTCCATGCGATTTGCCATCTTCTTCAGGTGAAATGCGAAGGTTCGGGATGTTTGCGGGAGAGTTCCGTGCCCATGGGCCGCACCTCGGTAAAGTACATCCACATCAGGGACACCCAGACAATGCCGAACATCAGCATGAACGCCGAGCTCCGCACGCCGGTCAGGTCTACCAGGGCGCCGAACATGATGGGCAGGATGAAACCCCCGAGGCCGCCTGCAAGGCCGACCACACCGGATACCACGCCGATGTTCCGGGGATAGTCGTCGGAAATGTACTTGAACACCGAGGCCTTGCCAATCGCGAAGGCGATGCCCATGGTGAACATGATGATGGTGAACACGGTCGGCCCGAGTCCGACGTGAAAGCTCTTGGGCCCGCTCACCGTGTGGATGATGAAATCGGTCTTGGGATAGGACAGGAAGAACAGGCACACCAGCCCGACCCACAGCACCCACCACGTGACGGTATGCGCGCCATACTTGTCCGAGAACCAGCCGCCGATGGCGCGCAGCAGCCCGCCCGGGATGCTGAACCCCGCGGCCAGCACGGCGGCCAGTTGGATATCGAACCCGTATTCGGAGATGTAGTACTTGGTCATCCACAGCGACAGCGCGACGTAGCCGCCGAAGACGATCGAATAGTACTGGCTGTAGCGCCACACAGTGGGGTCCTTCAGCGCCATCAATTGCTCCCTGACCGTGACTTGGGACGCATCGGCCGTATGCCGCTTGTCGGTATGACTGAACACCCAGAAGAGCACCGCCGTCAGCGTCATGAGCACGGCATAGACCTGCGGCACCATCGTCCAGCCGTACGCCACGACGATGGTCGGCGCCACGAGCTTGGTCACCGCCGCCCCGGTATTGCCGACGCCGAATATCCCCATCGCCAAACCTTGGCGATGGCGGGGGAACCAGCGCGCGCAGTAGGCGATGCCGACGGTGAACGACCCGCCGGCCACGCCCACGAAGAGGCCCGTCACCAGGAAGTGCCAGAACTCGGTGCCCCACGAAATCATCCAGATCGGGATCACGGTGGACAGCATCAGCACGAAGAACACGATGCGCCCGCCATAGCGGTCGGTCCACATGCCGAGCGGCAGGCGGATCAGCGACCCGGTGAGCACCGGCATCGCAACCAGTATCCCGAACTGCGTCTCGTTGAGGTGGAGCGACTCCTTGATGGGGATGCCGATCACGGCGAACATCATCCACACCATGAAGCAGACCGTGAACGACAACGTGCTGCTCGTCAGGACAGACCACTGCTTGTGCTTCTCGCTTGCCATTGGAACTCTCTCCGGAACGTAGGCGAAAGTTAACTGGAGCAGTTCCGGTCGGGTTTGATCTGGGTCAAATGAAAGATGTATTTATGATCTATCTTATGCAGAACCACAGCATCAACGGATTCCCGGGCTGCCGACCGTGCGCGTCACCGTCTTTACCGATTACGCCCTGCGGGTGCTCATTTATCTCGGAACGCACCAGCGTGAAGCGCGCCTCGCCACCATCGGTGAGATCGCGGCCGCGTATGGCATCTCGGAAAATCACCTGATGAAGATCGTCCACCATCTGGCGCGGCAGGGTTATGTCGAAACGGTCCGTGGCAAGGGCGGTGGCATGAGACTCGCCCGCGCGCCGAAAGGCATCCGCATCGGCGAGGTCGTGCGCGGCGCCGAAAAGGACCTGAAGGTGGCGAAATGCCGGCCGCAGGGCAACGAATGCCCGATCGCGTCGATCTGCGCCCTGAGCGGACTCCTCGGACGCGCCATGGAGGCGTTTCTTGAAGTCCTCGACCGCGAGACGCTCGCGGAACTGCTGAAGCCCCGGGCCCGGCGGCGGCGCGCGCTGCGCCCGGCGCCGCGAACGCGCTAGCCGATATTCCGCGTGCCGGCTGGCGCGGCGCTCATTCCTCGATGTTATGGCTTTTCTGAAGCAGCCGGATCTTGCGCGGCAGGAGGGTCAGGATACGCAGGTAAAGCTTGCGGAACTCCTCCCGGCCATTGGCCCCGGTCATCGGGTCATCGTTCGCCTCGAAAGCCGCGGCAATCCGCTGCCAATCCTCTTCGGTGAGGATGTCGCGCGCCCTGTCGAGCAATTCCTCCTCCGAGCGCATGTGCTGCGATAGCAAGACGGCGTAGGCATCGACTGCGTCCTTGAAGCGCGACAGCCCATCGACCCGGCCAGCCTGATAGCGCACGAGCGCGCGCTCCATGTAAGTCAACATCTGGCTGCTGCGTACGTGATCTGCCTGCAATTCATCGAGCACGCTGTCGAAGGCCGTGGTGCGCCGACGCAGGGCATCGAACAGGTATTTGTCTTCCTTGGGATGATGGCAGCGATCGGGAAAGTCATCGATGTATAGAAGCGCCGCGGCGAACAGCGCGAAGTCCGGCACCGCGTGCTGGCGCTCGATATCAGCGAGCAGGCGCTGCGCCATCTCCACGACCACGCTGAGCGTATGGTGTTCCTGCTTGATGGTTGCAGCCGCGATCTCGTATGCGCTCATCGCCTCACCCCGGATTCCCCGCGCCGCGGCGCGTCGTCATCCATGACCACGCGATGCCCGGGCCCTTCCAGATCGTCGAACTGGCCGCCCTGCAGCGCCCACCAGAACAGCGCACCGATCGCAAGGACCAGCGCCACGCTCAATGGAATCAGCAGATACAGAATTTCCATATGCCAGAACGAAAAACGCTACACCGCTACTCTGGCAGAGCCGTGCGCCCCGGCTCTTGACCTAGATCAAGCTGCCGGTCCGGCGGACCGGCGGCGCGTCGGCGAATGCGGGCAGGAACGTGCGCGGATCGGTCACGACGGGCTCGAGCCGCAGCAGGCGCAGCGCGTTGCCGACAACCATGAGGGAGGAGAGCGACATGCCGAGCGCGGCGACCAGCGGCGTAACGAACCCGAATGCCGCGAGCGGCAGCGCCAGTGCGTTGTAGGCGACGGCGGCTGCGAGATTCTGGCGAATGACGCGACGCGTGCGCTGCGCGATCCGCACCGCAGCGATCAGCGCATCCAGACGCTCCGACATCACGATCATGTCCGCGCCCGATCGCGCGAGCTGTGTCCCGCCGCCCAGCGCCACCGACGCCTGCGCACCGGCGAGCACGGGTGCATCGTTGACGCCGTCGCCGATCATCGCCACGACCGCCCCTTGCGCCTGCAACTCACGCACGAAGGCGAGCTTGTCCTCCGGGCGCGCCTCACCGCGCGCCATTGCGATGCCGAGCTGATGCGCCACATGCTCCACCGCATCCTGACGGTCTCCGGAGAGCAGGCACACGGTCTTCCCCATTTCGCGCAGTTCATGCACCATGGTGCGGGCGTGCGGGCGCAGGACATCGCCGAAGGTCATGAGCGCGAGAAACGTCCGCTCGTCCCCGAGCGCCACGGCGGTCACTTCATCGCTTATCAGGAGAAATTCATCGGGCAAGCAGCAGCCGTTCAATTCTGCAACAAACCGGGGCGTGCCGATGCGCAACCGCCGGCCCGCGATCACGCCTTCAACACCGCGCCCGGGAAAGTTTTGTACCGACTCGGCCCGCCCCGCATCGGCGTCGCGCCCCGCCGCGACCATGATGGCGCGCCCGATGGGATGCTCCGAGCGCGCTTCCAGCCGGGCGGCAAGCGTCAGGCACGGCGCGCGCGGCTCGTTGCCGAGCGGGATAACGCCGATCAGCGTCATGGCGCCCCGGGTGAGCGTGCCGGTCTTGTCGAACACGAAATGGGTCGCGGCGCCGAGCGTCTCGAGAACGTAGCCGCGCGTCACCAGCACGCCAAGGCGATGCAGCGCGCCGCTTGCCGCCGACAGCGCGGTCGGGGTCGCCAGCGACAGCGCACACGGACAGCTCACCACGAGCAGCGCGACCGCTATCCACAATGCACGTTGCGGCTCTACCACATACCAGGCGCCGGCTGCGATCGCGGTGAAAAGCAGCAGGCCGGCGACAAACCAGCGCGCCGCCCGGTCAGCCGCGAGCGCGATCGCCGGCTTGTCGGTAAGCGCGCGGTCCATCAAACGCACGATGCCGGCCAGCACGGTATCCTGCCCGACGCGCTCGACGCGCACGACGAGCGGTCCGTGGAGATTGATCGCCCCGCCGATCACGAGGTCTCCGGCGCGCTTGGCGACCGGCCGCGCTTCGCCCGTCAGCAACGCTTCGTCGGCCGCGCTCTCGCCTTCCACAACGACGCCGTCCGCGGGAATCGCTGCGCCGGGCCGCAAGGCGATATGGTCTCCCGGCACGAGCAGCGCCACGGGCACTTCCTCCCGGCGCCCGCTGCCGGGATACCCGGTCAGTTTTTCAGCGAGGGCCGGTGTAAGTTTCGTGAGCTGTTCCTGGGAACGGATTGCCCGCTGTCGCGCCGTCATTTCGAGGTAGCGCGCGCCGAGCAGCAGGAACACGAACATCGATATCGAGTCGAAATACACCGCGCCCGACCCCGTTAGCGTGGCATGAACGCTTGCCGCGAAGGCGACCAGTATCCCGAGCGTCACCGGCACGTCCATGCCGACCCGGCGGTGCGCGAGATCCCGCCACGCCCCGGTATAGAACGGCACTGCGGACCACAGCATGACCGGAAGGGTAAGAATGAGGCTCGCCCAGTGCATGAGCGCCGTCATCCCGGGCTCCATGTCGCCGCCCGATACGTAGGCCGGTGTCGCGTACATCATCACCTGCATCATGCCGAAGCCCGCGATGAAGATGCGCCACAGCAGCCTGCGACGCTCCCTGCGCAGCGTCGTATCGGAGCTTGTGCCGTCGTAGGCTTGCGCGCGGTAGCCGAGGTCGGCCACGGCGCGCAGCACGTCGCTGAGACGGATCTGGCGCTCGTTCCAGCGCACCCGCGCGCGGCGCGCGGCGTAGTTGATTTCGACGCCGCGCACCCCGGCGAGCACCGCCAGCCGCTGCTCGATCAGCCAGACGCATGCGGCGCAGGTGATGCCCTCCAGCAGCAGCGTCGCCTCTTTGTCGCCGGGGCCGATCTCGCGCACGAAACTGCGCTGCACTTCGGGCAAGTCATAGAGTTCGAGGCGGGACAGCGTTTCGGCAGCCGGCTCGCTGCGTTCGGCAGGAGCCGTACGGTGGCGGTAGTACGACGAGAGCCCATGCTGCACGATGGTCTGCGCCACCGCCTGACAGCCGCGGCAACAGGTCTGCTCGACCTTGCCGTCGACCGTGACTGCGTAGCGCGCGCCGGTGAGCGGCAGGCCGCAATGAAAGCAGCCCATCGGCGCGGCGGTGCGGTGCGCGTTGCGCGCGCCAGACGACGCGCTCAGCGCCGTGGCGCCAGGCGAAACGACCCCCGAAATCATGCCCGCATGGTAGGGCAGCGCCGGAAGCCCGCTTTGACCTATGTCAACACAACCCGAACGCAGCGCGAACAGCGCGACAGCGCACCACGCGGGTCATTATGTTAGGCACTTAAAATACCGCCCATGATTCCGTGGCTCGATGCGAGCGATCCCTTTCCCGCCGTTGCCCTGGCACTTGAGGAGCCGAACGGCCTGCTCGCTGCGGGGGCCGATCTCTCGGTCGAGCGCCTTGTCGACGCTTACCGGCACGGGATCTTCCCCTGGTACAGCGACGGTCAGCCGCTGCTCTGGTGGTCGCCGGACCCGCGGATGGTCCTGTTTCCCGGCGAGTTCGCGATGTCCCGCTCGCTGCGCAAGCGGCTGCGCCGCCGGGATTATTCGCTCCGTGTCGACTCCGCCTTCGATGCCGTCACGCGCGCCTGTGCGGCGCCGCGCCCCGGGCAGTCGGGAACCTGGATTACCGGCGAGATGATTGCCGCATACGGCGCGCTGCATCGGCGCGGGATCGCACATTCGGTGGAAACCTGGATCGACGGCGAGCTGGCGGGCGGATTATATGGCGTGGCGATCGGGCGCATGTTCTACGGAGAATCGATGTTCGCCCTCGTGAGCGACGCTTCCAAGATCGCGCTTGCGCATCTCGTGCGGCAGCTCGCACGCTGGAATTTCGGCATGATCGACTGTCAGATGCAGACGGCTCACCTTGCCTCTTTCGGCGCACGCGCCATACCGCGGGCCGACTTTATGCGCCGCCTCGGGGAATTGGTAAACTATGCGGCGGGTCCGGCCGAGTGGCGCTTCGACGATGACTTATTTGACTGACTTTCCGCTGTCGGTACTGCAGTTCTACGCGACGGCGCCCTATCCGTGCAGCTACCTGCCGGACCGCATGGCGCGCTCCCAGGTGGCCACCCCGAGCCATCTCATCGACGCCCCGGTCTACAGCGAACTGGTGCGCGCCGGATTCCGCCGCAGCGGCGCCTTCACCTACCGGCCCTACTGCGATCACTGCCGAGCCTGCGTGCCCGTCAGAATACTCGCGGAGGAGTTCCGTCCCAGCCGCGCACAGCGCCGGAGCTGGAAAAGGCATTCCGGGCTTACCGCCGAAATGCGGGAACTCAAGTACAGCCCCGAGCATTACGCGCTGTACCTGCGCTACCAGTCGCAGCGCCACGCCGGCGGGGGCATGGACCAGGATAGCCGCGAGCAGTACCGCCACTTTCTCCTGCAGAGCAATGTCGACTCCAGACTGGTCGAATTTCGCGAAGACGGCATGCTGCGCATGGTCAGCATCATCGACGAGCTGCAGGACGGCGTCTCCTCGGTGTACACGTTTTTCGATCCGGACATGCCGGGCGGCAGCTTTGGCACCTACAACATCCTCTGGCAGATCGGGCTCTGCCGGCGACTCGATCTTCCCTACCTCTATCTCGGCTACTGGATCCGGCAAAGCCGCAAGATGGCCTACAAGATCCAGTTCCAGCCGATGCAGGGCCTGATCGACGGTCGCTGGCAGGCAGTGACCGCGTAGCAATGGCCGCGCAGCGCTTTTCGTCGCCGGGACGAACAGCGCCTTGCGTCGGCGACACTCCAGGCTCGGGCTGACGGCGGCACTGCGCTCGCGTTCCCGTTCGATCTCGCCGACCGCACCCGCTACCCCGATCTGCTAAAGGAAGTCGTCGCGCTTTTGCCGCCGAGGCACCGGAAGCGATCGCGCGACGATAGACGTGAATGTCAGCGCGCCGATGCTGCTGTCCCGGGCCGTGCTGCCCTGCCTGCTGCAGCAGCGTGCCGGCCATATCGTCAACATCGGCTCCATATTCGGCTCTCTCGCGTTCCCCCACTTCACCGCGTACTCGGCAACCAAGTACGCCCTGCGCGGATTTTCCGAGGCGCTGCGCCGTGAGCTGCACGGAACGGGTGTGCGCGTCTCCTACGTCGCGCCGCGCGCCACCGCGACCGGAATGAACAGCGCCGCCGTTCGCGCCATCATTCGCGCAACCGGTGCCGCCGTCGATGCCCCGCAAGCCGTAGCGCGCGCCATCGCGCAGGCAATGGAGCGCGACCGGTGCGAGACTTTCATCGGCACGGCCGAAAACATCTTCGTCAAACTCAATGCGCTGCTTCCACGACTGGTGGATCGCGCCTTGATACGTCAAAAACGCATCGCCGAGAACCTGCTGCGCGCGCATCGATAGGCCTCCTTCCCCGTCCGTCCGGATGGGGCACATGAAGGACAATGGCGGCATGTACACGCTGCTGCGGCCGCTGTTGTTTGCACTGGACGCCGAGACGGCGCATCACCTCACGCTCGACTCGCTAAGCGGGCTGCACCGCCTGGGATTGGTGCGCGCCGCGGCAGCGCCTGCCTCGTGCGCGCGCGAAGTCATGGGCCTGCGCTTTCCCAATCCGGTCGGGCTCGCGGCCGGCCTCGACAAGGATGCCCGATACATCGACTCGCTCGCTGCGCTGGGTTTCGGCTTCATCGAAGTCGGCACCGTTACGCCGCGTCCCCAGCCCGGCAATCCGCGGCCGCGCCTGTTTCGCATCGAACGGGCGAACGCCATCATCAACCGCATGGGGTTCAACAACGACGGCGTGGACCGGCTGGTGGAAAACGTTCGCCGCGCCAGATTCCAGGGCATCCTCGGGATCAACATCGGCAAGAATTTCGACACACCGCTGGAGCGCGCGGCTGACGATTACGTGCATTGCCTCCAGAAAATTTACGCGCACGCCAGTTACGTGACGGTGAACATTTCATCGCCGAATACCGCCGGATTGCGCCAGTTGCAGGAGTCCGCGGCGCTGGAACGCCTCCTCGAGGCCATCATGAGTGCGCGCACCCGGCTCTCGGACGAGCATGGCCGGCGCGTGCCGGTGGCGGTCAAGATCGCGCCGGATCTCGACGATGCGCAAGTGGACAAAGTTGCCGAATTGCTGCAGCGGCACGCGGTCGTTGCGGTGATCGCGACCAACACGACCGTAACGCGCAACGGCGTCGCAGAGCTTCCCTGCGGCGATGAGGCCGGCGGGCTCAGCGGTGCGCCGCTGGCCGCGCGTGCACGCGGCGCCTTGCATACCCTCGCGCGTGCGCTGGCCGGTGCCATTCCGATCATCGGCGTCGGCGGCATCATGACCGGAAGGGATGCGATGGACCGGATTGCCGCAGGGGCCAGCCTGGTACAGCTCTACACCGGCCTGATATACCGGGGGCCGGGCCTGGTTGACGAGTGCATCGACGCCCTGTGCAGGAGCAGCGGATGAACCGCACGAACATCTCGGCAGAGACGGTGGATGCGCTGCTGCCGCAGACGCAGTGCGGCAAATGCGGCCATCCGGGCTGTCGGCCGTACGCCGAGGCGGTCACTCGAGGAAGGGCCGACATCAACCGGTGTCCGCCGGGCGGCGACGAGCTGATCCGCGCGCTCGCTGCACTTCTCGATGTCCCGTACCGACCGTTGGACCCCGCCTTCGGCAGCCACCGGCCGCCTGCCGTGGCGCTGATCGACGAAGCGGCCTGCATCGGCTGCACGCTATGTATCCAGGTGTGCCCGGTGGACGCCATCGTGGGCGCAGCCAAATTCATGCACACGGTCATTGCGCACGAGTGCACCGGCTGCGAGCTGTGCCTTCCGCCATGCCCCGTGGACTGCATCGTCATGCAACCACAGCCGGCGGCGCAGACGCCCGCGTCGAGGCAGCTCGGGGCCGCGCGCGCGCGACGCCGCTACGAGGCGCGCGCTGCGCGCCTGCTTCGCGAAGGCGGAGCGCGGGCGGCGCGGCTTGCCGCGTCGCGAGCGGCTGCCGAGGAGCGCAAGCGGGCAACGATACAAAGAGCCGTCGCGCGCGCGCAGGCTCGGCTGCAGCAGCGCGGACGCTGACGGTGGCACAGCGCCTCGCGCCAGCGCCGAAATTCCCCGTGCCCGGCCGGACCGCGGCCTGAAACCGTGAGCCCCGCCAGGATCAGGGAAATCTTCGTCCGTCTGCGTGCGGCGAACCCGGCGCCACGCAGCGAACTGAAATTCAGCTCGCCGTTCGAGCTGCTGGTCGCGGTGATTCTTTCGGCGCAGGCCACCGACAAAAGCGTCAATCTGGCCACGCAGGAACTGTTTCGCGCCGCCGGCACTCCCGCAGCCGTTCTAGCGCTCGGGCAGGAAGGATTGGAGCGCTACATCAGGCGCATCGGGCTGTACCGCACCAAGGCGAAGAACATCCTCGCGACCTGCAGGATGCTGCTGGAGCGGCACGGCGGCGGCGTTCCCCGGAGCCGCGAGGAACTGGAAAAGCTGCCGGGAGTCGGTCGCAAGACGGCCAATGTCGTGCTCAACACCGCTTTCGGGGAACCGACGATCGCGGTCGACACCCACATCTTCAGGGTGGCAAACCGGACCGGGATAGCACCGGGGGCCGACGTCCTGGCTGTGGAGCAGAAACTGCTCAAAGCAGTGCCCCAGGAGTTCCGGCACGACGCCCACCATTGGCTCATTCTGCACGGGCGCTATGTGTGCCGGGCGCGCAAACCGGATTGCCCGCGGTGCATGATCCGCGACTTGTGCCAGTATCGCCCCAAAACCGGCGGCAAAGCTGCGTTGATGCCCGCGTGATTAGACCGACGGCATCGCGCGGCGATGTTTCAGCCGCCTCGTGATAGGCGCGAAGCTTCTTCTAGTACTTGACGACCAGGCCGCGCTGCTTCGAATAAAAGGCTGCCAGGTCGTCCATGTCGCGCTTGGACAGGTTGGCGGCCTGCGGCGCCATGACCGGATTCTTGCGTACGCCCGTCCTGTAATCGTTGAGCGTTTTGACGAGATAGTCGTAGTGCTGGCCCGCCAGGCGCGGAAACTCGGCAGAGGCGCTATTGCCCCCGGCGCCATGGCACGCCTCGCAGGACTTGGATTTTTTCTCGCCCGCAACCGGGTCGCCCGCCAATGCGCCTCCCGCGGCCAACGCCATCACGCTGCACGCGATCACGACCAGCTTGTTCATTGCATATTTCCTCTCGGTCATTTGGCGGCCTGCTGGGCCTGTCCCGATGCGTAATACGCGGCGAGGTCCGCCATGTCCCGATCGGAAAGCGTTGCGGCGATGGCGCGCATCGACGGATGGGACCGCTCGCCGGACTTGTAGGCCTGCAGCGCCTTGACGATGTACGCCGCGTGCTGGCCCCCTATCTTGGGAACGCTATAAACCTCGGGAAACGCGGTCTTGTAGCCCGGGATGCCGTGGCAGCCGGCGCACATGGCGTTCTTCTGCGCACCGGCTGCAGCGTTGCCTTCGGCGGCGTAGAGGGGATGCGCGGCCGCGACGAAGAACAAAGCGGCGAACAGTCGGGATGCAAGCTTCATGGGTTTTTTCTCGATGGCGTGACGGTTTTTTCGGGCGTTAGTATACCCGATGCCGCGAAGCCATCTCAATGAGACGCGAACGGCAGGCCTGGGACCGCGAAGTCGTCGGCGTTGCCGCGCTGTGCACGATGTCCGATAATGCGTTTTGCGACGCACGGTGGTGCTCGACATAGTGAATTGGCTGGCTTCCCCGCGTCTTTCATCCTGGCTGTTCAGCGTCTTCCCGTTCCTCAAGTGGCGCTGGCTCATCACCCGGGACACGCTGCGCGCCGACGCCATGGCCGGCCTCGTGGGCGCGGCGATCGTCGTGCCTCAAGGCGTGGCGTTTGCCACGCTGGCCGGTATGCCGCCGCAATACGGCCTTTATGCCGCCATGGTGCCGGCCGTGGTGGCCGCGCTGTTCGGCTCGTCATGGCACCTCGTTTCCGGCCCGACCAACGTCATCTCCATCATGCTGTTCGCGAGCTTGAGCCCGGTCGCCGCGCCCGGAAGCGAGGAATACATCCGGCTCGCGCTGACGCTTACGTTCCTCACCGGCGTGATGCAGCTCGCCATGGGGCTCGCGCGCATGGGCGTGCTGGTGAACTTCATTTCGCACACCGTGATCCTCGGCTTCATGGCAGGTGCGGCCTGTCTCATCGTCGCGGCCCAGCTTCCCAATTTCTTCGGCATGGACATCGCGCGAGGCGCTTCTTTTCCCCAGACGCTGCGCGAATTCGTGCTCGGCTTGGACGACATCAATCCGTATGTGATGGCCGTCGGGACAGTGACCTTGCTCACCGGCATTGCGGCACGCCGTCACTTTCCGCGCGTTCCCTACATGATCCTCGCCATGGTGGCCGGCACGGTGCTCGCCCTGGTCCTGGACCTGGTCTTCGGGGCTGAGACGACCGGCATCGCCACGCTCGGCAACCTGCCCGCCGCGCTGCCCGCCATTTCGGCGCCCGATCTCTCGCCCAACACGCTGAAGAACACGCTGCCGGTGGCGCTGGCCGTCACCATTCTGGGGCTGACGGAAGCGGTGACCATTGCACGCTCCCTCGCCATCAGAACCGGCCAGCGCATCGACGCCAACCAGGAGTTCATCGGCCAGGGGCTGTCCAACCTTTGCGGCAGTTTCTTCTCGGCGTATGCCAGCAGCGGGTCGTTCAATCGCAGCGGCGCCAACCTGGAGGCGGGCGCCCGCACGCCGCTCGCTGCCGTGTTCTCCGCCGCGCTGCTCGTCCTGATCCTGCTCGCCGTGGCGCCGCTGGTCAGTCTGCTGCCGCTTGCGGTAGTGGGCGGCGTGCTGTTCATGGTCGCATACGGTCTTTTTGATCTGCAGCACATGCGCAATGTCCTGCGAACCAGTCCACAGGAAACGGTGGTGATGCTGACCACCTTTCTGGCCGCGGTGTTCGCGGACCTCGAGTTCTCGATCCTCGCCGGGGTGCTGCTCTCCCTCATGCTCTATCTCACCCGCACCTCGCGCCCGCTGGTGCTGGACGTCAAACCCGACCCGTCCCCGGGCAGCTACCACTACACTGCAGACAGCGGGCTGCCCGACTGCCCGCAGATCAAGATGGTGCGGATCAACGGCTCCATTTTCTTTGGTGCCGTCGACCACGTGCAGCGCCAACTGGAGGATATCGACGCGCTTAACCCGAGGCAGAAGGACGTGCTGATCGTTGCGAGCGGCATCAACTTCATCGATATCGCGGGCGCCGAGATGCTGGCCCGCGAGGCGAGGCGGCGGCGCAAAATGGGCGGTGCGCTGTACTTCTACCGTCTCAAGGACACGCCGCGCGCGCTGCTGGAGAGGGGCGGCTATATGGAGGATATCGGCCGGGAGAACATCTTTCCGGTCAAGACGCGCGCCATCGCGGCAATCTAGTCCAAGCTCGATTCGGAAATCAGCCGGCATTGCCGATCCCGCATATTCCATGAGTGCAATGTCTCGCTGCCCAACGGCGAACCCGTGAAGCCACTGGAATCAAAGAGCAGCGGCTGATAATCTGCAGCGGCCAGCCCAAGAACAATGCCGACATGGTAAGCAGCCTGTTCCCCTTCCGCGCCTGGCTCCCGGTGACCCGTGAGACGCTGCGCGCGGACGCCATCGCCGGCACCACCGTCGCCCTCATCCTTATCCCGCAGTCCATGGCTTATGCGCAGCTCGCCGGCATGCCCGCGTACTACGGCCTGTATGCCGCTTTTCTGCCGGTCATCGTCGGGGCGTTGTGGGGCTCGTCGAATCAGCTTTCCACCGGACCGGTCGCGATGGTGTCGCTGCTGACCGGCTCGACGCTGGCGCAGTTTGCGGCCCCCGGAACCGACCAGTTCATCACCTACGCCATCCTGCTCGCCTTCATGACGGGGCTCATGCAGCTCGTCATCGGCGCCTTTCGTCTCGGCGCCATCATCAATTTTCTGTCCCATCCCGTCATCGTCGGATTCACCAATGCCGCCGCGATCATCATCGCCCTTTCCCAGCTCAACAAGATGCTGGGCGTGCCCATCGGGCGCAGCGAGCATTTCCTGCTCGACGTGTGGACGGTGCTGCAGCAGATACGCGAGGTGCATGTGCCATCGCTCGCGATGGGGCTGTCCGCCCTGGCGCTGATACTGGTGCTGCGCAAGTACCGGCCGGCGTGGCCCGGCGTGCTGATTACGGTGGCGATCGCCACGGCCGTCAGCTGGGCAATCCAGTTCGAGCGCAATCTCGCCGCCGGCAACGAGCAGTTTGAGGACATCGAGGTCCGGAACGTGATCGACTACGTGGCCGGCACGGCGAACCGTCTCGACGAGCTCAATGCGGAAATCGAGGCGAAATCCCGCGATCTCAGGCTGCTGGAAAAAAAACTTGGCGAGGTGCATCCCCGCATCGTTGTGCTGAGCGCCGACATCGAGATACTGCGCCTGGACGCGCGCACCATCGAACGGGAACACCGGCTGCGAATGCGTGAACTGCGACGGTTTGTGTTCGAACGCATTCCGGGCCGCGATGGCGCTGCCGACCGCTTCTATCTCGTGGGCACCCGCCCGCTTGCCGAAAAGGACGGGCGCCATTGGCGCATCACGCGTGCGACGCCGGGCGGCCTCGAGCTCGCAGGCGGCGGGGAGGTGGTGGGCCGCGTGCCCTCCGGTCTGCCCGCGCTGTCGTGGCCGAAATTCAACTGGGACCTGCTTGTCACCCTGCTGCCGAGCGCCCTCGTCATCACACTGGTGGGCTTCATGGAGACGATATCGGTGGCGAAAGCGATGGCGACCCGGACCCGGCAGCGCATCGACCCCAACCAGGAACTGATAGGCCAGGGGCTCGCCAACATCGTCGGAAGCCTGTCGCAGTCCTTCCCGGTGAGCGGGTCTTTTTCGCGTTCTGCGGTGAACCTGAGCGCCGGGGCGGTTAGCGGCATGTCGTCGGTAATGGCCGGCGCACTGGTACTCGCAACGCTGCTGATCCTGACGCCGCTGCTTTACCATCTTCCGCAGGCGGTGCTGGCGGCCGTGATCATGGCGGCCGTAGGCAACCTTCTCAGCTTCAAGGCCATTCGCCACGCGTGGGCGGCGCAGCGCCACGACGGCGTGGCGGCGGTGGTCGCCTTCGTGGCTACGCTCGGCTTCGCGCCGCATCTGGACACCGGCATCCTGGCAGGCGGCGCGCTCGCCATCGTGCTCTTTCTCTATCGGACCATGCGGCCGCGCGTAGCGGTGTTGAGCCGCCATCCCGACGGCACGCTCCGCGACGCGCGCGTTCACAATCTGCCGACCAGCGAGCACATCATCGTCATACGCTTCGACGGTTCGCTGTACTTCGCGAACGTTCCCTACTTCGAAGATGCGGTCCTGCAGGAGGCCGCGCGGCATCCTAAAGCGAAGTACATCCTGGTCGTCGGGGACGGCATCAACGAAATCGACGGCTCCGGGGAAGAAGCGATCCGGCGGCTGGTCGAGCGGCTGCGGGAAAGCGGCATCACGATGGTCTTCAGCGGGCTCAAGCTGCAGGTGGTCAACGTGATGGAGCGAACCGGACTCTACGGCGTCATCGGAGCCCAGCATTTCTTCCGCACGGAAGACGCGGCGCTCCAGGCGATCTACCAGTGGATCGACGACGCCACGTTCGACCTCAAGTTCTGTCCGCTCAACGCGGGTGCGCTGCAGGGTCCGGATGGCGGCGCCCTGCTTCAACGCTAGATCATGCAGCGCGAGGATCGGCGGGGTCATCACTTCCGGGATTTCGTGGCCGCCCGTGCCCGACCTATAATCCAACGCTCGCCACATCGACTGCGGCGAATACGGAATGGGCGATGGGCTACCGGCTGACAAAAATCTACACCCGCACCGGCGACGACGGCACTACCGGTCTCGCTGACGGTTCTCGCGTAGCGAAGGACAGCACGCGCATCGAAGCCATCGGTGCCGTGGATGAAGTAAACAGCGCCCTCGGCGTGCTGCTCGCGGAAACGCTGCCCGAGGACGTGCGCGCGTGCCTCACCGACGTGCAGCACGATCTTTTCGATCTCGGCGGCGAATTGAGCGTCCCGGACCACGTCGTCATGACCGACGCGCATGTAGTCCGGCTGGAGATGCAGCTTGACCGGTTCAATCAAGGTCTGCCGCCGCTGCAGGATTTCATACTGCCCGGCGGTTCACGCGCGGCCGCGCTGGCGCACCTTTCCCGGGCAATGTGCCGGCGTGCTGAACGCGTCCTGGTGGCGCTGTCGCGTGAGCAAGCCGTGCCGCCCGCCCTGCTGCAATACACAAACCGGCTTTCCGACCTGTTGTTCGTCATATCCCGCGTGCTCAATCGCTTTGCCGGCAACAACGACGTATTGTGGAAACAGGACAGGGAAAGCGGCTGACTGCCGGCGTTTCGTTCTGACTTCCTCCAGCCCTGCGCAGACCGCGCGGGCGCCGGCCGCAATGCGCGGCGTCGCGCGCTGGATCTCGTCCGGGGAAACGTAAACCAGCGGAAGATCGTTCAACGCCGGTATCCGGTAACTTCGCCACTGCGCGGAAAATTGCCGCGCATCGACCCCGGAGCCGCCTCCCACGATCGCTTCCGGTTGCGCTGCCAGCACCGCTTCCATCGACACCGCGGGGGTAAGCACCGCCGCATGCGCGAACACGTTAACGCCCCCGCACAACCGGAGCACGTCGCTGATCATGTGAGCGCCGTTCACGGTCAGCAAGGGCCGGTGCCATATTTCGTAGAAAACGGGCACTTCGCGCGCACCGCTGAACTTCGTCCGCAGGCTTTCGATTTCCGATTCGAAGGCGGCAACCACGCCTCCCGCGATACCGGGTGTGCCCGTGAGCACGCCAACGCTGCGGATGATGCGGGGAATGTCGGACAGTCGCGCCGGCTCGGTGACGAACACCGTGTGGCCGAGCCGTTCGAGCCGCGCGATGTCGCCGGCCTGGTTGCCGCTTTTCCAGGCGAGCACCAGATCAGGCCCGAGCATGAGAATGCGTTCGATGTCCACGCGCGCTGCATCGCCGATGCGCGGCAGGTGCCGCGCCGCTTCGGGAAAGTCGCTGTAGCGCGCCACGCCAACGAGTTTGTGTCCGGCGCCAGCGGCATACGCGATCTCGGCGAGATGCGGGGCGAGCGTGACCACCCGCAGCGCCGAGGCCGCGAGGCGAACCGTTACCCCGCGATCGTCGGTGAGGACAACGGGTTCAGCGCGCACTGAAGCGATGGCGCACAACAGCGTGAGCGCCAACGCCGAGGTGTGCGACACGAACACGGATCCGGCTAGACCCCGTTCTCGAGGTAGTGCAGCAGCCTCGCGCTCGTTTGCCGCAAGCGCAGGGAGAGCATGCTGACGAGCTTGACCAGAATCTTGGATCCCAAGCTGGGGTGGTCGAGGATGATTTTCGCCATGTTGTCGCGGCTCAACACGGCAAAGACCGTGGGGCGGGTGGCAAGGCAGGTCGCGAAGCGGGGCTCGCCGTCGATCATGGACATCTCCCCGAGCGTCATCCCCGGCCCCACGGTGGTCATGTGCTGCTGCTCGCCGCGCGCGCCCTTCTTCAGGATATCGACATCCCCTTCGACGATGAGGAGCATGAAATCGCCCGGATCGCCCTCGCGGATGATGATCTCGCCCGGCTGGGCGCGATAGACCTCCATGTAGTCGGTCAGCGTGGCGATGTCGCCCCGCGAGAATTCGGCGAAAAACTGCGAGCGGCTGACGAGGTCGGAAATTTCCCGGGCAAGCACCGTTCCCTTACCAACCTTCTCGAGATGAAGGAGGTAATGAGAATCGGAAGCCGTGAGTTCAGTTTCGTCCTGCGCCATCGTGGCGAGCGCGCTATTCCGCTTCGACTTCGGCCTTCAATCGACGCTTGCACACCGCATCGGCCAGCGTCTCGAGCAGGCCGCGGCTTTCGTCCCATCCCAGGCAGCCGTCGGTAATGCTCTGTCCATAGACCAGCTCCTTGCCTGGCACGAGATCCTGCCGGCCGGCCTTGAGATGGCTCTCCGCCATCACGCCGAAAATCCTGTCCTGTCCCTGAGCGATCTGCCGCGCGACGTCGCGGCCCACGTCGACCTGCTTTTCCGCCTTCTTGCTGCTGTTGCCATGGCTGAAGTCGATCATCAGCTTGCCGGGAATGCCCGCCTCGGCGAGACCCTTGGCCGCGGCATCCACGCTGCCGGCATCGTAATTAGGCTGTTTTCCGCCGCGCAGGATGATGTGGCAGTCTTCGTTGCCCGTGGTGGAAACGATCGCGGAATGTCCGCCCTTCGTCACCGACAGGAAATGATGGGGCGCCTGCGCAGCCCGGATCGCGTCGAGCGCGATGCGAATATTGCCGTCGGTGCCGTTCTTGAAGCCGACGGGGCAGGACAAGCCCGAGGCGAGTTCGCGATGGATCTGGCTTTCGGTGGTGCGCGCGCCGATCGCGCCCCATGCCACCAGGTCCGCGATGTACTGCGGTGTGATCATGTCCAGGAATTCGCAGCCCACCGGCATGCCCATCTCGTTGAGATCGAGCAGCAGCTCGCGCGCGATGCGCAGTCCTTCGTTGATGCGGAAGCTGCCGTCGAGCCGCGGATCGTTGATCAACCCCTTCCAGCCGACGGTCGTGCGCGGCTTCTCGAAGTACACGCGCATGACGACGAGAAGATCGCTGGCAAGACGGTCCTTCACCTCCTTGAGCCTGCCCGCATAGTCCTTCGCCGCATCGACGTCGTGGATCGAGCAGGGTCCCATGATCACCAGCAGCCGGTCGTCGGCGCCGTGCAATATGCGGTGTATCGCCCGGCGAGTCTCGTAGACCGCGGTCGCGGCTTTCTCGGATACGGGAAACTCGCGCAGCAGGTGGGACGGCGGGACCAGTTCCTTGATTTCCCTGATGCGCAGATCGTCGGTCTTGTGCGGCATGCTGATATTACTGTTCGTTAAATCAAAGCATTATATCAGGCCACTGACACAGTTCGCCGCTGTTTTTATTGCGGGCTCGTTTCGCGCGTTCCACTCTTTTTCCCCGGCGCTCGCTGCGCTGTTCTGTGGGGTCGTCCCCGCTATTCCCCGGACCTACGTTTCCGCCTGTTATACCGTGCCGCCGACGGTGAGTCCGTCTATGCGCAGTGTCGGCTGGCCCACGCCCACCGGGACGCTCTGGCCTTCCTTGCCGCACGTGCCCACGCCGGGGTCGAGCGTCATGTCGTTGCCTATCATCGCTATGCGTGTAAGCGCGTCGGGACCGTTGCCGATCAACGTCGCGCCGCGCACCGGAGAGGTAATGCGCCCGTTCTCGATCATATAGGCCTCGGACGCCGAGAAGACGAACTTGCCGTTGGTGATGTCGACCTGCCCGCCGCCGAAATTGACGGCGTACAGGCCGTTCGAAACCGAGGCGATGATCGCCTGAGGATCGAGCGCGCCGTTCAGCATGTAGGTGTTGGTCATGCGCGGCATGGGAATGTGCGCGTACGATTCGCGCCGCCCGTTCCCCGTCACCGGCCGCTTCATCAGCCGCGCATTGAGGCTGTCCTGCATGTAATTTCGCAGCACGCCGTTCTCGATGAGGACATTCTGCTGCGTGGGATTGCCTTCATCGTCGATGTTGAGCGAGCCGCGACGCCGCGCAATGGTGCCATCGTCGACCACGGTCACGCCCGGCGCGGCGACGCGCTCTCCGATGCGCCCGCTGAACGCCGAAGTTGCCTTGCGGTTGAAATCGCCTTCCAGACCGTGCCCGATCGCCTCGTGCAGCAGGATGCCCGGCCATCCGGGTCCCAGCACGACCGTCATCGTCCCGGCCGGCGCCGGCCGCGCTTCGAGGTTCACCAGCGCCTGATCGACCGCCTTCTGCGCATAGTCTTCCAGCACGGCGGCGGTGAAGTAGCCGTAGTCGAATCGACCGCCTCCGCCCGAGCTGCCCTGCTCGCGACGGCCATCCTGCTCGACAATCACCTGCAGCGACAGGCGCACCAGCGGCCGTACATCGGCGGCAATCACGCCGTCGCTGCGGGCGACCAGAACCACTTCGTACTCGCCGGCGAGCCAGGCCATCACCTGCGTCACGCGGGCGTCGCGCGCACGGGCGAGGCGCTCCAGACGCTCGAGCAGCGCCACCTTGTCCTGGTCGTTGAGGCTCGCCAAGGGATCGTGCTGCGCGTAGAGATTGTGGCCGTTGCCGCGCTTGACGACTTGCGTTGCGCTGCCGCCACCCTGGCGCGCAATCGCCCGCGTTGCGTGGGCCGCGGTGGTCAGCGCCTCCAGGCTGATGTCGTCCGAGTAGGCGAATGCGGTCTTTTCACCGGTCACGGCGCGCACGCCGACGCCCTGATCGATGTTGAAGCTGCCCGACTTGACGATACCTTCTTCCAGGCTCCACGACTCGCTGCGGCTGTACTGAAAATACAGGTCCGCGTAGTCGACGCTGTGGGTCATGATCTGCCCGAACACCGTTTGCAGGCGCTGGCTGTCCAGCGCATACGGCGCGAGCAGGGTGGCATCCGCCGTGGCGAACAGTTGTTCGGGCTGCACCGTGAGATGATCGGGATTCGGGGTAGAGGCCATGGATACTCGCAATTGGTCCTGAAGTAAGTGGGGGCGCTGTCCGGAAAAGCAAACCGCGGTTATCGCGTGGCCGCCCCAGGAGCGTCAACACGCATGGATGGTCCGGTGCGTGCGGGCCGGAAGGCTTTGCCGCAGGCGGGCGAGATGCGCCAGGTTCACGCCCGCCATGACAACGCCCGACCCGCGCGGAAGCCGGTCCAGGACGACACCCCACGGATCGACAATCATGGAATCGCCGTGCGTCTCGCGGCCGCCGACATGATAGCCGCCCTGCGCAGGAGCCAGCACGTAGGCGAGATTCTCGATGGCGCGCGCGCGCACCAGCACTTCCCAGTGCGCCTTGCCGGTCGTCTCGGTGAACGCCGAGGGCACGGAAATGATATCCACCTCCTTCATGGCGCGATAGAGCTCCGGGAATCGCAAGTCGTAGCAGATGGACAGTCCCAGGTGACCAACGGGCGTGTCGATCGTGACCAGTTCCTTGCCCGCTTCGATGGTACGCTCTTCGCGGTAGTTTTCCTCGCCCATCTCGAAGCCGAAGAGATGGATCTTGTCGTAACGCGCGACGAGCCTGCCCTGATCGTCGTATACGAGACAGGTGTTTCGCACCTTGTCCGGCACCGAGGCGGCGAGCGGGATGGAACCCCCCACCAGCCAGATCTCGTGCCGTTTCGCAATCGCGGAGAGGAAATTCTGAATGGGTCCCTCGCCCGGCTTCTCGCGCACGGCCAGTTTGTCCCGTTCCGTCGTCCCCATGATGGCGAAGTTTTCCGGCAGCGCCACCAGCTTTGCGCCCTGTTCTGCCGCAATCGCGATGAGTCGTGACGCTTCGTTGAGATTGCCTTCGACGTTCGGGCCCGAGGCCATCTGTATCGCCGCGATGCGGGCAGTCTCGGATCGGGCCACGTCCTCCGATCGCAGCCACTCGCGGCCGAATCCCGCGCGCACTCTCGTGCTCACCCTTCCCTCCTTATCGTTTGCATGGCACCGGCACCCTTATCTCGAATCTGTCGTAGCCGGCGCCGTACGGTCGATTTTCGACACCTGCGGATCGGCCCAGGTTCCGGTGACGTTGTACTCGTAGGCAAAGATCTGGTCGAACGGGTCCTTCAGTATTTTCTGCGCGATGATCGTTGCGACCCCGGCGACCGGCCCCCCGAGCAGCGCGCCGGCGATCGACACGCTGTCGCTCAGGCTCGGCACCACGCGCACGTTGAGCTTCTGCGTTTCGCGAACCAGATCCACCTCGCCACCCATCACGACACGCGCGGCCGGTCCCTGGATGCGAAAACTGCTGGTGGACGCGACACCGCGCTCGATGCTGACGTCCCCGTGTATCTGGTCGAAAGCGAATCCTTCGCTGAAAACGTCGCGAAAGTCGAGCGTCACGCGGCGCGGCAGCGCCTGCAGGCTGAGGATGCCCAACAGCTTGCCGATACCGGGCTCGAGTTTTACGAACTGGCCCTTGGACGCGTCGAGCAGCAGGTTGCCGGAAAGCACGCCGTACTCGAAGTCCTGCGGCCCGCCCGGCCAGGCGAGCGTGCCCTGCAGCTTGGCGGTGCCGCGCCGGACGCCTTCCGGAAAACCCAGGCGCTCGAGAAACTTGCCGATGTCGTTGACGTCGAGCTGCACGAGCGCACGGGTCCGGGGCTGCATCGCCATGTCTTGAACCATTCCCTCGACGGCGAGCACGCCATCCGGATTGGAGACGCGCAACCGGTCGATGCGCCAGTTGCGTTCCACCGGTGCGGCAGCCAGCTCCAGCCTGCCCAGCGGCTTGTCCTTGTAGCTGAACTGCTCGGCGATCACATCGAGCGCGGGAAGCTCGCGTGCGGGCCGGGAGGCATCCGCAGCGCGCTCGGTCGCCACGCTCGCCGGTATCACCAACCGCTTCATGCGCGCGGTGAGCTTGCCCCGACCCTGGGAAAGCCACGTCGCGGTGCCCTCCACTTCCCGACCCGTCAACGTTGCGCGCCAGCCCCCCTCCTGCGCGGTGCTGCTTACCGCAACCTGGTGGAAGACGCGGTTCGATACGATCAGCTCATCGATCCTGAGATCGAGCCCTCCGATTCCCGCCTCGGGCGCAACCGCTTCGTCGCCGGCAAGCGCCCGCCACTGATCCACCTCGACCCGCGCCAACGCGCCGCTCACCCACACCCCGTCGCGCTCGGGCTCGGGCGCCGCTCCGCCGAACCGCAGCGTCGCGCGGCGTATGCTTTCCTTGCCGTCGACGTGGCGCCGCACGAGCCGTGCGCTCAGAATATCCCCGTAGGTGGCGTCGATGCGGTCCGCCAGTCCGGGCTGCTGGCTGATGAACCGGCGTTCGATGCGCAGGGGCACCTCTTCCTGCGCGCTTTTTCTCAACGGCACCGGCAATTCCGACGCTACGCCCTGCAGGCTGCTCTCGATCACGAGATCCGCCAGTTTTTTGCGCAGGATCAATGTGCCTTTCCAGTCCGCGCTGCCGCTGAGGTGTCGCATCAGCCAGGCGTTGCCTGCCGCACCGCGCAATCCGTCGATGTTCGCTCGTCCCTGCACGTTGATGCGCGCAGTGGCGTCACCCGCGGGCGCGCTGGACAGCACCAGAGGCCCGCCCAAGAAAGTCGCGGTGGCATGGGGAACCCTGACCGTCGACTCCGTGAATTCGAGACGGCCGCTCGCGTGCTCGAGCGCGGGCAGATCGGGCGTCGCGACGATGCGGTTGTTGTTGAACTGGTAGCTGCCCGCGATCTTGCTTTTCTCGTGCTCGCGGAGCGGCATTTCGAGCTTGAGCGCGAGCTTTCCCGCGCCCTGTATCCGCATGCCCTCGGTGTAGCGGTCGATCATGCCCAGCACCGGGCTCTTGTCGATGAAGGCGAGAAATTCGCCGCCCGGTCCCTCGGCTTCACCGAGCACGTTGAGGACTTCGTAGTCGACAACCAGGTCCGGAATATCGGCGCGGACTTTGAGCAGCTTCGCCCCCAGTATCGTGGCTTGCCGCGCATTGACTTCCATGCGCTTTCCCCGAAACGCGATGTCGGCGGCGATGTTCTCGATTCGTGGCCAGCCCTCCGCGTAATCCAGCACGCCGTCGCTTACCTTGGCGAGGACTTCAAAGACGCCGCCCTTGTTATCGGGAAAGGGAAAAGCATCGAGATCGCCCTTGACGCGCAATGAAACGTCGGTGGACTGGCCGCTGACGAGCGCCTTGTCGAGCCAGTCGCGCGTGGGCCGACCGATGTTCAGCGGAATATAGTGACTTACGTAGCGGGCGTCGGCGCGATTCAGGCTTCCCGTCACGTCGATCGAACCGCGCCCGCCGCTCGCAAAGCGATAATGCCCCTGCGCGGTCCCGGCAAAGTGCGAATTGGAGAAGGTCACTTTGCTGAAGTGCACTTCCGGCGCGGCGCCGGCGTTCGACCAGCCGAGTTCTGCAACCAGCCGCTCGAACTCGAGCAAATTGCGGAAGACGTGGGGCATATCGAGCGTCACGGCGCTGCTGTCGACGCGCAGGGTGCCGGATTTTTCGGTGCCCTCGAACGTTCCGCTGATCCCGGAAAAACCGGGAAGCATTCCCACCCCCGCGAGACCCAGCTCGTGGAACCGGCCGCGCGCCACGTATTGCGAGGGCGTGCGCCAATCGCCGTTCCAGCGCACCGAGAGATCGAACACGCTTCCCTTGGGTGCGAAGCGCGTGAGATCCGTGCGCAACCCGGCGTCCAGCGGCAGGCGATCCGCGAGCATGGCCAGCGGTTCGAGGGCCAGCGCGTTGGCGCGCAGCTCGCCCCGCGCAGTGGTGGAGTCCTTGCCGGTGCTCAGGCGTAGGAGAAAATCGGTCGCCCCCGACGACAGCGCGCCGGTGGTGAACGCCAGTCCCGATGTCGAGGCTTCGAAACTGTCCGCGCCGTGCTTCCAGCCGACGCGGCCGGACAAGGCAGCGATATCGATTTCAGGCAAGTCCGGCGCGAGTCGCACCTGGACGTCGGCCAGGCGCACGTCGGCAACCACGTCCGCCAGGCGATTGTCGCGATATCCAGCCCACATCCGCAGCGCGCCGGCGCCGCGCGAAGCGGGCAATGTGGGCGGCAGCCACGGCCGCCAGGCGGCGATATCGACGCTATCGACCCGCACGAACAAACGGCCATCCCAGTTGGCGAGCGCCGTAGCGGACCTGCCGTTCAGCTCTCCGCGCACATCGAGTGCGCCGGCAAGGTGCGGCGGCGGCACGGCGCGGATCCCGAATCGATGGCGCCGGCCGCGGTTACGCAACAGCACATCGACGTCTTGCAGTTGCAGAGGGCTCGCTCGGAGCAGTTCGTCGCGCCACGAGATCTGCGCCTGCCGCACCGAAAGTCTGGGCTGGCGCAGCAGCCAGTCCGCGAAGCCCCCGCCTTCGCTGTCCCTGATTTCGATGCCCGCGATATGGAGCACGCCGCGCGGGTCGCGCCGGATATCGAGAATCGGTTTCAGGATTTCCACCGAACGAAATCTCGGCTCCCACGCCACCAGCGAAATCCACGAGACGGCGCCTTCGATCCGCGACAGCTTGAGCGCCGCGCGGTTATGGGCGTCGTAGACGGTCACCTCGTCCAGCACCAGCTCGGGACGCAAGCCGTCCCAGTTGCCGGACACCCTGCCGATCGCGATGCGCTGGCCGACCGCGGCCGAGATCGATTCAGTGATGCGTTCCCGGTGCTGATCGATATTGGGCAGCACCCAGTACCGCAGCGAAATCACGAGAATGCCGAAGGCGAGACCCGCCCCCAATATGATCCAGGTGACCAGGCGATAGAGAGTCAGGGAGCTGATGCGCAACCATCGTGAAACTGCCGAAGCGGGCATCTTTTGCCTGGTATCAGGAAAAATGCGATATTCAAACAACGATTTACTCATTTTACGCCAATCGGGACATGGAATCGAATAACGCCTCGGCTGCGGGCGCCGCCGACACTTCGTTGAGCATCGCGTGCGCGTACAGCCGCTATGCGCGCCGGCTGGTCGAGGCAGAGCCCCGGCTTGCCGATGCGCCATACGAGCATCCGTTTGAAGACTTGCAGATGCGCACGCTGCTTGAAACGGCAGGCGCGCCCGACGAAGCGGGCCTGCGGCGCGCGCTGCGCGACTTGCGCAAGCGCGTCATCCTCAACGTCATGGCACGCGATCTTGCGGGACATGCCGGTCTCGCCGAGGTGTGCAGGACGATGACCGCGCTCGCGGAGCACAGCATCGACTTTGCGCTGCGGGCGCTGGACGCGAAGCTTGCGGAGGAGCATGGCCATCCACGCGGTGCGGCAACGGGAAAAATCCAGGGCCTGCACGTCATCGGCATGGGAAAGCTCGGCGGGGGCGAGTTGAATGTCTCTTCCGACATCGATCTCATCTTCGCCTATCCGGAGGAAGGGGACACCGATGGCGCAAAGCCGCTCAGCAACCATGAATACTTTACGCGCCTCGGCCGGCGCCTGATCGGGGCCTTGAGCGAAGTCACCGAGGACGGCTACGTTTTCCGCGTCGACATGCGGTTGCGTCCCTACGGGGACAGCGGTCCGCTCGCCGTGAGTTTCGACATGGTGGAGAACTATCTCGTCACACAGGGCCGCGAGTGGGAGCGCTACGCGTGGATCAAGGCGCGATGCCTGACCGGAGAGCGCCGGGCGGAGCTGAACGATCTCGTCCGGCCCTTTGTTTATCGCAGGCATCTTGACTACAGCGCGCTCGCCTCGATGCGTGAACTGCACGCGCAGATCCGTGCGGAAGTGGAACGGCGCGATCTGGCGGACAACATCAAGCTCGGCCGCGGCGGCATCCGCGAGATCGAATTCATCGCGCAGGTGTTTCAGTTGATTCGCGGCGGCAGGGATGCTTCGCTGCAGGTCCAGCCCACCCTGAAAGTGCTGGGTTTGCTGGTCGAGCGCAATCTGCTGCCGCCCGCCGCGGTGAGCGAGCTGCTCGACGCGTATGTTTTCCTGCGCGACCTGGAGCACCGCCTGCAGTATCGGGACGATCAACAGACGCACTCGCTGCCGCAGCATCCCGAAGACCGGCTCGCCGTCGCCCGCAGCATGCGGCTGCAGGATTATTCGGAACTGCAGGCCGCGCTGGATCATCACCGCGCACGCGTGACGCGCCAGTTCGAGCAGATTTTCGCGGCCGCTCCGTCGGAACACCATGCGCTTGCCGCGGTGTGGCAGACCTGCGACAGCGGGGGAAACGGCGAACAGCTCGCCGGCCTGGGTTTCCGGCGCGCGGCCGATATGCAGCGTCGCCTGAGCGTGCTGCGCTCGAGTCCGCGTTACCGGCAGATGCCCGCAACAAGCCAGTCGCGGCTTGACCGGCTGGTTCCGCTCGCCATAGCGACGTCCGCTGCGACGCCGGATCCCGATGCCACACTCGAGCGCATACTGGAACTGCTCGACAGCGTGAGCCGCAGGGAGTCCTATCTGGCATTGCTGGAGGAGTATCCGCTGGCACTGACCCGGCTCGCGGAAATGATGAGCGCCAGCGGCTGGGTCGCGCAGTACCTGACCCAGCATCCGATCCTGCTCGACGAACTGCTCGATACGCGCACGCTATACGCGCCGCCGGACTGGACGTCGCTCAAGCGGACGCTGCGTGCTCAGCTCGACGACGCGACCGACGACACCGAACGGCAGATGGATATTCTGTGCCACTTCAAGCACGCCCAGACCATGCGATTCATCGCGCAGGATCTCGGGGGAACCCTGCCGCTCGAGACGTCGAGCGACCACCTGTCCGATCTCGCATGCGTGATCCTGGACCAGGTGCTGCGCCTCACCTGGGACGCCCTGCGCACCCGGCATCGCAATACGCCGTGCTTCGCGATCATCGCTTATGGAAAACTGGGCGGCAAGGAGTTGGGCTACGTGTCCGACCTGGATATCGTCTTTCTCTACGACGACGCCGCGCCCGAAGCGCCCGAAAACTATGCCCGGCTTGCCCAGCGCATCAACGGGTGGCTCACGAGCATCACGCCCGCCGGCGTGCTCTACGAGACCGACCTCCGTTTGAGGCCCGACGGGGCCAGCGGGCTGCTCGTCAGTCCACTGGCCAGTTTCCGCGAGTATCAGGAAAAGCAAGCCTGGGGCTGGGAACATCAGGCGCTCACCCGGGCGCGGTTCGTCGCGGGCGACGAGCGCATCGGCCGTGAATTCGAGTCGCTGCGCATCGCCACGCTGCGCAAACCGCGCGATCGCGATGCGTTGCGGGCCGAAATCGCGGCCATGCGCAACAAGATCCATGACGCGCACCCCAACCGTTCGGCGCTCTTCGATCTCAAGCACGACCGCGGCGGAATCATCGACGTCGAATTCATCGTTCAGTATCTCGTCCTGGGTTACGCCGAGAAGCACGCGGAACTGACCGGCAACATCGGCAATCTGGCGCTGCTCAAGCTCGGGGGCCGTCTGGGCCTGATCGACCAGGGCCGGGCGCAGGCGGTACACGACGCCTATCGGGAATTCCGGCAGCGCCAGCACCGTCTGCGGCTCGCGGGCGAGAAGTATGCGCGCGTCGCACGCGATGAGGTCGGTGCGCACGCCCGGGCGGTGATCGATCTCTGGCAAAGCGTGTTCGGGGCACGCTAAAATGCGCTTTTCTCCGGCGGAGCATGCACATGTCAATGGCCGACCGTGACGGCCAAATATGGTACGACGGCAAACTCGTGCCCTGGCGCAGCGCAACCACGCACGTCCTCACCCATTCGCTGCATTACGGGCTGGCGGTGTTCGAGGGATTGCGCGCCTATAACACCCGGCGCGGCACGGCGATCTTTCGCCTGAAAGAGCATACCGAGCGGCTGTTCAATTCGGCGCACATCTACGGGATGAAAATACCCTACAGCCGCGAGACCCTGATCGAAGCGCAGAAGGAAGTGGTGCGCGCAAATCGGCTCGAGTCGTGCTATATCCGTCCGATCGCCTTCTACGGTTCCGAGAAGATGGGTGTTTCACCCGTTGGAACGAGCGTGCATGTCGCCATCGCCGCCTGGCCGTGGGGCGCTTACCTGGGACCCGAGGCGATAGAGAAAGGCATACGCGTAAAAACCTCGTCGTTTGCGCGCCATCACGTCAACGTCTCGATGTGCCGGGCTAAATACTCGGGAACCTATGCCAATTCGATACTGGCGAACGTGGAGGCGACCACGCAAGGCTATGACGAGGCGCTGTTGCTCGACGTGGACGGATTCGTCGCCGAGGGCTCGGGCGAGAACCTGTTCATCGTGAAGAGCGGGGAGATCTTCGAACCGGAGCTGACCAGCGCCTTGATGGGCATCACCCGTCAATCGGTGATTACGCTCGCGCGGGAGATGGGTTACCCGGTCGCGGCGCGGCGCATTACCCGCGACGACCTGTATATCGCCGACGAAGCGTTCTTCACCGGCACCGCCGCGGAGGTGACGCCCATTCGCGAAGTCGATGGCCGCACGATCGGAGAAGGCAAGCGCGGACCGGTCACCAGCAAGCTCCAGGCGGCCTTCTTCGACTGCGTGACCGGAAAGTCCGAAGACCATGGCGAATGGCTGACGCCGGTCGCCGGGTAGGCACACCATGACGACCCAGCAATCCGAGAACAGGGAGCGCCTGATCGAAGTGACGGCGGACGATCTGCCCTTGCACTGTCCCACCCCGTCCATGCTGCTGTGGAACGCCCATCCTCGCGTGTTCCTGCCGATCGAGAAGACCGGAGATGCGCTGTGCCCGTATTGCGGCACGCGCTACGTATTGAAGGGCGATGCCAAGGCCGGTCATTGACCGGCGTGTTCCGTGTTTAAAGTCCTCGTCGTCGGGCCGTCCTGGATCGGCGACACCGTGCTCGCGCAGCCGCTTTTGAGGCGGCTGCACGATATCCATGGAAGCGCTGCGGTCGACGTGCTCTCGCCACAGTGGACCCTGCCGTTGCTTGCCCGCATGCCGGAGGTGCGCCGCCCGATCCTCAGCCCGTTCAGGCACGGTGAACTCGGTCTGGGCGCGCGCCGGGCGCTCGGTCGTGAATTGCGCGGCGCACGTTACGATCAGGCGATCGTGCTTCCCAATACGCTGAAATCGGCCCTGGTGCCGTACTTCGCAGGAATACCGCTGCGCACCGGGTTTCGCGGCGAGATGCGCTGGGGATTGCTCAACGACGTGCGCGCGCTCGACGAACGCGCGATGCCACGGCTGGCGCAGCGCTATGCGTCCCTCGCCAGTGCGCCCGCCATCCCGATCGTGCCGCTTCCCGAGGTGCGGCTTCGCGTCGATGAGTCGGCGCGCCGTGCCACGCTGGCGCGCCTGGGGCTCGATGCCGGGCGACCCGCGGCAGTGCTCTGTCCAGGCGCCGAATATGGCCCGGCCAAACGGTGGCCGGCGCCGCACTTTGCCGATCTGGCGAAGCGGCTGGCTGGAAGCGGCTGGGCGGTGTGGCTGCTCGGATCCGCCCGGGACCGCGAACTCGGCGCGGAAATCGCCGCACTGAGCGGCGGGGCCAGCGTCAATTTGTGCGGCAGAACGTCGCTCGATGAAGCGATCGACGTGCTCGGCTCCGCTGACGTCGTGGTCAGCAACGACTCGGGACTCATGCACGTCGCCGCAGCACTCGGCAGGCGGCTGATCGCGCTCTATGGATCGAGCAGTCCCGATTTCACCCCGCCGCTTTCGGATCGCGCCACGATCCTGCGTCTCGACCTCGCCTGCAGCCCGTGTTTCAAGCGGCACTGCCCGCTCGGGCACTTCAACTGCATGGTGCAGCTCGCGCCGGAGCAGGTATGCAGCGCCATCGAGTTTGATAAAATCGGCCGGGACACGCGTTGACCGCCGCGGCCCCGACCCCGTGAAGAAAACTCTGTTCGCCACGCCCCAGGATGCGGAATCCGCATTCTACGATGCCTTCACCAAGGGCGATCTCGACGCGATGATGGAAGTCTGGGCCGACGACGACGACATCTACTGCATCCATCCGGGCGGTGCCCGAATGAGCGGCGTCGCCCAGGTGCGCGAATCGTGGCGAAAAATATTCGATGCGGGCCAGTCGCTGCGTTTTCAGTTGCGCGGTCAGCACTACGTGAACGGGATGATGCTGTCGGCGCACAGCGTCTACGAGCACATCAACGTGGCGGGCGAGACGCGCGCGCGAGGACCGATGATCGCCACCAACATTTACCTTCGCACCGAGCACGGCTGGCGCATGGTCGCCCATCACGCGTCCCCTGTGCCCGCACCCGCCACCGCCGTCGAATCCGAGCCGCGGCGCCAGGCGAAAACCACCCTCCACTAGAAACCCGCATGGCTTTCGATTCCGCGACCGGACCGGAACTCACGCTGCCCCCGCGCAGCGGCAAGCCGCGCCGGCGCGGCATCACCTCGATGATCGATTTCGGGCCCGACACCTTCGGCTGGACCGGCGGCGAGCAGGGGATACGGAATGTGCTCGACGTCTGCGCCGAATACATCGACCATGCCAAGATCTACGCGATGAACGCGCTGCTCATGCCGCGGGAAGTCGTCAAGCGTGCGGCACGGGCTTACCGGGACGCCGGCGTGACGCCTTTCGCGGGCGGCATCCTGTTCGAATACGCGTGGCAACGCGACGAGATCGACGAGTTGATCCGGCTGCTGGCCCGGATCGACGTGCCGGGCCTCGAAATTTCCGAGAACTATGTCACGCTCAGCGACGAAGAGCGCGAGCGCATGATCGCCCGCTTCCAGAAGTCGGGCATCAGCGTGGTTTACGAATTCGGCCGCAAAAACCCGCAGCAGGCGATGAGTATCGAGTATCTGCGGGACATCATCACCGCAGTGGCACAGCACGGCATCCAGCATGTCACGGTGGAACAGTGCGAGATGGATTTGCTGGCACGCGATGCGCCGGCAGCCGTCGCCACGCTCGCTGCGCAGCCGTGGTTCGACCATGTCGTGATCGAGGCGGACCCCTACCGGTTTCCCCAGCAGCACGTGCAGCTGTTGCGCGATTTCGGTCCCGAGGCGAATCTTGCGAACATCACGCCCGGCCAGGTTCTGCGCCTGGAAGGATTCCGCCGCGGCATCGGCCGGGCCGTGAATTATTCGCTGCTTTCCGGAGACGCCACCCGCGCCGCCGGGAGCTACATTTGAACGGCCGCCTCGTACGCGGCTTTTTTTGAATCAACACCAGAGGAAGGCAATGAACACCAGCACGTTTGGCAATCCGGACGTCATCGTCGTGGGCGCCGGCAACGCCGCAGCCTGCGCCGCGCTCGCCGCACGGGAGAGCGGCGCGTCGGTCATCATGCTCGAAGCGGCTCCGATCGAGGAATGCGGCGGCAACAGCCGCTACACCGCCGGGCTGATGCGCGTCGTTTACAACGGCGTGGAGGATCTCGCCCAGCTCATTCCCGACCTCACCGAGGACGAGAAAAAGCTGCACGATTTCGGCGCCTACACGTCCGACAATTACTTCGACGACATGGGTCGCATCACGCAGTACCGAACCGACCCCGACCTGTGCGAGCTGCTAATCTCGCGCAGCTTCGAGACGCTGGTGTGGCTGCGCAAGAAAGGCGTCAAATTCCAGGCGAGCTACGGGCGGCAGTCGTACAAGATAGACGACAAGCGCTTCAAATTCTGGGGCGGGCTCGCAGCGGAGACCTGGGGCGGCGGGCCGGGGCTGGTAGACAACGAGCACAAGGCGTGCGAGCGCGAAGGCATCAGGATCTTCTACGAAACGCCCGCGATCGCGCTGCTGACGGATGATGAGGGGCGCGTGCTCGGCGTGCGGGCGAAACACCAGGGCAGGAACGTCGAAATCCGCTCGAAGGCGGTGGTGCTGGCATGCGGCGGTTTCGAATCCAACGCGGAAATGCGCACTCGCTATCTCGGCCCCGGCTGGGATCTCGCCAAGGTGCGCGGCACCCGCTACAACACCGGGCTCGGCATCAAGATGGCGCTCGACATCGGCGCGCTGTCCTACGGCCACTGGTCGGGCTGCCACGCGGTCGGCTGGGACATGAACGCCCCGCCGTTCGGCGACCTCTCGGTGGGCGACAACTTCCAGAAGCACAGCTATCCGTGGGGCATCATGGTCAACGCCCGCGGCGAACGCTTCGTCGATGAGGGCGCCGACTTTCGCAACTACACCTACGCGAAATACGGGCGCGTCGTCCTCGAGCAGCCCGGCATGTTCGCGTGGCAGATCTTCGATGCGAAGATCATTCCGGTGTTGCGCGACGAATACCGCATCAAGCGCGTGACGAAGGTCCGCGCGGAAACGCTGGAAGACCTTGTGAAGAAGCTCGAAGGCGTGAACGCCGAGGCCTGCCTGCGCGAGATCCAGGAATACAACAAGGGGGTGCGCACCGACGTCCCGTTCAACATGGCGATCAAGGACGGACGCTGCACCGAAGGGCTCAAGATCAACAAGTCGAACTGGGCCAACACCGTCGATACGCCGCCTTTCGAGGCCTATGCAGTAACCTGCGGCGTGACGTTCAGTTTCGGCGGCGTCAAGGTGAGCACCAATGCCGAGGTGGAAGACACGGCGGGCAGACCGATACCGGGCCTCTACGCCGCCGGCGAAATGGTGGGCGGCATTTTCTACCACAACTACCCCGGCGGCACGGGTCTCACGTCAGGCGCGGTGTTCGGCAAACTCGCCGGCGCCAGCGCCGGCGCGTACGTCACGCGCAAGTAGCAGCGCGCCGGCCGATCGTTTCATTTCCGGAGACAACAGCCATGAATGCCCCCGCCATCAAGATCGACAAACCGGTGCGCGAGCAGGTGAGCAAGGAGGAATGGGACACGCGCGTCAATCTCGCCGCCTGCTACCGGCTGATGCACGCGTTCGGGATGGTCGAGATGATCGCCAACCACATCTCGGCCCGCGTGCCCGGCACGCACAACGAGTTCCTCATCAACCCCTACGGCATGCTCTACGAGGAGATGACCGCCTCGAGCATGATCCGGATCGATGTCGACGGCAACGTGCTGTTCAACGCGACGGAATACGGCGTGAACCAGGCCGGATACGTCATCCACAGCGCGATCCATGCTGCGCGGCATGACGTCGATTGCATCATCCACACCCATACGCTCGCCGGCATGGCGGTGTCGGCGATGAAGTGCGGCATCATGCCGATCGCCCAGTCGTCGATGCGTTTCAGCGACATCGCGTATCACGATTACGAGGGCGTGGCGCTGCGGCTCGAGGAGCGCGAGCGGCTGGTGCAGAACCTCGGCAACCGCGAAGCGATGGTGCTGCGCAATCACGGCTTGCTGACGGTGGGGCCGAGTATCCCCGAATGCTTCAACAACATGTACCGCCTGGAGCGCGCGTGCCAGCTTCAGGTGACGACCCTCTCCTGCAACACGGAGATCCGACTTCCGCCGCACGAAGTCATCGAATACACCAACCACCAGATGCAGCCGGGCGTGCGGCGCCGGACCGGGCTCCTCGAATGGCCCGCGCTGCTGCGCAAGCTCGACCGCATCGATTCCTCGTATCGCAACTGAACCCGGAAAACCAGCAGCGGCGCGCATGGAACCCTATCGCGCGCCGGCGTGGCTGCCGGGCGGTCATCTGCAGACTATCTATCCGGCGGCGATGATATCGCGGCCGGTCGTTTCCTATCGTCGCGAGCGCTGGGAAACGCCGGACGGCGACTTCATCGATCTCGACCGGATCGGGGGCGCGGCCGAAGCCCCCCTCGTGGTCCTGTTCCACGGGCTCGAGGGCTGCTCGAACAGCCACTACGCGCTCGCTTTGATGCACGAAATTCGCATCCGCGGCTGGCGCGGCATCGTGGTGCATTTCCGCGGCTGCAGCGGCGAACCCAACCGCCGGCCGCGCGCCTACCATTCGGGCGACACGACGGAGGTGGACTGGATCCTGCGCCGGCTGCAGGCGGAGCGCACGGACCGCCCGCTCTACGTCGCCGGCGTCTCGCTCGGCGGCAACGCGTTGCTGAAGTGGCTCGGCGAGCGCGGTGACGAAGCCGCCGCCGTCGTGACGCGCGCCTGTGCAGTGTCCGCCCCGGTCGATCTGATGGTCGCCGGCGAGGCGCTGGGACGCGGGTTCAACCTGCTCTACGCGCAGTATTTTCTGGTGACGCTGAAGCGCAAGTCCGCGCGCATGGCGCTGGCCTTTCCGGGCCTGTTCGATGCGGCTCGCGTGCGCGGCGCGCGGACGCTGCGCGAGTTCGACGAACTTGTGACCGCGCCGCTGCACGGTTTCGCGGGCACGGACGACTACTGGACGCGGGCCAGCAGCAAACCGGTGCTCAAAAACGTCGCCGTGCCGACCTTGATGGTGAACGCGGGAAACGATCCGTTTCTCCCGCAACGCGCGCTGCCCGGGCCGCACGAGGTCTCGCATCACGTGCTGCGCGAATTCCCGGATACCGGCGGGCACGCGGGATTCGTCACCGGGCGATTCCCGGGCCGCCTGGCGTGGCTCCCCCAGCGCATGCTCGCCTTCTTCGCCGGAAACTGAATCGGCGCTATGCTGTCCCAACTGCGACAACGCAAATCATCCTCATGAAAAATCTTCCGCCCGAAATCTTCAAGGCCTACGACGTGCGCGGCATCGTCGGCCGAACACTCACCATTCCCGTCGTCGAAGCGATTGGACAGGCGCTGGGCACCGAATCGCTCGTTAGAAAATGCGGCACTTTCGCCATCGGGCGCGACGGACGGCTTTCCGGCCCGGAACTCGCCGCGGCGCTCGCGCGAGGGCTGCAGAAGAGCGGCGCCAACGTGATCGACGTCGGCCAGGTCGCGACGCCAATGCTCTACTTCGCCGTGCACCATCTCGAAACGTACTCCGGGGTTTCGGTCACCGGTTCGCACAATCCGCCCGACTACAACGGCCTCAAGATGATGGTGGCGGGCGAAACGCTGTGGGGCGATGCGATCCAGGACTTGCGCCGCCGCATCGAGCGCGGCGACCTCGCGACCGGTTCCGGGAGTTATCGCGAACAATCGATACGTGAAGATTACCTCCAGCGGATCACGGGTGACGTGAAACTGTCACGCCGCATGTCGGTGGTGGTGGATTGCGGCAACGGGGTCGCGGGCGGGACCGCCCCCGAACTGTACCGCCGGCTCGGTTGCGACGTGACCGAGCTTTTTTGTGAAGTGGACGGAAACTTTCCCAATCACCACCCCGATCCGTCCCAGCCCAAGAACCTGATCGATCTCAAGAACGCGCTCGCGGCGGGCAAAGGCGAGATCGGGTTCGCGTTCGACGGCGACGGCGACCGGCTCGGCGTGGTGACGAAGGGCGGAAAAATCATCTATCCCGACCGCCTGCTGATGCTCTTTGCGGCCGACGTGCTGAAGCGCAATCCCGGCGCGCAGATCATCTTCGACGTGAAATCCACGCGCAATCTGTTCGCGTGGGTGAAAAAGCACGGCGGCACGCCGCTGCTGTGGAAGACCGGGCACTCGCTGATCAAGCAGAAGCTGAGAGAAACGGGCGCCGCGCTGGCCGGAGAAATGAGCGGGCACATCTTTTTCAAGGAGCGCTGGTACGGCTTCGACGATGCGCTGTACGCCGGCGCGCGGCTGCTGGAGATTCTGTCGCACGAAAGCGATCCCGGCGCCGTGCTGGAAAACCTGCCGGACGCCATTTCCACCCCGGAACTGCACGTTCAACTCGCCGAGGGCGAGAACTTCACGCTTATCGAGAAACTGCGGGAGACGGCGCGCTTCGAAGGCGCGCAGGATGTGATCACCATCGACGGCCTGCGGGTGGAGTACGCCGACGGTTTTGGGCTCGCGCGGCCGTCCAACACCACGCCGGTGGTCGTCTTGCGCTTCGAGGCGGACAACGACGCGGCCATCCGGCGCATCCAGGAAGACTTCCGGCGCGCGCTGTGCGCCGTGAAGCCGGATATCAAGCTGCCATTCTAGCGGCTAGCGCTGGCGCAGCGCGTCGAGGCTTACGTACTCGTTCACGCCGTTGGTGCGATAGCGCCGCATGCGGATGCGCGGATAGTCGCACACGTCGAACGGCAGGCGGTTGCCGCCGACGAGATACACGAGATCTTCCGGGTTGGGATTGTGGAGGTTGTGCGGTAGCGAGCCGGCCACAAAGCCCATGAAGTCGCCCGCGCCCACTTCCATGCGCTCCTCGCCGATTTCCGTGACGCCGCGGCCCGACAGGATGTAAATCCACTCCTCGTCGTGATGGTGGAAGTGGAACACGCTGCTGCGGCGCCCCTGCTTCAACCGCACGAGATGGACGCCCAGCGTCGAAAGGCCCACGGCATCGCCGAGAGAGCGCGTATGGCGGACCGCTTCGGCATCGAGCGCGTGCACCCGCTCGTTCTCCGGGAGTGCATCGATGTCGTTTGCGCGGAGCAGAGGGTGCGTTTTCATCCGTTCGCCTTCATTCAGTGTTGGGCATCGCTTCGCTCAGCCCAACCTACGGAGATAAGCGTAACGATGCCCATGTCGATCACGATATCAAGCGAGAAAAGCGTAGGTTGGGCTGAAGCCCAACAAATGCCCGCGTCGATGCCGGATATCAAGCGAGGCGCTGCTCGACCCAGGCGCGCACGGAGTCGAGTGCCTGGGGCAGCTTCGACGGATCGTTGCCGCCGGCCTGCGCCATGTCCGCCCGACCCCCGCCCTTGCCGCCGACCTGCTGCGCAACGTGGTTCACGAGGTCGCCGGCCTTCACCTTGGCGCTGATATCCGCGGTGACGCCCGCGATCAACGAAACCTTGCCGTCATTCGCCGTCGCCAGCACCACGGCGGCGGACTTGAGTTTGTCCTTGAGCTTGTCCACCGCCTCGCGCAGCGCCTTGGCATCGGCACCCTCGATGGCCGCGGCAACCACCTTCACGCCTTTCACCGCCACCGCCTGCTCCACCAGCTCGTCGCCGCGCGAGGATGCCATCTTCGACTTGAGCCGCGCGAGTTCCTTTTCCAGCGCCCGGTTCGCATCCTGCAGCGACGCGAGACGCTGCCGTACGCCGGCCAGGTTCTTCTCGCGAAAGCCGGCCTCCGAGGCAAGCTCGGACACCCCTTTCTCCATCGCCTGCACCCAGGCGAGCGCGCCTTCGCCGGTGGTCGCTTCGATGCGGCGCACCCCGGCGGCAATGCCGCCCTCCGATGTGACCTTGAAAAATCCGATGTCGCCGGTACGCTTGACGTGCGTGCCGCCGCACAATTCGCGCGACGTGCCGATGTCGAGCACCCGCACCTCGTCGCCGTACTTGTCGCCGAAGAACGCCAAAGCGCCCGCCTTCGCCGCTTCGTCGAACTTCATGATGCGCGCCGTGGTCGCCGCATTGGCGAGGATCTCGGCGTTGACGATGGCTTCCACTTTGCGCATCTGCTCGTCGGTCAGCGGCTCATTGTGCGAGAAATCAAAACGCGTGCGCTCGGCGTCGACGAGCGAGCCTTTCTGCTGCACGTGATGGCCCAGCACCTCGCGCAGCGCCTTGTGCATGAGATGGGTCGCGGAGTGATTGCGCACCGTGCGGGCGCGGCGCTCGATATCCACCGCCGCGAGCACCTTGTCCCCCACCTTCAGCTTTCCCGTCTTCAACACACCCTTGTGCCCGAACACGGCGGCCTGGATCTTCTGCGTGTCCTGCACCTCGAATGTGCCGTTGACACCGGCGAGTTCGCCGCGATCACCGACCTGGCCGCCCGATTCCGCGTAGAACGGCGTGCGGTCCAGCACCACGACCCCCGACGCGCCGGCTGCGATCTCCTGCGCCTGCACGCCTTCGGCGTCGTAAAGGGCGATCACTTTCGCCTCGAGTTGCAGGGCGTCGTAGCCGTGGAATTCGGTGGCGGCGCCGCGATACTCGAGATTGGCTGCCGCGGAAAATTTCGAGGCCGCGCGTGCGCGCTCGCGTTGCCGCTCCATGGCGGCCTCGAAGCCGGCGTAATCGACCCGCACGTCGCGCTCGCGGGCGATGTCCGCCGTCAGGTCGACCGGAAAACCGAACGTGTCGTAGAGCTGGAACACGGTCTCGCCATCGAGCATGCGGTCTTCGCGGTTGAGCGCGCCTTCCAGCACCTTCATGCCGTTCGCGAGCGTCTCTGCGAAGCGCTCCTCTTCCTGGCGCAGCACCTGCGACACGCGGTCGGCGGATTTCGCCAGTTCGGGATACGCCTCGCCCATCGCCCTGGTCAGGTCACCGACGATCCGGTGGAAGAAGGGATCGGTCTGGCCTAGCTTGTAGCCATGGCGGATCGCGCGCCGGATGATGCGGCGGAGCACGTAGCCGCGCCCTTCGTTCGAGGGGATGACGCCGTCGACGATCAGGAAACTGCACGCCCGGATATGATCCGCGACGACTTTCAGCGAGTTGCTGCTGTAGTCCTTACTGTGCGTCTCGCGCGCCGCCGCTTTGATGAGATTCTGGAAGAGATCGATCTCGTAATTCGAATGCACTTTTTGCAGCACCGCCGCGATGCGCTCCAGCCCCATTCCGGTGTCCACCGAGGGCTTCGGCAATGGCACCATCGTTCCCGCTTCGTCGCGGTTGAATTGCATGAAGACCAGGTTCCAGATTTCGACGTAGCGGTCGCCGTCCGCATCCTTCGATCCCGGCGGGCCGCCCGGAATGTGCGGCCCGTGATCCCAGAAGATCTCGCTGCAGGGACCGCACGGCCCGGTGTCCGCCATCTGCCAGAAGTTGTCGCTCTGGTACTTCGGCGCGCCCGGCTTGTCCCCGATGCGCACGCAGCGCTCCTTCGGCACGCCTATATCCCGGGTCCAGATGTCGTAAGCCTCGTCGTCTTCGTGATAGACCGTCGTCCACATGCGATTCGGGTCCAGGCCGTAGACCTTGGTGAGCAGCTCCCACGCGTAACCGATGGCATCGCGCTTGAAGTAGTCGCCGAAGCTGAAGTTGCCCAGCATCTCGAAGAAGCTGAGGTGCCGGGGCGACCGGCCGATGGCGTCGAGGTCGTTGTGCTTGCCCCCGGCCCGCACGCAGCGCTGCACCGACACCGCCCGGGGCGGGTCGTAG
>JBQTJV010000094.1:0-13174 GCA_052386775.1 Betaproteobacteria bacterium
CGCTGAAAAGGCGCCTAACGTATGCCAGGACTGTCACGACGCATCCCGCCACCCCGGCACGATCTATGACGCGAGCGGCAGCTGGACCGGCACGCGAAACACCCGCCTGATTGCCCGCGGCTGCAACAACTGTCACTACCACGTCCACGGCAGCAATGCGCCCGGGATGCGTGGCAAGTTCTTCCTGCGATAAGGGGCCGATATGAAACCGAGACCAAATATGAAGCCCACGCTGATTTCGATCCTTGTGACGAATCTTTTCGCTGCCTCGACCTTGCTGGCAGCGGACGGAGGAGTGGAGTGGTCGGGCTCGGTCAGCATAGGCGGTCAGCATGTCAATGACACTGCGCGCGATTCCTCGAAGCTGAACGAGTACCGTGACCTGGACTCTGGCGTGCTGGGCGGATTCGAAGTGAGAGGCCGCGGCCCGTCGTACTATTTCAACGGTTACGGCGAGAACATCGGGCGTGACGACCAGTATCTCGATGTGCGGGGCGGCCGTTACGGCGCATTCAAGTACCGGCTATACGTCGATGAGCTGCGCCATAATTTTGGCTCCGGCCCCGGGGCGATCTCGCCCTATTCCGGGATCGGCGGTCCGGTGATTACGGCAACGTTCCCGAATGCCAATCCGGCGACCTGGAACGCTTTCGACCATTCCTACCGGCGGCGTGACTGGGGCGGCATGGCGGAGTGGCAGGCGGCCTCACCCTGGTATTTCCGCGGCGAAGCGAACGAGGTGACGAGAAAAGGCATCAACGTATTCGGCGGCGCCCAAGGCACCAGTCCGGGCAACGGTTTCATCGACCTGCCTTCTCCGATCGATTACAAGACGATGAACTATACGGGCGAAGTCGGTTATTCGGGCACCCGCGGTCACTTCGCCGTCAATGTCCTGCACAGCAAGTTTTCCAACGGCAACGACATACTGCGCTGGTCGAACGGATTCTTCGGCGGCCTCGACACGACGATACTGCCGCCGGACAACGAACTTAACCGCATCAGCGTCAACGGTAATCTGCGGCGTCTGCCCGGGGCCTCGACGCTTGCAGCGCGGTTGACCTACAGCCGGCTCACTAATGACGTGCTCATGCAGCCGACGATGCTATCGACGGGCGGTGTTTTTCGGGCCACCAATCCGAGCAGCCCGGTCTTTAGCGGCGATCTGAAAAATACCACCTTGTCGCTTTCACTGAGTTCGCACCCGGCGGAGAAGCTGGACACCCGGCTGTACTACAACTATTCAAAGGAAGACAACGATTCGACGCGCATCCAGTTCAGCCCCGCGGCCGGATCGGGCCTTACTGGCGGGTCTGCCAATGCCTTGGCGAATTGCAATAGCACAGCCACCAATCCATGCGTGCCGGAATTCTTTCACTACAAGAAGCACAATATCGGTGTCGAAGGCGGCTATCGCGTGAACCGCGGCAACAAGCTGTCCGCAGGGTTGGACTACTACGACATGGAACGCGAACGAATCGATTTCCATGGCAATGAAGATACGAAAATATTCGTCGAGTGGAAGAACAGCTCGCTCGACGCGCTTACTTCACGCATCAAGTACCAATACATGACCCGCCGCTCCGAGTACAGCGCCAATGCGGCGGCGGTCGCCGCGAATCCGATCGACGCATTCGTGCGCCGCTTTGATCTCGCGAATGTGGACCAGAATCTGGTCAAGGTGGTGTTGGATGCGACGCCGATGCCCTATGTGGATCTGGGGTTCGAGGCTTTCTACTAGAACAACGACTACAAGGACACCATCCTCGGCCGCACGGACGACAAGCGCCAGGAGTACTACGCCAGCGTGTCGTTCGGCGACCCGAAATCATTCCGCGTTCTGGTGTTCGGCGACGTGGAGTATGTGCAGTTCGATTCGTTCCACCGCGTGGGAACCGGCAATCCTGACCCGGCCACCGCGCCAACGGCAACAACCTACAATTGGTCGGCCAAGAACAAGGATCGGGCCTGGCAGGCCGGCGTGGGTGCCGATTGGGTGGCGCTTCCCAAGCTGACGGTGAAGGGGTCGTTGGTCTATGCCAAAACACACGGCACGACGGATTTCACCGTGCAGCCCGGCGGGGCAGCCGGGCCCTTCTTGCCGATTCCCAACTTCGACAATACGCGGCGAACTTCGCTCAACCTCAGGGGGGTCTACAACTACAGCCGGCAATGGGAATTCACCGGGGGATACGCGTACGAGAAATATCGCTACAGCGATATTGGCTATGACAACACGCGGTATGTGGTAACGGCTGCGGCGCCGGCGCAAAATGCCTACGTAACCGGGCAGTTCTCGTTCCAGCCCTATACCGCCAACATCTTTTATCTGGTGGCCAGATACAAGTTCTAGGGGGTAAACCAGCGTTGGGCTCGCACGTTAATGTATCATCCGCAGAGTGTGACCTGAAAAAGGAGAACTTGATGAAATCAGCGGTACTTGCCTTGGCGGTGGCGGGCACTGTTCTAAGTGGTGCGGTGTTTGCCCAGTCGGGCGCAGACGTGGCTAAAGCGAAATGCATGGCGTGCCACGATACGGATAAGAAGAAAGTCGGCCCGGCCTTCAAGGATGTCGCCGCAAAGTACAAGGGCGACAAGGGCGCCGAAGCGAAGGTGGTTGAAAAGATGAAGGAAGGCAAGGGGCATCCCAAGGTCGCCGCCTCGGACGCGGAGCTGAAAGCCGCGGTCCAGCACGCTTTATCTGCAAAGTGATTGCGGCACAGAGCTGCACCGAAAAGCCGGCACCAGCCGGCTTTTTTTTGCGCTTGCACTCATGCAACCAGCGGTTGATATAAATCAACCGATGCCGCAGTCCACCATGCTAGCCTGCTCTGCAAGTGGTCTCAGCAGCTTTTGAGAGCCGTCCAGACGTGAATGAAGCGGAGGCAGTATGAATACCTTGCGACTCGCCCCGGTGGCAATGAGCATTTCCTTGTTGTTCGCAGCGCCCGTTTCGGCTGCAGACACCGCTACCATCGACTGGAAGAGTGTTCCGGTCAAAACCCTTACACTTTTCTATCCCGCGCAATCGACTTATCAATGGCTGCGCAGTCCCGAACACGCCGGCTCCAGCATCGTGAGCACCGGCGGCGCCTGCCTCACCTGCCATAAGGACCAGGAAGGCAAGCTGGGCGGAAACCTGGTGAAGGCCAACAAGCTCGAGCCTACGCCGATCGAAGGCAAGAACGGCGTGGTCGATCTCAACGTGCAGGTCGCCTATGACAGCGAGAACGCCTATTTCCGTTTCCAATGGAAGACCGACGGCAAGGGCCCGGGCGACGCCTATCCCGCCTATCGCTTTGACGGCAACGAGTGGAAGCCCTACGGCGGGCCGCGGCTGGCCGGCGCAGTCCGCAAGAAAGAGCAGCCTGCGGTCTACGAGGACCGCTTGTCGATGATGATCGACGACGGCAGCGTGCCGAATTTCGCGACGCAAGGATGCTGGCAGACCTGCCACGATGGCGAACGCGACAGCCGGAAGCAGCCCACCGCGGCTGAAGTCGCGGCGACGCCGTTCTTCCAGCAGATCAAGCGGGCGGACGTGCGCAAGTATCTGCCTTCGACCCGCAGCGATGCCGGCGCGTCATGGCAGGCGGGCAAGAGTCCCGAGGAGATTGGCAAACTCAAGGCCGCCGGCGGCTTCCTGGACCTGATCCAGTGGCGGGCGCATCGTTCCAACCCGGTCGGCATGGCCGATGACGGCTACGTGCTCGAATATCGCAACTTCGACGCCGGAGCCAATCCCTTTGCGTCGAACATGGACGCCAAGATCAAGCAGCCGCGCTACATGTACGACGAGCAGAAGTTCGGGAAGAAAGCGCTCACTGAAGCAGACATCAACAAGAATGGCACGGTACTGCTGCGCGAAGAAAACGCCGTGGCATTTGATCCCGGCGCAGGATGGAAAGCCGGTGATCTTCTTCCACAGTATTACGTCAGTCGCAGCCTGGCCAAGGGCTCTGCTGCCGACAATAAGCAGGCGAAAGGCAGCTGGGCCGACGGCATGTGGACCGTCGTGTGGGCCCGTCCGCTCAACCTCAAGAACAGCGACGACAAGGCACTGCAGGAGGGCAAGACCTACAACTTCGCCTTTGCCGTCCACGGCGACAACGTCACGAGCCGCGGGCATCACATTTCCTTCCCGATCACCGTGGGATTCGGCACGAAGGCCGACATCATGGCGAGCAGGCTCAAGTGAGTCGCTGCGCTGATCCTGAAGTAAGAGAAGAGCGCTGCGCCTTGCCACTCCACGGCGTTAGAATATCGTTTTGACATGAGTGGACAGCAATGATGAGCGGCGAGTGGAGTACCACGCGATCTATCATCTACGGGTTGCTTCTTGCCGTAGCCTTCGCATCGCACACCAGCGCACAGAGCGCCGAACGCAGCGGCAAGGAAGTCGTCGACAAGGTGTGCGCTTCCTGCCATGCGAGCGGCGTGAAAGGTGCTCCGAAGATAGGAGACCAAAAAGCCTGGGGGCCGCTCGCATCCAAAGGGCTGGGCGGTCTCACCGACAGTGCGCTCAAGGGCGTGCGCAGCATGCCGTCACATGGCGGCGACATGCAACTGACGGACGTCGAAATCGAGCGCGCCATCATCTACATGGTCAACCGCTCGGGCGGTCGCTGGGTCGAGCCCATCAGCGGCGTGACGCCCTCGGTCGAGCGCAAAGGTCGTCAGATCGTGGAGGCCCGGTGCGCGGATTGTCACCAGGGCGGCAAGGAGGGAGCGCCGCGGATCGGTGACCGGGCTGCGTGGATCCCGCGGTTGAAACACGGCCTCGACTTCCTCGTGCGCTCCGCCATCAACGGTCACGGCGCGATGCCACCCCGCGGCGGTCTCGCCGATCTGACGGACACTGAAATTCGCGGCGCCATCGCCTACATGCTGACTCCGGATGGCGCGACCCAGAAAGGCGCCGCGCCCGTTGCGCAACCCAGGGTGCCCTCATCGAACCGGAAGGTGGTGGGCGACACCGAGATTTATCTGGGCGTCGTATCGGCAGAGACGTTGCGTGCCCAGCATTCCAAGCCGGACCAGGAAAGCGCGATGCACGGCGGCATTCCGCGCGGCAAGGATTACTACCATATCAACATCTCGCTGTTCGACGCCAAATCCCGAAAAGCGCTCACCGGCGTTCAGGTGCAGGCGACCGTGAGCGATCCTGTGGCCGGTGCCCAGGCGAAGAAGCTTGAGCCGGTCACATTCAATGGCGTGGAAAGCTACGGCAACTATTTTCGCATGCCGCGCGGCAAGCCTTATGCGATTACGGTGAAGGTGCAGCGGCCGGGTACTTCCGGACCGATCGAGACGCAATTTCAGTTCAAGCATTAATCGCGCTCACCGCGCTAAAAAAAAGGGAGAACGAGGGCGATGAGCGGATGGAAGCTCGTAGGGCAAGTCGTGGCGACGATCATCTGTATGGCAGGTGCACCGGCGCTTACCGCAGCGCAGAGTCAGTCTTCGCCTGCAGCGAGTCCCGCCGAATCCACCCCGCAGTTTCCGAACGAAGCCTGTTTAGGCTGCCATGGCAACGAGGGTTTTTCGGCGCCCGGCGCGAACGGCAAGGCACGCTCGCTGCACGTCGTCAAGGACAAGTTCGCGCAAAGCGTCCATGGCTCTCGCCAGTGCGTGGAGTGCCATCAGGACATCAAGGAAATTCCGCATGAAAAAGCCGTGCGCAAGGTGAGCTGCGTCGGCTGTCACGAGCGGCTGTGGGACTCCGCGAAGAAGGAAGGCAAGACCAAGGAGCATGAGCGGCTCGGCGTCGTGGTTGATCAGATCAATCACTACATGAAGTCGATTCACGCGCGCCCCAGCAAGGCCGATCAGTCGTACACCAACGCCACCTGCTACGACTGCCACAACGCGCACTATGTATATCCCCCGGGCAGCCCGGACCGCGCCGAATGGCGCCAGAACCTTCCCAATGTCTGTGGCAAGTGTCACCTCGAACAGCGCAACGAGTACATGGACTCCGTGCACGGGCGGCTTGTCCTGGGCGCGGGCAACACCGCGGCGCCGGTGTGTTCCGACTGTCACTCCACGCACGACGTAGATCGGCCTCGCCTGGATGCGGTCAAACTCGCGATCACAAAAAACTGCGGCAGCTGCCACCGGGAAAACTTCAAGAGCTTCCTGGATACCTACCACGGAAAAGTCACGGCGCTCGGCTATACGTATACGGCGACGTGTTTTGACTGTCACGGCAACCACGATATCCAGCGCGTGTCGCATCCGCGCTCCACCGTGCATCCCAACAACCGGCTGCAGACGTGCCAGACGTGCCACAAGGAGGCAACTCCGGGATTCGTGACGTTTCAGCCGCACGCGAACACGCGGGATTTCGACCGCTATCCCTATATGTGGATAACGGCAAAATTCATGATGGTGCTCATCATCGGCGTGTTCCTCTTTTTCTGGACCCACTGCGCGCTGTGGTTCTACCGCGAGTACCGGGATCGCAAGGAAGGCAAGGCGAGACCGCACGTGCTGCCCGCCAACCTGCCGCCCAGTGCCAAAGGCAAGTATTTCCAGCGTTTCAGGCCGGTCTGGCGGCTCGCCCATCTGGTCTTTGCGTTGGCCCTGATGACGCTCTCCCTGACCGGGATGGCGGTTTTTTATGCGGAAACGGCGTGGGCCTCTGCCGTGATGAACTTCCTTGGGGGCCCGCGCGTGGCCGCCATCATTCACAGGACCGCTGCGATAGTGATCCTGAGCATCTTCCTCGCGCAACTGATCTACTTTGTGGCGCGACTGGCACCGCGCTGGAGGACGTTCAAGTGGTTCGGGCACACCTCGCTCGTGCCGGGCCCGCAGGACATCAGGGATATGGTGGCGATGTTCAGGTGGTTCTTCGGCAAGGGCCCGCGACCGGTGTTCGGTCGGTGGACTTACTGGGAGCGGTTTGATTACTGGGCGCCGTTCTGGGGGCTTTTCATCGTCGGTGGCAGCGGACTCATGCTGTGGTTCAAGGAAGCGACTGCCGCGATGTGGCCGGGATGGATGTTCAACGTGGCGGCGCTCGCCCATGGCGAGGAAGCATTCCTTGCGATCGTGTTCCTGTTCACCGTCCACTTTTTCAATAACCACTTCCGGCCCGACAAGCTGCCGCCACCGGATATCGTGATGTTCACGGGCGCGGTGAGCCTCGAGGAATTCGCGCGCGAGCATACGCTCGAGTACGAGGAATTGATGAGAACCGGCCAGCTCGAGAAACATCTGGTCGATGCGCCTTCGCCGCAAATGACGCTCGGTTCCAAGATACTGGGGATCGTGCTGCTGGTCTTCGGGCTGACCCTGCTGGCGCTGGTGTTGATCGGGTTTGCAGGCGGGCTGAGGGTCGCCTGATGCGGATTTCGCGCTCTAGGACCGTGGACGGGGCTCAAGATACCGGGCGACTCGCTCTGCCGTTCGCACTCCGGAAGTGATGCAATCGCCGACGGCTACGCCACCGCGGTAGGCCGAGCACAGGAACAGCCCCGGAAGCGTGTCTTCCGCGCGCTCGGCGCGCCGCACGCGTTCCAGATGCCCGAGCGTGTATTGCGGAATCGCGCGCGGCCAGCATCGTGCGGCGCAAAAAACCGGTGCACCGCGCAGGCCCAGCAGCGGAGTTAATTCTTCGTGCACCAGGCGAGCCAGGTCGTCCTCGGGCAGCGCGGCCAATCCCGGCGTGCGCTGACCGCCGACGTAAGTGGTGAGGAGCGCCGCATCGTTGCCGGCACGACCCTCAAACATGCTGGACGAGAACAGCGTTCCCAGTATGCGGCGCTGTTCCACGCGGGGCACGAGAAACCCGAAGCCATCGAGCGGATGATCGATGGCGGACCGCTGATAAGCGGTGGTGACCGTCGCCACGGCGGCGTAGGGGATCGCGTCGAGGGCGGTTGCCGCATCGGGGGCGGAGGCGCGAAGCAGCATCGCTGCACGGTCCGCCGGCACGGCAAGCACCACGCTCGGCGCTCGCAACGTGGCCGTGCTGCCTGCATGTTCCACCGTTACGACAAAGCAACCATCTGCGCCGCGCGAGAAATCTACAGCTCGCGCTTCGCAGTGCAGGCGCATCACCGTGCCGGCCAGAGCGTCGGTCAGCGTCTGCATGCCTTCCCGGAAGGAAAAGCTGGAGGCCACGCCCTTTGACTTTTCAGCCCGCCGTGCACGCTCCCGCGAACCCAGGAGCTGGCCCCTGATGAGGCTGCCGTAGCGCTGCTCCAGCGCATGAAGCTTCGGAAAAGCGGCGCGCAGCGACAACTGGTCCGGGTCGCCGGCATAAATGCCTGCGACGAATGGCTCGATTGCATAATCCAGGAATTCACGTCCCAGCCTCCGCACGACGAAATCGACGACCGTTTCGTCAGCGTCGTCCGCTGCCCGCCTGATGAAAGGCTCGCGCAGCAGCGCCAGTTTCGCGGGCAGGGAGAATAGCCGTGTCTTGAGAAATGCGGTGGGGGTGGTCGGCAAGGCGACGAGCGTCCCGTGGCGCACGACGAAGCGCTTGGCCGATATTGCGCTCGCATCGATGCGCTCGTTCAGGATGCCGAGATCCTGGAGCAGTTCGCGTATGCACGGATTCGTGTCCAGGATGCTGTTCGGGCCGCGTTCGTAAAGCAGGCCGTGCCGCCGCTCCGTGCCAATCACGCCACCGGGCCGGGAGCCGGCTTCAAGCAGTTCGACCGCGAGCCCGCCGCGCGCCAGGCGATACGCGGTGGTGAGGCCGGAGATCCCTGCTCCGATCACTATGCAATCAATGGTCATGGCGGCCGGTCGTGTCATCCGGTGAGCATACGGAATGAGCGAAGTTAATGTTTCGCTTGATCCATATCAATAGGTATGCAGATTCGCACGGCTAATCTCGGGTCTCGAATCCCTAATTGGGCGGGGCGATGGGAATCAGCAGGTGTCTCTGGTATGCGCTGATCGCGCTGGCCGCGGCGGCACACGCGCCGGTGCAGGCTGCCCAACCGGCTCGGGGCAAGCCGGTCCAGGTCGACGATATGCGTGCCGCATACGCCACGTCGCTCGAGGTTGCAGAGGGCAAGCGCGTGGCCGAGGCTTCGTGTGCGCAGTGTCATGGCATGAACGGGATCAGCACGGCAAAAGGGGTGCCGCACATCGCCGGGCAGCGTGCGGTGTACCTCCATCTCGAGTTGCGCGCCTACAAGTCGGGCGAGCGCGCTGAGAGAGGCATGCAGGCCACGGTCAATTTTCTGAGCGACGAAGCTCTGATGAATGTCGCCGCATATTATGCCAGTCTCGATGTTCCGAGTCCCGCCACAGCAAGCGCCAGCAAGGCACCCGCGAAACCGGACGCGGTTTCCGCGGGCAAGGCGACTGCGGCCGGTTGCATGGGTTGCCACGGGGAAGGCGGAGTGAGCAAGACGCCTGGCATGCCGAGCCTCGTGGGATTCGAGCAGAAGTATCTGGCGGATGTCATGAAGGCCTATAAAACCGGTGCGCGCAAGCACGACATGATGAAATCGCTGCTCGGAGGGCTGAGCGACGCCGATATCGACAACGTGGCGCTTTACTACGCGCTCCAGGCGCCGCAGCGCGCACAGACGCCTTCGACGGGTGATCCGGCAGCAGGGAAGGCGGCAGCCGCAGCCTGCGCCGGATGTCATGGCGAGCAGGGCGTCAGCCCGGGATCGCCCAATCCGAGCCTGGCTGGTCAGGACGCGCAATATCTTTTTGTTGCGCTGCAGGCCTATAAGGACGGCTCGCGCAACGATCCGAGTATGAAGGGGCCGGCGGCGGCACTCGACGAGCGCACGATGAAGAATCTTGCCGCATTCTATGCGGCACAGAAGCCGCAGCCGGCGAAAGTGCGCAAGCCCCTTACCACCGCCGAGTGGGCGGCTAGATGCGATCGCTGTCATGGCGTGAACGGCAATAGCACCGATCCCAAAATTCCGGCCCTCGCCGCGCAGCGCAGCGATTACCTCGAGCGGGTCCTCAACGCCTATCGTACCGGCGCGCGCAAGAATCCGTCGATGGCGGCGATGTCCCACATGCTAACGGAGGCCGACATCGAAAGTCTCGCAGCGCACTATGCGCGGCAAAAGGCACGGGCAGTGGTCTACGTGCCTCTGCCGCGTCCGATCAAGTGAAATTCACGTCACAGGGAGACAACATGAAAGGCACGCTGCTCGCCGCTGCAATGATCGTAGCGCTTGGTTTTCTCGGGACCGCGGTGGCGGGCGGGGATGCACAGGCCGGCAAGGTGAAGGCAGGCGCGTGCGCGGGCTGCCATGGCGCGAACGGGGAAGGAAACGGCCCCAATCCGGCGCTGGCAGGCCTCAAGGAAGCCGCATTCGTGCAGGCGATGAAGGACTACAAATCGGGCAAGCGCGCCAATCCCGGCATGAAAAACTTTGCGGCACCGCTGAGTGACCAGGACACGGCGAATCTCGCCGCCTTCTACGCGTCGCTGAAGAAAAAATAAGCGGCGCGGGAGGGAGAAGATATCGATGAGCCAGCCGACAGCAGCAGTACCGCTGCACCGACTCTTTCACCATTTTTCCGAGCTTCCATCGAGTCTGCGCGTGCTTTTCACCGCGGCGCTGATGATCCTCGGGTTCGGTTACATCTTCGGGCTGATCTACGTCTTCCATACCTACTCCGCCAAGGACGGAAATCCGCTCACGCTCACCTACGAAGATATCGTCATCGGATATAGCGGGAGCGGGAAGCATTCCCGGCTGGAGACGGCCCTGCGCGGCTCGATGTCCACGATGCTGCCGCCGGAGGATATCAGCATGGTCGTTTCGTGGGTGCAACAGGGTGCAGACCGCACGCGCTACGAACAGGCTGTAAGGCCGGCGTTGGAGCGGCGCTGCATGAGCTGTCACGACGGGACCAACCCGCACCTGCCCAATCTGAGCAACTATGAAAGTCTGAAAAAAGTGACGGAGCGCGATACCGGAGCCGATATTTTTACGCTGGTGCGCGTGTCGCACATTCACCTTTTCGGGCTGACCTTCATATTCTTCATCATGGGTTATGTCTTCAGCCACGCCTACGTAAGGCCGGTGTGGTTCAAGTCCTCCGTGATCGCCGCGCCCTTCGTTGCCATAGTTGTGGATGTCAGCTCCTGGTACTTCACCAAGATTTATCATCCATTCGCCTGGCTCGTCCTGCTTTCCGGCGGCGTGATGGGCCTTTGTTTTTCTTTCATGTGGGTGGTGTCCATTTACCAGATGTGGTTCTCGCGCACGCCGGGCGTGATCATGGACCGGTCCGGCCACTCGGTGGACAGCGTATGAACCAGGCATGGAAAGGGCGGCGCTTCGGGACACGGATCAGGCGCCCCACGACGGCGACAGGTGAATCATGAAAGCGCTCATGGCGGTGATCGCGGTTTCGATATTGCTGACGGCATGCACGGAGCAGGATAAGCCCGCGGTGAAGCCGGCCGGCGCCAATCTGGTGCGGGCCGACATCGGGGCAGGCAAGGCGATCGCGGAGTCTGCGTGCATGGCATGTCACGGGGTCGATGGCAAGGGCGTCGCGCCGGGGATTCCAAACCTTGCCGGCCAACGCGAGCGTTATTTGCTCGCTTCGCTCAAGGAGTACAGGGAAGGCAAGCGCACGCATGCGGCGCTCAAGGAGATGGCGAGCCGCATGAGCGAGGCGGAAACGAGAAACGTCATGGCTTACTATGCCAGCCTGCCTCCGATAGCAAACGTAATCCCTGCCGATGTCAAGCTTTCGTCTCCCTACCAGATTGGGAAGGCGCTTGCCGCGAGCTGCGCCGATTGCCATGGCGAGGATGGCAACAGCATCACGCCCGGCGTGCCCAGTCTGGCGGGACAGCAGCCGCATTATCTGATCAATGCCATTCGCGAATATCACCAGGGCGAGCGCAAGACCGTTTCGATGAAGGCGATGCTGCGTGACGCGAGCAGATCGGATCTCGAGAAGCTCGCGCTGTATTTCGCGTCACAAACGCCGGCGAAACGTCCGGCGCCGCCCCGTGGCGACCCGGCTGCGGGAAAACCGCTGAGCGCGATGTGCGGCGGGTGCCATGGCGCGACAGGCGTCAGCGCGGATGCCGCGACCCCGAGCCTGGCGGGTCAGGATCCCCAGTATCTTTTGAACGCGATCAAGGCATATCGCACCAGCCGGCAGCACTGGGGCATGCAGCGTTACGTGGCGGGACTCGGCGACCGGGAAGCCGAGCACCTCGTGGCGTTTTATTCCGCACAGCAGCCGGTTGCCGCTGAACGGATACCGACTTCCGCCAATGAGCTTGCGGCGAAATGCAATCGCTGCCACGACTCGGACGACAATCCCGCCGTTGCCATGCCAAAAATCAAGGGTCAGGACAAGGACTATCTGATCATGGCGCTGCGCGCTTATCGCGACGACCGGCGGGAAAGTTCGACGATGCATCGCATGAGTTCGGTCTACAGCAACGCCGTCATCGAGGATATTGCTTCGTATTACGCGAGCCAGTCAGCGCAATAGGCAATTGCGCCTGGCTTACGCGGCTGTGTATTATCAGCCGCCGCCGACTCTATCCGTCAGCCGCACGAAAGACGTTTAGAATGGCGGCGGCAACAGCCGTTCCGACCGGAATTTCCAGTGATGACGTTTGACCGCGCCCCGAATGCTTGAAGCGATCGACCTCGGTTGCGAGCGTGGAACGCGTACGCTGTTCGACAGGCTGCAGTTCGCGGTGGGCGCCGGAACGCTGCTGCGTATCGCCGGCGCGAACGGCAGCGGGAAGACGAGCCTGCTGCGCATCATCTGCGGCCTCGCACAGCCTGCGCACGGCGATGTGCTGTGGCAGGGACAGCCGGTTCGCCACCTGCGCGAGGAGTACCACCGCGAACTGCTGTACATCGGCCATCTGCCGGCGGTGAAGGACGAGCTTACCGCGCGGGAAAACCTCCGGTTCTCCTGTGCTTTGTCCGGCGATACGGTCGGGGTCGAGACGCAGAATCAGGCGCTCGATCGGCTCGGGCTCGAGCGGCACGCGGATCTTCCGGCACGCTATCTCTCGCAGGGGCAGCGGCGCCGCGTGGCGCTCGCGCGGCTCGCTGCGAGCCAGAGCGCGAAACTCTGGGTGCTCGACGAACCTTTTACGGCACTCGATGCAAACGCCATCGGCCTGGTCGTGCTGATCATCACGGAGCATCTCGCACGCGGTGGCATCGTGGTGGTCACCAGCCAC